>JANQHS010000069.1 GCA_028282565.1 Cytophagales bacterium | reverse complement strand
CCTGACAGCATTCAGCTCTTTTATCTCGGTGCTGACCATACCCTTTGTGGTGAATTTTGCCATGATCTCCCTGATCCAGGAGGGCACAGTCGTCAAACTGGATATTGTGGAATCCATCAGGAATATTTTCATGGTCGTGATCATTCCGGTGATCGTGGGAATGACTGTCCGAAGATATGCCGCCAATTTTGCGCATAAAATGGGCAAACCTGTTCGCATCGCCTCCATGGCAATTCTGATGCTGATCATTATCGGATTGATCATCAAAGAGCGGGATAACATCGTCGGATATTTTGCTCAGGCGGGCTTGATCACTCTTGCCCTAAATGTGGTCACCATGCTGGTCGGCTTCTATACCTCAAGAATATTCAAGCTTGAAAACCGCCAGGCCACGAGTATTTCGATCGAATCCGGGGTTCAAAATGGAACCCTCGCGCTTGGAGTGGCTATCGGACTCCTTGGGAATACAACCTTTGCAATTGCCCCGGCAGTCTATTCATTGATCATGTTTTTCACCGCCGGCTTCATGATCTATTACGGCGCCAAGATCCTTAATCCCACTTTCACAAATCCGAGAAATCCAGCTTGATCATCAAAGAATTCATATCGGCGGTTGAGCAGAATTAGTCACTCGTCTTCTTCAGTACAACCGCCGGCTACTTGACCGGAAAACCGACCCGGGTTGGGATTGGTGGCATATGGATCCACCCATATGATCTCCTATTGGGTTGCCTTGAACCGTCTTTTCACTTAATATTCTCCGTAAATCATACAGTTGCCCGGACTAAAAGATAGATTTTTTCCCCGATTGAATGGATTTTAAGATTTTTGTCCTTCCAAAAAAATCAAAATGAATAAATACCTAAGTACCCTACTGATCGCAATCGCCTTTCTCTCATATTCATGTGATAGTGACGATGCCGCCGAACCCACTGTACAGGTCAAGTTTACCATTGACAATGAGAACAGTTGTCAGTATGCGAACGAAGCTGACCCCGATGAAAGCATTGCCACAGTCAATATCTACAAATCGGAAGATGATTGGAACAATTCTGCAAATGCGATATTCAGTGGAAATCCCAATGCCAATGGTGTGATCGATCTGGGTGTTTTGGCGGATGGAAACTATTACTATGATCTGCGTTACAAGGACGAATCCAACTGGGAGCCCAATGCTCTGGCAGGCAATGGCCCGAATAGCACCTTCGTATGGAACAGGAATCTGAGCCTGCCCATACAGGTGAATGCTTCGATCTCCTATGGAGATGGGCCCGTACTTGGAAAGTACATTTTGAAAGATGTTCTGATCACCAATCCCATGGACGGGACGACCGAAAGTGAGTATCCAGACTCCTGCAAAAGCGATGCAAACTTTATTGAGTTCTTCAAAGACATGACGGTCACGCTGGGTCAAAAGGGAACATCTACTCTTTGCAATGCAGCCGCTGTTGAAAGAGTTGAGGAACTGGTTTTCTCAAATATGGATTGCGGAGATATTGGGAGGACAGATCTTGCTCATCAAAACGGAGATATCATACTTGGAGCCATAGCTCGAGATAAGGAAACGCTCGAAGTAAGAGACGGAAAGGTATATCGACGTTTTGAGGAAACCTTATTCCGGGAATGGGAGATGGTTTACGAAAAGCAGTAAGCATCTTCAGTTTTTACGGCTATGAAAATTCAAAAGGTTAATCTGCAAGAGAAATTTGATTCATTCAAAGATCATTGGAATCCCAGAATAGCCGGAGAACTAAACGGCCAGATGGTCAAACTGGCCAAAGCCAGTGGAGAATTTGTATGGCATAAACATGCCAGGGAAGATGAACTTTTCCTGGTACTGAAGGGGCATCTGAGGATCAAACTGCGAGAAGGGGATATAGATCTCCATCCCGGTGAATTCGTGATCATACCGCATGGTGTAGAGCATTGCCCTATAGCCATGGATGAAGTAGAAATGTTGCTTTTTGAGCCGGGAACAACACTGAACACCGGGGATCAGCGAGAATCAGATCTAACCCAAAAAGATCTCAGCAAGATCTAAGTGCCATGAGCGAACGCAAACAGGAATTCACCATAAAGACCATCATACCGGCAAGCCCTGAATCGATATTTGATAATTGGGTTGCCACTGAAGGTCATAGCAAAATGACCGGAGGCGAAGCTGAATGCAGCGATGAGATCGGAGCATCCTTCACTGCTTGGGATGGATACATCAGCGGAAAAAACCTGGAGCTAAACCGGCCCTCCCTGATCATTCAGGAATGGAGGACAAGCGAATTTGCTGACGAGGATCCCAATTCCAGAATTGAAATTCATCTAAGCGAATCGGAGAACGGGACCGACTTGACCCTGATCCATACGGGAATACCCGCCGGCCAACCAGATTATGAGCAAGGCTGGGAGGAGTTTTACTTCAGCCCCATGAGGGATTATTTTTCAGATCCGGACTAACCGTCGAGCCAGTTTTTGAAAGGCTTCACCCTCTCGCGGCTGATCACAATTTGCTCCGAAAAATCCGGAGTGACGCTTACGATCAATCTCCCGTTAAAATAACTGGCCACACTGTCAATCGCTTCGATGGGGGCGATGATCTTGCGATTAAGCCTGAAAAACCTTGTTGGATCAAGGATCTCATTGAGATCATCAAGGGTGTAGTCCACGATGGATTTTTTTCCATCCCTTCCCAACAAAAAGGTATAGCCATCTTCAGAAAAGAAATACACGACCTCCTCAATGGGAATGGTCTTGTATTTGTCCCCGCTCTTGATCAGAAACCTCTTTTTAAAGTTTCCAAGGACCATTTGCCTTAATTCCTCCCAATCCGGTTTTTGACTGTCTCTATTGCTTTTTTCTTCCCATCGGGAAAGAGCGGTTCTCAACTCCTCGGGATCGATGGGTTTCAGGAGATAATCGATCGAGTTGAACTTAAAAGCCTTCAAGGCATAGGCATCATAGGCGGTCGTAAAGATGATCGGAGCATCGATCTTGGTTTCTTCCAAAAGATCAAAAGCCGTTCCGTCGCCCAGTTCAATATCGAGAAAGATCAGGTCGGGATCGGAACCGTTTTGAAGATATTCTCGGGCAGAACCAACTGAGGTTGCGATATGATCAATTTCGATCTCCGGCTTCTCCTTTTGCACAAGATCGGCCAAACGCTCGGCTGTCAATTTCTCATCTTCAACGATCAATGCCCTCATACCGCCTGTTTTTCGATCAAAGGAAGCTTAACCGTAAAGAACCGATCATCCTCCTCGATTACCGGCGGCAGATCGGATATCAACCTGTAGCGCTCATCGATATTCTTCAGGCCTACCTTGGTGCTTGGCCCAGAGGCCCTTCTTTTTCTGAGCGTATTTCTGATCACAAGGTATTTTCCCTCCTCGGTATATACGCGGAGTTTCAAAGGCGCTTCCTCCGAAAAGCTATTGTGCTTGGCCGCATTCTCCGCCAACAACTGAAGGGAAAGGGCCGGAATGGAATATTTTCCTTCCAGCATTTTGACATCATAATCCACCTCAATGCCTTCATCATGACGGATCTTCATCAGGAACAGGTAGGATTCCAGGAACTTGAGCTCCTCCTCTACCGGTACGAGTTCCCGGTCCTTATTTTCCAAGACGTATCGGTAGATCTTCGAGAGTTGAGAGATAAAATCAGAAGCCAGATCCGGATTCTTATGAACGAGACTGGTCAATACTGAAAAGCTGTTGAACAGAAAATGCGGATTCAACTGACTTTTCAGGCTCTCGTACTTGTACATCACGTTCTCCTTGATGATCCTTTCATGCAGGACCTGACTTTGCTGTTTGTATTTCCAAAAATGATTGATGATAAATCCGGCTATGAAGAGCAGGGTGATCATTTGGGAGGAAATCAGTTTTATGATGTAATAGGCCAGCTGGTTTTCGGGTTGGGGACAATTCAACCATGGTTCCAAATGATAGATCAGTAGATAGGTTGCTGCTGCCAAAAAGATCCCGACGATCACAAAAGAACCTATGGAAAAGAGCAGCAGCGGCTTGGCACTCATAAAGATGCCGTGGTATTTGTTGGAGTAATACCTGTAAAACCTGTCTCCGATCTCCCAGGCTACAAAAACAACGGTTAGAGTATAAATGAAATAGGCCAGGAAGGCTGAATCGAAGGTGGTCATCTCTTCGAAATCCGGAGCTGTGGTCACCTTGAAGAAGAGGTGAACCAAGACAGCTACCAGAAGTCGATACCCATATTTCTTTGCGGTTTTCATACTTCCTTATCCGAAATTAAAACATAATACGGTACTGAACTTCAGGCAAGAGGCCTGTTTGATATTCGGTTGTAATCTCATCGGTACTTACATTATAATTTTGAGTGAACACATTTTGATTGTTTGTGACATTCTGGATATCGAGTGCTATCGAGTGTGTTACCTTGGGACTGTTGATCGTGTAAATAAACTTTAGGTCCAGACGGTAGTAATCGTCATATTGCTCTTCATAAGCTCTTGAATAATCCAATACGGTCTCACCCTGCATTTGGCTTTCCTCCCTGTCGATCGGAATATAAGGACGTCCGCCAGTCCAATTAAATCGTGCATTGATCCCGAAGGTCTTGTTATCACTCTGGCCCAATAAGAATTCCTTTCCGCCAAGAATATTGAATACGTAATTTTCATTAAAAGCGGTATTGCGCTCTACCCCATCACTTCCTCGGTATCTTGAATCAAAAAGCGAGGATGTAAAAAGTACATAGTAATTTCTGCTAAAGAATTTCTCAATGGTAAATTCAACCCCGACATTCCGACCGTCCCCTTCGTTGACCAATGGGGCTAGATCATCCGGAAATCCATCGAAAGTTGCTCCTGTGTTAATGGAACTAAAGTGAGATTCTATCGTTTCTACCGGAATTTCGAATAGATGCTGGTAATAGGTTTCCACTTTGAACCTCCAATCCGCTGCAAAGCGATTCTGATAGCCCAACACAACATGGGCACTGCGCTGAAAACCAACATTGCGATTCTTATAGACCTGCGTACCATCAGGTGCGGTCTCAGAAATAAAATAAGCATAGGCTGGCAGTGTTTGGGAATGCAATCCCGTTCCAAAGCTTAGGGTTTGTCTGTCGGCAAAATCCCAGGTTAGCCCGATTCTTGGTTCATGGGCAATAGCATCTGTTAATTCATGGTATTGCATATGGTAGCCCAGGTTAAAGGTTAGCCTGTTGCTGAATCTGTGCTGCCAATCGGCAAAAGCCTGATAGAGCTGGTAGGTGCCCTGGTAATTTGTAATTCTTTGATACTCCCCATCGACAACAGCATTTTCAACAAAATCTGCATCAGCAAAATCAATCAGAAATCCTGTCTGGACCTTGTCCTTGGCTGAAAACTTATGTCCAAGACGGTACCAAAGGCTGTATCTCATCTCTGTGAAAGATCCATCTCTGTAGCGAGATTTTTCCGTAAAATCCGGTTCTGTAAGGGTGTCATATTCAAATAGATCCCTGGAGTTAGAGATTGTAAAGGTGATCTCCCCTGAAGTATTTTTAGAGAAGAAATGATCATTGGAAATTCCCATCACTCCCATCCTGGTCTGATTGTAAATATCTCCTGGCTTATCCTGATTAAAGTACTCTTCCGGATCTTCCAACTCACTGTCATTCAGGTTGATGCTGGCAATGCCTCCCAGTCCAAAGACTGTGAACCTGCCTAGCTTTCCCTGAGTAGGAACATCCACCTTGAACAATAGATCCTGGTATTCCGGTACCGCAGGGACTCCGATGTCCAGCCCCATGGCATCAAAAATTTCAAGTGTGGAATACCGGTAATTCACCAGATAGGAAGCATTGGAGTTTTTTGAAAAGGGCCCTTCTGTACTCAATTCCAATCCTCTCATTCCAAATTGTGCCACATGCTCACGTTTTTGGCCATTTCCTTTTCGAAAATTGATATCAAAAACCCCACCTAACACATTACCATATTCCGAAGGAAAGGCTGAAGTCAGGAAGTCTGAATTGGCAAGCATGTTTTGACTGATCATAGAAATCGCTCCGCCGGCACCTCCAAAAGTTCCAAAATGATTAGGGTTCGGAACAGGTACTCCTTCAATTCGATAGAGCACAAATGTTGGTGAATTTCCCCTGACAACGATATCATTTCTGACGTCACCCGAAGAAGAAACACCGGCAAAATTGGTAGCCATTCGCGCGACGTCATAAAAACCACCGGCATAACGGACCGCCTCATCCAGAGTGAATTGTCTTGCGCTTACAGCTGCAAAATCATTTATGGGGGAAGCCTGGTCCTTTTCACTACTGATCACAACCTCCTCCAGATTGGTTACGGATTCAAGCAAGCTTACTTCTATATAAGGCTCCTTGGCAGAAGTAACCTGGATATTTCCGAGGTTTCTTGGTTCATACCCTATCATGGTTACAACCAGACTTTGGCGGCCTACCGGTACTCCTGTCAAAACAAAATTTCCAGAAGCATCTGAAACGGTACCAATGATAGAATCAGTACCAGCCAACATTATTGTGGCCCCTGGCAGGGCAAAACCTGATTGCTCATCCTGAACCACCCCTCTGACCGTTTGAGTCAATTCCTGACCCAAAGCCCAACCCGAAACGAAAAATGCAATTGAAAGAATAGTAAGAGTTTTCATCGCTTTGATTTTTTATTGATCCAAAACTCAAAGCATCAGATATTAATGGGAATCGATTTCCGGTGGAGCTACATATTTTCGGGTTGAATCGACAACGGAAGCATCGGGAAAATGGCTACCTTAAAGGTATCAAAACAGTTCTATGAAGCGATTTCTACCATTCTACCTTTCGATTATTCTGTTTAGTACTCCCGGTTTTTCCCAAAATGCCCTCGATTTTGACGGATTAGATGACAGGGTCGACTGTGGAAATGATGTCTCCCTTCAAATAACCGGTACTTCAATTACGCTTGAAGCCTGGATAAACGCAGGAGCCTGGAAATCCCAGGTTTGGCAGGGTTGTGTCATCAACAAGGAGCAAAATGGCTTTTCAAGCGATTTCGGCTATATGCTGAGGGTGGGAAACGGAGGAAGGATCAACTTTAACCTTGGGGATGGCTCATGGAATGAGCTGACCACAGACACCTTAATGAGCCTGAACACCTGGCATCATATAGCAGGCAGCTATGACGGCTCTATGATGAGGATCTATCTGGACGGCATGCTGGTCGATTCAATGAGCGCGATCCTCACCATCGGGAACTCCATCCAAAACCTGATCATTGGAGATTATACCGGACTGAGCAGAAACTTCGATGGGCTGATCGATGAGGTTAAAATTTGGAATGTCACCAGAACAGGTATGGAGATCAATGCGGATATGAATACAGAGATCTGTGGCAGCCCAACAGGACTGGTCGCCTATTATAGGTTCAACCAGGGAGTCGCCAATGGAAATAATTCAGGTATCACAAGCCTGACAGACAAGTCCGGGAATGGTAACGATGGGGTCCTGAGTTCATTTTCCCTGAATGGACCCAGTTCAAATTGGGTGAGCGGTCAGAGCCTTATCAGTTTTGATACATATGATACGATCGCGGTTTCGGATTGCGAAAGCTATACCGCTCCCAGTGGGACACAAACCTGGTATAGCTCAGGTACCTATACCGACATAATTCCAAATTCAATCGGCTGCGATAGTGTCATTTCTATCAACCTGACCATACTGAGTACCAGCTCGAATCAGAACTTGTCGGGTTGTTCTCCCTATTTAAGCCCTAGTGGAAGTCAGATCTGGACCAGCTCAGGCACCTATACGGATACACTCACCAACTCAGTGGGATGCGATAGTATTCTCACGGTAAACCTGACCATCCTGAATGCCAGTTCGAGTCAAAACATCACAGGTTGTTCACCATATCTAAGTCCCAGTGGAAATCAGGTCTGGACAAGCTCGGGAACTTATATGGACACGCTAACGAATTCTTCAGGATGCGATAGTGTACTCACGATAACGCTGACCATATTGGATGTGGATACCTCCATAACAATAAGCGGTACAACCCTGATCGCCAATGCAAGCAATGCTACATATCAATGGTTCGAATGTGGATCTAACATCCTATTGGATACATTTCAGTTTTATACACCGAGTATGTCGGGAAACTATTGGGTTATCGTCGGTCAGTCCGGATGCTTTGACACCTCGAGATGCGTCCCCGTAACCATAGTCGGATTGCCGGGAAGCAATTCCTTAGGTTCGGAAATCAGAATCGCTCCAAATCCTGCCTCTTCACATTTTAGGATCCTTGAAGGACCGAAGACTGAAGGTTTTGATGTTTTCATATACGACCAGGCCGGAAAGAAACTTGCTCAATGGCCCGGGAAGCCTGCGGGTAATTATCGCCTGAGCCAGAAGTTAAAGCCGGGAATGTATTTACTGTTCATTCAGGGAAGTTCGGAGGTCTCAAGGATCCCTCTTGTCCTAAAAAGGTAAGCCATCAAACTTTTTTGATTCCGGAGGGGTTGAAAAAATACAAAAATGATTAGAAGGCAATTCATAAAGGGTTCTGCCATTATCGGCGCAAGCATCGCAATTCCTTCAATTGTCACTTCGGCTTCCGGAATGATCCTTTCGGGAGCAAACAGACAGGTGAGGAAGGTTCTGAATGCACATAAGGTCAAGGTTGGCACCTTGCCCGTTCTACGGGCATTTGCCGGTAACCACCTTGACTATGTTAGCCCATATGTTTTGTTCGATGAATTTGGTCCTGCAAGTATTGAAGCCGGCTCTGCACCGCTCAGGGTCAACGCACATCCTCATGCCGGGTTTACCCCAACGACCTATTTTCTCTCTGGAAACGGGCATCATAAGGACAGCCTAAACTATGATTTCC
This sequence comes from Cytophagales bacterium, assembly GCA_028282565.1. GTDB lineage: Bacteria > Bacteroidota > Bacteroidia > Cytophagales > CCMP332 > JANQHS01. The sequence goes on along the minus strand of JANQHS010000069.1, from coordinate 6,650 downwards.
AGATCAAAAAAGGCGATTTTATGATGTTCAACGCCGGAAGAGGGGCGATCCACATGGAGGAAAGCGGACAGGGCCTTTATGAGAATGGAGGATCATATCATGGATTTCAGATCTGGCTGAACTCCCCTGCCAAATTCAAGTATATGGCTCCTCAAACGGAGGTTCATGCGGATGCGCAAATGGGCACTCTGGTCAAGCCCGATTATACGGCAAAGGTGGTACTTGGAGATTTTATGGGTATAAGATCTCGGATTGAAACCCTCTCTCCGGCCTTTTATGTACACATAAAAACAAAACCCGGTGCCAGGATCAGCATTCCCACCAACCCCCAACACAATGCCTTCCTGTATACCATTTCAGGCTCTCTCGAACTTGAGGGAAGAAAGGTACTTAAGCCTAATCAGATCGCACTTTACGAAAGGGGAGAAAGCAATATCGAACTATTCTCATCGGAAAAATCCGAGATCCTACTGCTTGGTGGGCAGCCGCTAAATGAGCCTGTTTACTCCTATGGCCCCTTTGTGATGAACAATAAGGCACAGATCGAGCAATGTTTCAGAGATTACCAAAGTGGCAAAATGGGCAATCCCGACCTGGTGAATTAACGTTTTGATCATCCCGAATTTTCTCATGTGAAAGCCAGGGTTACGATTAGCATTGCGATCTTCATAATTTCCTTGGAGCTCAAGGCGGAGGGATCGGAAACAAAAAACCCGACCTATCTGGGTGTCAAATCTCATATAGGGTTTATAATCCCCCATAGCCAGGATCTGAAGGAGATCTCAAATACCAATCCCTGGGGGGTTCAAATCGATGCCAGCAAATTCTTCATAGGTGAAAAGAGTTGGGAAACCTGCAATTGCTATTCAAAAGCAGGGTTTTCCTTTACGTATTTCAACTATCAGAACCCTTCAGTGCTGGGGAATTCCTACAATCTGATCTTTTTTGTGGAACCTCAATTTGGGTTTAACCATAAATTCTATCTCTCCTATCGTGCCGGATTTGGCCTGGCTTTTTTGGATCAGGTTTATCACGAAACCGAAAATCCGACGAATCTGTTCTACAGCTCTCCGATAAGCTTTATGTTGCTGATGAACCTTGGCCTTAACTACAAGGTGGATCCCAACTGGCAGATCAATCTCAGCGCCTTTTACAACCATATTTCGAATGGAGGCATCCAAATGCCCAATAAAGGGATCAATTTCCCGACCCTGTCATTGGGCGTTGATTATGTGATCGATCCGGTCACAGAACCTCTTCCAAAAAGGCTAAAATCGCTTAAAGTTGATCGATCCCTAAAAAAATACTTCCGGCTCTTTGGAACGACAAAAACAGTGGATGCCGACGAAATCCATCCGGACAAAAAAACCATTGTATGGGGTTGGGCTGCCGGAGTCATGCAAAATTTCACCAAAACCAATGCATGGACCCTGGGGGTTGAATTCTCTAGGGACGGGTCTTTCGAAGAAAAGAATGCCAGGTTCGGAACAACTTTTGATCCTTATGTTTTCGCTCTACTTGGTGGGCATAACTTCACTTTCGGAAAGGTCATTTTCAACCAGGAGCTTGGCGTTTATATCTATAAGGATTTTCCTTTTACCACCGATGGGGTTTATCAACGATATGGTCTTTACTACCAGATTGCCGGCCCTCTGAATGCAGGAATCAGTTTAAAGGCCCATGGTGCAACCGCGGAGATCATCGATGTACGTGTGGGGCTGTTGTTTTAGCCATCTACCTATTTCCGAAGGCAAATTTTGATTCGGACTTCCCTTTTGCCGAAATTGACTCCATGCAATTCCGTATAGATCCGGATATCACCAAGGCAGAAACGCTCCCGGCCATTTTTTACAGAGACCCGAATGTTTTTCAAGACTGCAGAGAAAGTATCTTTCAGAACAGCTGGCAGTTGGTCGAGGATCCAATGACACTCATGAAGAATTCAGCTCATCCCTTTCTGTTTCTGGAGGGACTGATGGAAGAACCAATGGTGTTGACAAAAGACGATGCGGGCAGGGTTCATTGCCTCTCAAATGTTTGCACGCATCGGGGAAATCTCATCGTCGATGAAGAAAGATCCTGTAGAAACCTGACCTGCGGCTATCACGGACGCCAATTCGACCTTTCGGGAAAATTCAGATCGATGCCCGAATTCAAAGATGCCAGGGATTTTCCGAGAGCCGAAGATCACCTCAAGCCCTTTCCACTTCTCGATTGGGGGCCCTTAAAATTCACGGCGATGAGTCCGGGTTTTGATTTTGAAAAAATAATTGACCGACTGGAGGAAAGATTGGGATTCCTTCCCCTGGAGGAGGCGGCGTTTTCCGCTTCGAGGTCCAAGAACTATGATCTTCAGGCAAATTGGGCATTGTACTGCGATAATTTTTTGGAAGGCTTTCACATCCCATTTGTCCACAAAGGGCTGAATGAGGTATTGAAGTATTCCGAGTACCAGATCGAACTGGAAGAGTACTTCAATGTCCAGATCGGAAGATCGGATGATCCGGAATTCTGTTTTGATTTTCCCCCGGGGCATCCCGACGAAGGAGAAAACATCGCCGCATATTATTACTGGGTTTTCCCCAATCTAATGATCAATGTATACCCCTGGGGCTTGTCGATCAATGTTGTAAAACCTATCGAGTTGGAAAAAACCAGGATCAGCTTCCTTTCCTATGTTTTCGACGAATCAAAGCTGGAATCAGGAGCAGGTGCGGATCTGCACCGTGTTGAAATGGAAGATGAAGAGATCGTTCTTGCCGTTCAGAAGGGAGTGAAGTCGCGCTTTTACAGATCCGGACGGTTCTCACCTACCATGGAAAAGGGCGTTCATCATTTTCATACACTTATCGCCAACGCGCTGAAATAGTTCTATCATGGAGGATCATATTAAGATCGTAAAGGATTTTTATTCCGCTTTTCAGGAAAAAGATGCGGAAAAGATGGCAAGGCATTACCATCCCGACGTCGTATTTCAGGATCCGGCATTCGGGAAATTAAAGGGAAGGGATGTGCCGGATATGTGGAGAATGCTCATCAAAAGATCCACAGACCTGGAAATCTCCTTTGCGGTTGCTCAAGAAACCGGTCCCATCATAAAAGCTCAATGGGTAGCTGATTATACCTTTTCAAAAACTGCCCGAAAAGTCCACAACATCGTTGAGGCAAATTTGAGATTCAGGGATGACCTGATCATCGAGCATATTGACAAGTTCGACCTGCACCGTTGGGCGATCCAGGCTTTAGGACTCAAAGGAGCTTTGCTCGGAGGAACAGGGTATTTCAGGAAAAAACTTCAAAAGCAAACAAATGCCCTACTCAAAAAATATCAGGAAACAAAGTAGTTTTATCTCCTATTCGACATCGTTATGCAAGTAATACTGGGCTCAAACGGAGTGATTGGAAGAGAGATCACGAAGGCTCTTCAGGAATACAATGAACCTATCCGACTGGTGAGCAGGAATCCCAAAAAGATCCATGAAAACAATGAATTGTTTCCCGCCGATCTGAAGGACGCCGAACAGGTGCAAAAGGCCATCCAAGGTTGTGATGTGGCTTACCTGACGGTTGGCCTGGAATACAAGACCAGGATCTGGCAGAAGGAGTGGCCATTGATCATGAAAAATGTGATCCAGGCTTGCAAGGCACATGGATGTAAACTGTTGTTCTTTGACAATGTCTATGCCTACGGAAAGGTGGATGGCTGGATGACAGAGGAGTCCCCGATCAAGCCCGATAGCAAAAAGGGACAGGTCAGAGCTGAGATCGCAAAGATGATCCTGGATGAAGTGAAGGCGGGTGATCTTAAGGCCATTATTACCAGGGCTCCGGATTTCTACGGACCCGAAACCCCGTTGAGTTTTTTCAACCTCATGGTCATCGAGAATATGCTGAAGGGGAAAAGCCCCCAATGGATGATCAACCAGGACCTCAAACACAGTTTGATCTATACTCCTGATGCCGGGAAGGCCTGTGCGATTTTGGGAAATACGGAATCGGCCTTTGATCAGATCTGGCATCTTCCGACAGACAGGAAGGCCCTCACCGGAAAAGAATATGTTCAGTTGGCAGGGAAGATCATGGGGAAGGAAGCCAATACCATGGTTTTGAAAAGATGGTTTTTAGGGGTTCTGGGTTTGTTCATTAATGCCATAAAGGAAAACATGGAAATGCTATATCAGGTAGACTCTCCCTACCTGTTCGACAGCAGTAAGTTTGAAAAAGCATTCGGATTCGGCCCTACCGACTATGAGGAAGGGCTGAGATCGACCATAGAATCAATGAAAGGCTGAGCAAGAACGGAGATGAAAGAGATCTTCAGTCACAAAACATCATAAAATGCACGCAGGAGAAAAATTTTCGATTCGGGAAGTCGTTTTTTGGACCAGAAGAGAGATCTTTTGGTTCTTATTGATCGCAGCTGTACCCACTCTTCTATACGATCTTATGGGTTGGGATTTTATCACCATCCCATGGTTGCCGATCGCGCTCGTCGGTACAGCTGTGGCCTTCCTGGTGGGATTTAAGAACAACGCCACATATGACAGGCTATGGGAGGCGAGGAAGATCTGGGGTGGAATTGTGAATACCAGCCGGACCTGGGGCATCATGTCCAAAGACTATGTTTCGAATTCTCATAATCCGGATCCTGTTTCCGAGGAAGAACTGGAGGCCATTAGAAAACGCTTGATCTACAGGCATATGGCCTGGCTTACCGCTCTGAGATTTCAACTTCGACAATCAAAGCCCTGGGAAAGCATACATAAAAAACACAACAAGGAATACCGCCAACTGTACTATGTTCAGGAGCAGGATGACCCGATCGAGCCCGAGCTTGAGAAATTCTTAACGAAGGAGGAAATGGAAAAAGTTCTGAAAGCAAAAAATGGGGGCACCCAAATACTCGCGCTTCAGTCTCAGGATCTCCGGCAATTGATGGAAAGAAAACTGATCGATGATTTCAGGCATATGGAAATGGAGAATATACTCAAGGAGTTTTTCACCTTGCAGGGAAAGTGTGAGCGGATCAAGAACTTTCCGTACCCAAGGCAATTTGCCACCATCAATCTCTACTTTGTCTGGATCTTTATCGTCCTGGTGCCCTTTGGTATGATCCAGGAATTCCAGAAGCTCGGCGAACATTTCGTCTGGCTTACGGTACCTTTTAGCGCCATGGTCGCCTGGGTTTTTCATACCATGGAAAAGATCGGTGAGGCCACGGAAAACCCATTCTCGGGCGGGGCCAATGATGTGCCCATGACCTCTCTTTCCAGAACCATAGAGATCGACCTCAGGGAAATGTTGGGTGAAACCGATCTCCCGGAACCCATTAAACCGGAAAAGAACATTCTCATGTAAACCCATCATTTATGGAACCCAAGATCCTCTTAGTTGGAAGACTGCAAACGACCCTGGATGTGCTCAGCGTTGAACTCAAAAGAATGGGTCGTCAGGTGTTGGCTACAAATGAGATCATAGAAATCCTAAAAAATGCCGAAGCTGATCTGGTTGTGATCGGTGCCGGAATCCCGGAAGCAGAGCGGGAGGAGATGATCGAAGAGATGAGGAAGGCGAACCCTCAGATCCCAATCTATCCATTCGTCAACAAGAGCTTATGATGAGATTGTTAGGTAGGTATTCAAAAATCAAGTGAGACTTCCCGGTCAAAACAGATGCATATCTTCAGGAAGATCAATCCTGATTTATGACGATATTTTGGTCTAATTTCAATAAAGAGAAAGCCCCAGAATGATCTCCGGGGCTCTATCATTAACTCAAAAAAACGTGTTTACTATTGATGTTTATATGAACCCCAAATAAAGGGTATATCTCAACACCTGAGTATCCTCTTTAATGATGATTTTGATGAGATTTGTGTACTTATACACAAAGAATTCGTTATTTTGATAAAGATTCGAAAGCAAGTGTATTCGTTATCCACCATCTCGCCTGAGTCTAGAGCACTTAAGCTAACCCTCCCTTTTGCTAAGCTCTCTGACTTCATCATGTCTCAATTAATGGGGTATGTGACCCGGCAGATCCAAAATTTGGAACTAAAAGTTGCTGGATTGGTCGCACTATTTGAAGAAGAGCCAACCCTAATCGTGAAGGAGGAAATGGATAAGATTGATTCACTCCTTTCGGTCATAAGGGCCTATGATTCAATTGTTCCTCCAAAATATTGGGAGCTAAAGAATGCTATGGCCTCCATTTGCCAGAGAATGGAAAAGTTCAAAGAATTGGCCCTCAAGGCTAATGATCTATCTGAGACAGAATACTTGCTAGGCAGAGCACCAAACAAGAAGCACTTATTGGATTCAATGGATTCTAAATCCATTGATCTATCTTCAGAATTTGCATAGTATTTGCGAAAAGTCCTCTTTAAAAAGCCTGCTGAGAAAGACTACTTCAAATTCAAAAAGAAGGATCCAAAAATTGCCAAAAAGATTGGAGAATTAATCAATTCCATTCAGGAGACCCCCACGGAAGGACTTGGCAAGCCCGAGCTATTAAGGGGAGACTTGAAAGGATATTGGTCCAGGAGAATCAATGATACCCACAGATTGGTTTACAGTTTTGACCAAGAGTCGATAACCGTAATTTCTTGCCGGTATCATTATAATGATAAGTAGATCAGTTCCGGAAGGGAT
>JANQHS010000472.1 GCA_028282565.1 Cytophagales bacterium | reverse complement strand
GAGATCTATAACAACAATACCGGAACGAACGCCGACGGCTTGAGAATAAGGGTTGGTACCGCGACTCCGGGATCATTTAATTACATGCTCCGATTTCTCAATGGAGGTGGCTCTCAGATCGGTAGTGTCAGTGGAAATGGCGGAGGAGGAGTAAATTTCAATACCAGTTCCGATCGCAGGTTGAAAACCAACATTGTCGATCTGGAAAACGGATTGGATCTTATCAATAGAATGAGGCCTAGGCGATACGAATTTAAATCGGTACCCGGATTGGTTCAGGAAGGATTCATCGCTCAGGAAATGCTCGAAGTCATGCCAAGGATCGTTTCCGGTGGCCCTGAAAGTGATCCAAATGTCGATCCTATGGGAATCGATTACGGTCAACTCACTCCAGTTCTTACCGCTGGAATTCAGGAACTATATGAAATGATGCAGGGACAACAGGAAGAGATCGAAAACCTCAAACTCGAAAACCAAAAATTAAGGACCGAACTTGGTCTAAACGACAAAAAGTGACATCAAATGGGTTCGCACAGAGCCCATTTTTTTTTGCCCTCCCCATCAAGGAAGAAAAACAAAGAGCCATCTATTCCCTCATCGAGTTTATACTTTTTTAGGATCAGCTCTTTTGACAATGGGTAATTTCTGATCAGGATTTCATTGGCTGAAGAACCTACTGAGTTCAAAGCACCTGGCTCTCCCGATCGGATGACCCTCCATTTTCGACCGGGAAAATCCGGGTTAAGTTCCTGGGAAGTAAACAAATGGGTATTCCTTGAAATTTTTAGCAAAGAATACCTTTTGGAGATCATATCAAAGGATTGCGCCTTCATGAAAGCCGGGTTCGGATCATATAGAAAATCTCTTAACGCGGAATATGAAACCCCGGATTCGATAGGCTCTTTCCAATTGGTTTCTACACAGTTCCATACCCCCTTATGGTACCAGTCCAAAAATAGTTTTGGATGGTCTTTCCCTTCGCTTCCGAACTCAAATAAAACCTCTTTACACTCGCGCTCAACGGATAAGATCCTGATCGATGAGGGTTTTCCCAATTCACGGATCCCATAATCGATATCCAGCATAGGGCTGGATTTGACCAATACCCTCTTCGATCTTTTCAAAAGATCAGGGATCATTCCTGCGATATTCGGGCTGGAATCAAGAAACCTGAAAACCCTACCCTTTTGATTCCTTCTGTCAGGATCAATGATGATCAGATCCGCTTCATCCGCAAGGGAATCAAATCCCAATATTGAATCCTTGTTTTTGATCAAAACATCAACTTCCCCCCAAAGGTCAAAGTTGAACCGGTTGATCTCGGCCAGATCCTCATTTGATTCAAATCCAATGGCCTTCTGAAAACCCTGTTTGAGAAAAAACAGATCGGCTCCCATGCCCATGCTCAGGTCTATCAGGAGT
>JANQHS010000420.1 GCA_028282565.1 Cytophagales bacterium | reverse complement strand
ACTAAATTGGCACCTAAACAAGCAACTATTGGAGGCCACAAAGACCGCGATCCAAACTTCGATATTCAGTATAATTAGCAGTATACTGTTGGCGATCATTAAGGGAGTTTCAGGAGTACTTGGCCATTCCTATGCTTTGATCGCCGACGCGATCGAATCTACCTCAGACATATTTTCTTCAGCCCTGGTTCTTTTGGGCCTAAGGTATGCCAGTAAACCAGCGGATGATAACCATCCCTATGGCCATGGTAAAATTGAACCCTTGATCACATTTTTGGTTGTTGCCTTTTTGGTTGTTTCTGCTTTCGTTATTGGGTACAGGAGTATTATCAATATTCAGACTCCCCATATCCCTCCGAGTCCATGGACCCTCTATGTTCTTGGTGCGATCATCATTTGGAAAGAGTTGTCTTTTCAAATTGTAATTCGGAAGAGCAAGGAAATCCATAGTTCCTCCTTGAAGGCTGATGCCTGGCATCATCGTAGTGATGCAGTTACCTCCGTTATGGCCTTTATTGGGATCTCAATATCCACTCTATTTGGAGAGGGTTATGAAGCGGCGGATGATTGGGCAGCATTGTTTGCTTCTGCTTTTATCCTTTTCAATAGCTACCGCATTTTCAGGCCCGCCTTGGGAGAGGTGATGGATGAACATCTTTATGATGATCTGATCGAAGAAATAAGGATGCGATCCGGGCAGGTTGAGGGAGTTATTGATACAGAAAAATGTTTTATCAGAAAATCAGGCATGACCTACCTTGTTGATCTTCATGCTATCGTTGATGCTAATATTTCGGTCAAAGACGGCCATGACATCTCTCATCGACTTCAGGACCACCTCCGAGATAAGATTCCAAATATTGGTCAGGTTTTGATCCATATAGAACCCGATGATTCCTAAAACTTTAGGCTATACGGGACAGAATCCCTAAAGTTGGTTCAGGGCACACCTCGCGATTCCTCCTAATCCCTCCCTGGATACCAGGGCAGATGGTCATCATTCATTGCCGAAAAACCATTCAGCGACCCAGAACCATTTCGGTGTACATACCAGGATCGTAGGAGTAATGTTCTCTTAAGGTTAATTGAGCACCATTGTTCTTAATAATTTTAGAATAGCTGGTATATTGAGAATAGTAATATCCATCTTCATCAAAATAGGGATCGATAATTGAAATAAGGTATTGACCATCATCGCTCAAGCCCCAGCTTCCTGTGGTCTCTTCTTTTTCCCTTACATCGACATAGTTTATTGGGTCACCGCAATCCCAGTTCGGATCGTCAAAATCTGCGGTCCTGGCTTTCAAATCCAGGACCGAATGATAAGTACCGTTGGGTGACAGGTTTATGGAACCGAAGTATAGATAGGTGATTTCCAAGAGGATATTTTGAATACTACCATCCTGGCAGTAGGCGATAAGAGTTGTAGTGAGGCTTTGTTTCGAGCCAAAAATAAGCTCCTGAATTTCGAGGGAAGGATCATTAAAAAGCATCTTGTTTATTTTCCAATTTCCCATGATCATGGCTGCCGAGGTCGCCGGACCTACGCCCAGTTGAAGCACTTGGATCTGGCCTTTCATGATATCACTCACATTTCCATTTGGAAAGTATGCCTTGAATTCCAATTCCATAATACCGGGTTTAAGCTCAGCCGGAATGAACGCCTTTAAGAAATACATATCCTCACTGACATGTCCATTTGCTTCCGGTTCTATCAAAAGCGGATTAGCCCTTACCAGCCTCCTCGCTCTTGCCGAGCCAACACCCTGGCGAAGGTTTTCATCTACGGGAACAACATAATAGGAGTTTGAACCTACAAGGCGAACATAAAACCCACTTGGTACCTCATCCTGATAATCGTGAAATCCGATGGATGTCTCTCGGCCGTTAAAACACTGCAGCGTGTCGTACAAGGCTATGGAAACGAAAGGGTAGCCAACACTTTCGGGCATATCGCCTTCCTTCTTTGTCCAGGTGGGGTTGGACTCGGCGAAGGCATCTTCCACCGATTCGCTATCATTCATATCTATTTCCGGTGTCGGAATGGGGCTTGGTGAAGGAGTAGAGCTTTTCTCTGAGCAACTCCAGATCAAAGAGGAAATGAGCAGTAAATAGAGTAGATGTCGCATGTCAATGTTTTCCTAAAATTGAGTATTTCAGAGCCCTTATCCTAATGCCTGCCTGGAGAAGTCCGTGGCTCGTAAAGTAAGAATAGGAGGCATAGCGCACCGCGGAATTCAAGTGGTGGAGGTTTTATTGACGAAAGGGGATGTTGATCTTTGGACTTTTTTTTAGTTTCGTGAAGCCCCGGAACTTTAAAAGGACATGCTATGAAAAACCACTCCTTAACCTTATTCCTGTTATGCTTCAGCTTTGTCATTCAAGGCCTTCAGGCCCAGGATTTTGACTGGGCTGTAGGAATGGGTGGAACCGGTGCAGATGAGGGAATTTCCACTACCGTTGATGATCAGGGAAACATATACACCACCGGAGTTTTTACCGGGACCATAGATCTGGATCCGGGACCAGGGACAGCCTCCTATACCTCTGCCGGGTCCAGAGACTTCTTTATTCAGAAACTGGATCATCAGGGCAACTTCGTCTGGGCTCACTCCATAGGGGGTACGGCTTTCGACCGGGCATTTTCAATTGTATTGGATGGGGTCGGTCATCTCTATTTGACGGGAAGCTTTGGAAGCACCGTTGATTTTGATCCGGGCCCGGGCACAAGCACCTTAAGCGCTTCATTAACAGAAGCTTATGTACTGAAAATGGATGTCAATGGTGGTTTTTCCTGGGTCAAACCCCTGGCTGGCGTAGGAAGTGAGGGTGGGTATGACATGGATATTGATGGCTTTGGGAATCTGTATACAACGGGTTTCTTCAACGCCTCGGTTGATTTTGATCCTGATACGGGTACCGCGATTCTCACTTCCAATGGGAATCATGATGTCTTTGTTCAAAAAATGGACTCCACAGGTAAATTTCTCTGGGCCAGAAATATGGGTGGTACGGGACAGGATCTGGGATATTCCCTGGCTGTTGATGATATCGGAAATGTATATACAACCGGCCGGTTCGGAAGCATAGGAGCAGATTTTGATCCGGGTGTGGATACCTTCTCTCTGAGCACGGTCGGCAGTGATGATATTTTTGTTCAAAAGATGGATCCGAATGGAAATTTCCTCTGGGCCAAACGCATGGGTGGAAGTCAAGCCGATTATGGCCATGCCCTTGACCTGGATTCGGCGGGGAATATTTACACCACGGGTTTTTTTAGAACAACGGTAGACTTTGATCCCGGAGTGGACACAACGGATTTTACCTCTCTTGGCCAGAGCGACGTTTTCATTCAAAAATTGAACTCAAACGGTGATTATCAATGGGCAAGGCAGATAGGAGGGACCCAAACAGGAATGGGTATGGATATCCATGTTGATGAGGCAGGGAATGCCTATACCATAGGATGGTTTTACGGGAGTATGGATTTTGATCCTGGCTCCGGTATCTTGAATTTGGGTTCCGTAGGCCAGAGCGACATATTTGTTCAAAAGCTTGATCCATCGGGGATCCTTGAATGGGTTGCAAAGATCGGAGGTAGCTCTGTCGATGAAGGTTTGGGTATTGATGTTGATCAGGCAGGAAATGTGCATTCCACCGGCTTTTTTGAAGCCAATGTCGATTTTGATCCTGGAACGGGGATTAGCATCCTGAGCGAAATTGGCAATGGAGATGCTTTTGTCCAGAAATTGAGCCAATGTCTTCCCAGCACAGCCACGGAAATGATCATAGCCTGTGACTCCTTCACCTGGATTGATGGAATAACCTATTCCGCATCCACCGATTCGGCAAGGTTCACTCTGGTCAACGCCGCCGGCTGCGATTCGATCATTACACTTGACCTGCTTATCAATCAATCCAGCTCAAGAACAGATTCCATAGTCTCTTGTGGACCCTATACATGGATCGATGGGGTTACCTATTCTTCATCCAACAATTCGGCTACATTCGCTCTGATCAATTCTATGGACTGCGACTCGATCATTGCACTTGACCTGACGGTGAATCAGCCAAGCTCAGGAATCGATTCGGTAGTCTCTTGCGGACCCTATACCTGGATCGATGGCATTACCTATACCAACTCGAATGATTCGGCGACATTTTTGCTAATCAACGGTGCAGGTTGTGATTCACTGGTTACGCTTCATCTTGTTGTTGATAGCGTGTCGGATATTTCGACTTCTTTAAGCGGCGATACGCTCTTTGCCAACAATGCCAATGCTACTTATCAATGGCTGGATTGTAATAACAATTTTGCCATTATTCCGGGAGAAACGGGTGTTTCGTTTGCCCCGGCAAACAGCGGTGGCTATGCGGTTGAACTGAGGGAAAACAATTGTGTTGACACTTCAAGTTGTGTACAAGTAGTCCTGACTGGAACGGCAAATAATCTTGCAGATGAGCCTATCCATATATACCCCAACCCCGCTTCCGAACAACTCATGATTTCAGGGAATTGGAGCGGTGCAATATTCATTTCAATTCTGGACTCCTATGGACGGGAGTTTGGTTTGGAATCGCGGAAAGAAGGGGAGAAGGTGGTGGTCAATACCAGCCAACTGCCAGCAGGAATGTATATCCTGCATATCCGGGATGGGCAAAGTCAG
>JANQHS010000403.1 GCA_028282565.1 Cytophagales bacterium | reverse complement strand
GTTCCCAATACCTGAATGCCTCCAAATGCTGTGCTGATCACAAAAGGTTTGCTTTCATCACGCTGAACTTCAAAGAAGGCCGTCCCTTCCAGCTTGACCCTGCGTTCGGACCGACCAAATGAATTTTCAACTTCTAGAATGGTCCCGGATCTCAAACTGACAACAGATCGATCATCCAGAGTGAATTCGTTGATGGCTTTAACCCCGCTGAGTGCCGTATAGGATTTTCCAACTCCCAGAATATCCCATCGATACAATGTCAGTACAACCGATAAAACCAACAACAGCGAAGCGGCAATCCTTACCCAACCCTGTTGATAAAACGGGATGACCTTCGCGTTGTCGAAACCTATCCTGGACTGAACCTTTTCCCAAGCTCTCTCCCGGTCGAAGCTTCCCGGCTTATCCACCAGATCCCAGGCCATTTTGAAGGCGAGGAATTCATCTTCGTTCTCCCCGGATTCTTTTCGCCATTGCTCGAAAGCCTTTTCTTCCTCAGGAGTCATATTCCCGGAAAGGAATTTTGCCATTAATTCTTCCATATTTTCCCGATTCACCATGGCCATTTTATTAAAGAGATGATCAAAAGAGGCAAGTATTCTTTCAGATGGGTTCTGAATATTCTCAGCCCTTTTCCCATCTGATTTTCAACGGTTTTGATACTCAGCCCGAGTTGGTTTGCAATCTCAGGGTACTTCAGCCCCTCTTCCCTGCTCATCCTGAAAACTTTTCGGCATTGCTCAGGCAAAAGCTCATAGGCTTCATTGATCCTGTTTTGGAGGTCGAATACGGGTGCCTCAAGCTGACTGGACCGCGCGCTGAGATGGATCTCCCTGTGAGCTTCCTGACGGACCCTCTGTTCCTTGACCTTATTGAGATATCGGTTTTTTATTGCCATAATGAAGTAACCTTTTGGTGATGAACTGATTTCGATCTCAGATCGCTTTTCCCAGTACCTGCAGAACAGGTCCTGTACGATCTCCTCGGCTGAATCCCTGTCTTTGAAAAGCCTGTCTGCATAATTGCAAAGCCCTTCATAGAAGGCATCAAACAACTGCCTGAATGCATCCTGGTCACCCTCCCGGACCCTGGTCAATATTTCTGTATGTTCAGAAATGATGCTTGACTAAAAGGTTACTTTATACCCTAACATGGGGACGATCTGAAGCTGAGACCCAGCTTTGATCTTCTGATCCCAATCGGAGTAATAATAATAAACTGTGGTCTGATTGTTGGTGACATTCTGGATGTCAAGCAATATTTCATGCGTGGACTTTTTCCTGTTGGTCCTTAGTTTGACCTGAAGATCAATCCTGGTCAAAGGATCGAATTTGTATTCATAAGCCCTGTTTTCCTTGTAAACCGTTCTTCCCAATTGCTGGGATTTCTCAAGATCAATGGGAACATAGTGTTGTCCACCGCTAAACAATGCCTTGGAACTCACGGTCAATGATCTCTGCTTGCCATTCTTGCTCAGGTCGAATTCTTTTCCCCCAAGAATATTGGCGATGTAATTGGTATTGTAGCGTGTATCTCTCCATTTACCATCCATTGCCTTGTATTTTGAGTTAAAGGCGGAAACCGTTGTCAGCAAGAAATACTGATCGCTGAAGAACTTTTCAAGGGTGAATTCCACTCCATAATTGTACCCCTCGCCTCCAAGGGTCAATGGCCTGTCTACGAAACCTTCACTTGAGTTGATCAATGAGTAGGAAGAACCGGCTCGATCTTCGACTACGACATTGAAAAGATTTTGATAATAGACCTCGGATTTGAACCTCAGTTGATCATTGAAATAGATCTCATGGCCCAGGACAGCATGAAAAGACCTTGAAAGCCCGAGATCCAGATTTGGTTGGTACAGGTTGTCATTCTGATCCGGTATTTCGATAAGGTAGGTAGAAAGGTTTTCATTCCTGCTATGCACACCGAGGCCGAAGCTAAGATTCTGATTTTCGGTGAAATTCCATTTTGCTCCAAACCTCGGATCAACCGCCTGACTTCCGTTCAGGTGAACATAGGTGTAATGCAGGCCGTATACGAATTGCCAGTTAGGATGGGGGGTATGGGCCCATTCTGCAAACCCGCGGCTTCTCTGAGAATTTCCGTGGCTGTCGATCAATCTTTTCTCCGTATTCGCCACATAATTCCATCCCAGGATATCCTGCCCGTACATCAGATGATCAATAAAGACCCCGGTTTTGATCGCATGATTGGAATTCAGTTTTTTGTTCAGCAGCAGTTGGAACTTCACAGCCATATCGTCTACGGTTCCTTCATAGACCTTGGCAAAATCTACCTGATTGCTGGTCAGTACATTCTCAATGGT
>JANQHS010000325.1 GCA_028282565.1 Cytophagales bacterium | reverse complement strand
AAAAAGGTTTTCGATTCGATATCGAGTTTCAAGGAGCTTATGGGGCCATGGACCAGGATCTCGGAAAAGGAATTTTATAAGACACAGGATCTATGAGATGGATTATGACCATATTCCTGATCTGTTATGGGTTTGTCGCTCAGGCTCAGGATGCGGAATTGAACGAAGAACTGGCATTCAAAAAATGCGAAATGATCCGGCAGATGATCGTCGATGGTGCGGATTTTGGAGAAATGGCGGCAAGATTTTCCCAGGACCCTGGTTCTGCGGAAAACGGGGGTGTGATCGGGTATATGATGCCCGGAAGCCTCGTCGAAGAATATTGGAATGCAGCCTATGACCTTGAGATCGGGGAAATGTCGGTGCCCGTTCGGAGTCAGTACGGATATCACCTGATTGAAGTGCTCGGCAAGAAGGGAGGGGCGATCAATACCAGGCATATTCTGATCATACCCCAATGACCGAATTAAGCGTCAACTATTTGGATATTGATGGGGAGGATATTTACTCCGCCCGAATTGGGATTGAAAATGGGAAGATCTCTGCAATCATTCGGATCGCGCAGGATGATACTCTTCCATTTCTTTTTCCGGGATTCATAGATTCTCATATCCATATTGAGAGTTCCATGCTTGCGCCCTCCCGCTTTGCAAAGCAAGCCCTGAAGCATGGTACGCTTGCAACTGTGTCCGATCCGCATGAAATCGCAAACGTGCTTGGAATTCCCGGTATTGAGTTCATGATCAAGGATGGACAAAGAGTCCCGTTTAACTTTTATTTCGGGGCTCCAAGTTGTGTTCCCGCAACCTCAGAGGCCTTTGAAACAGCGGGTGCCGATCTGGGACCAAAGGATATCGAAGAACTCCTGGATCGACCGGAGATCCTGTATCTGTCTGAGATGATGAATTTTCCGGGTGCGATTCAGGGCCAGAAAGATGTTCTGCAGAAAATAAGCTCTGCCCTGGAAAGGGGAAAACCGGTTGACGGACATGCTCCCGGCCTGCGGGGCAATGCCCTTGAGGCCTATGTCGGAAGAGGGATCTCTACAGATCATGAAACCATCACTTATGAGGAAGGTGCGGAGAAGATCAAACTGGGAATGAAAGTTTCGATCCGGGAGGGCAGTGCGGCCAGGAATTTCAATGAGCTTGTCAAGTTGATCGATGAATATCCCGAAATGGTGATGTTTTGTTCGGATGATCTGCATCCGGATGGCTTGATCCTGGGACACATCAATTTATTGGTGAAAAGAGCTCTTGAAAAGGGTTGTTCCTTTTGGAATGTGGTCAAGGCGGCCTGCAAAAATCCGGTTCTGCATTACGGTCTGGATTGCGGATACGGCAGAGTGGGTGATACGGCGAATTTTTTTCTTACCGAAGATCTCCAGGAAATAGTTCCAACCGATGTATGGTGCAAGGGTGAAAAAGTGATCGAGGCAGGCACATCGCTTTTCTCCATGAAAGAGATCAGATCATTAAACAGGTTTGAGCCCCGGGATCTCACGACAGATTCTCTTCGATTTCCGGTGCAGAGCGGCGACCGGCTCAAGGTCATACGCGCCCTGGACGGACAATTGATCACCGAAGCGATATCGATTGCCCTTGATGAGGATATGGAGAATTTTCAATCTGACCCTGAAAATGACATCATGAAGATCCTGGTTGCAGACCGATACGGAAGTGGTAATCATTCTGTAGGGTTTGTTCAGGGGTTTGGTCTTAGGGATTGCGCTATCTTTTCTTCCATAGGACATGACTCTCATAATGTAGTGATCCTTGGATCTCATGATAGTCTGATCATGAAGGCCTATGAAAAGATCTGTGAATTGAAGGGAGGGATAGGATTTGTTTCCTCGGAGAAGACCGCGGCTCTCGCTCTTCCTATCGCCGGTTTGATGTCGACTGATGAGTGTAGAACGGTTGCCGAAAAATACACCCTGCTCAATGCAGATTTCCATGATCTTGGTGGCAAAATGAGCAGCCCTTTCATGACCCTTTCGTTCTTACCATTGCTTGTTATTCCCTCATTGAAAATAAGTGATAAAGGTCTGTTTGATGTGGATGATTTTTCTTTTACAACTGTTATAGACTCGGGGGGTTGAGCAATGAAAATCTATTGGTTAATTTGCCGTTTCTAGAAGATGAGCGAGTCGAACCTAAATACCAATGTAATATCCGCCTTTGCAGAACTGGCTTATGCTATCCTCATGATGGATGGGATTATCGATGAAGCTGAAGAGCATATCATTACAACCAAACTGAAGGGGACGGAAATCATGGCTCCCCTGGACCGACTCATACAAAGCAAGGCAGAGATCATGATCACGGAGGCCTATAAAAACCTCAATAACCTCCTTCAAGACCAGCCTGAACCAGGCATTTACCTGTCTTTTTTTATAGCTCTTGAACAGCTCGCCGGAGCTGGAGAAGTACTCGACGAGGATGACGCAGACATACTATTATCTATTCTTAATAACCTGAAAAATCGCATAAGTTAAATGTATCAATCTGTTACACCGGAGGAAGCTGTTGAAATAGTAAAGTCCGGTGACCGTGTTTTTGTACAAAGCGCGGCTGCGGCTCCTGCCAAACTAGTAGAGGCACTTTCAAAAAGGGGGCATGAATTGCATAATGTGGATATTGTCCACCTGCATACCGAAGGGCCGGCTCCCTATGTGGCTGAAGAACTTCAAAACTCCTTTAGGGTTACCTCTCTTTTTATAGGGTCAAATGTGCGCGAGGCTATCAATAGTGGAAGAGCGGATTATGTTCCTATTTTTCTGAGTGAGGTGCCGCTTCTGTTCAGGAGAGGCAGAATGCCGATCAATGTGGCCATGTGTCAGGTTTCCCCACCGGACAGACATGGATTCTGTAGCCTTGGTATATCGGTGGACGCAACCAAGGCGGCTATTGAGGTCGCCCACCATGTGATCGCGCAGATCAATCCCCGAATGCCAAGATCCCATGGCGACGGACTCATACATATTTCCAAGTTTGACTCGTTTGTTGATGTTGAAGAGGAGATCCCGGAAATGATCCCCAAACCATTGGGCGAAACGGAAGAAAAAATAGGGGAGTATATCGCTTCGCTGGTTGAAGACGGTGCCACTCTTCAAATGGGCATCGGAGCTATTCCGGATGCAGCACTTAAAAAACTTGAACATCATAAACATCTTGGAATTCATTCGGAAATGTTCTCTGATGGGATCATTCCCCTGGTGGAAAACGGGACCATCGATGGTTCGATGAAAACCAAGCATCCCGGTGTCATCGTGTCGGGGTTCCTGATCGGATCAAGAAAACTTTATGATTTCGTTGACGACAATCCCCTGATCCGCATGCTGGATATCCAATATGTCAACAATGTGCATGTGATACGCCAGAACTATAAAATGACAGCCATTAATTCTGCCATAGAGGTTGATCTTACCGGGCAGGTATGCTCTGATTCCATTGGATCATACTATTATTCGGGAGTAGGCGGGCAAATGGATTTCATTCGGGGTGCTTCCCTTTCAGAAGGAGGCAAACCCATTATTGCGCTCCCGTCCACGACGAAGAAGGGCGAAAGCAAGATCGTAAAATTCCTCAAGCAAGGAGCAGGAGTGGTGACAACCAGGGCTCATGTACACTATGTGATCACAGAATATGGGATCGCCGACCTTTTTGGAAAAAGTATCAGGCAAAGGGCAAAGGCATTAATAGATATTGCCCATCCCAGCCATAGGGAGGAGCTTGAAAGGTTTGCTCATGAAAGGTATTCCTGGCTATAGCCTGGTCGGCTTTGTGAAGTATATCACAAAATCCAGGTCAAAGTCATCCTCGATGATCTTATCTCCGAGGTTTTGGAAGACGCTGGCGGATTTATAGGTGATTCCATAGTCCGTTCGATCGATAACCGCTTTGCCGGAAAGTATCGCCTTGTTGCTCTTGGATTCTTTGTTGATCATAAACCTGAGCGGCTTCTCAATGCCCTTGATGGTTATTGTTGAAAAAGCCTCTCCTTTTGCATAGCCTTCCTGCCATGTTATTTCCTCGATGTTGATCAAGGCATAAGGGTTGTTGGGCACATCAAAGAAATCCGGGTCCTTCAGATGCTTCACCAGCTTTTTGTTGTATTCGGGATCTTCAATGTCCGTGCAGGAGATCGAGTTCATGTCCACCTTCAAATAGGCTGTGCTGATCTTACCGAAATCATAGTGCACATTTCCTTCTGCAGCTTTTACAAATCCGCTATGTTCTCCGGTCAGCTTTTTTCCGGTCCAACGGATCTTTGATTTGGCGGTATCGATCATCTGCGTTTGGCCAAATGAGGCCGAACTGAAAAACAGCGTGCAAAGCAGGATGAAGAAACTAGATTTGAATGAAGCCTTCTTCAAGTTCATCAAGAGAACTAAAAATTTCGAAAAGTTTGAGAACCGAGTCATCCATAAATCCCATTCTGATCATTTGATCCATCTGGGCGATCAAATGGTCATAGTAGCCACCAAAGTTAAAAACCGCGATCGGTTTATCATGGAGTCCTAATTGCTTCCATGTGAGGATCTCGTAGAACTCATCCATGGTACCGATCGCTCCGGGCAGGATCAGGAAACGATCGGCGAGCATGGCCATCTTCTCCTTTCTTTCATGCATGGAGTCAACCAGGATTAGCTGATCTGCTCCCTTATGGCCTAATTCTCTTTCATCGAGAAATTTCGGAATTACTCCGATGACCTCTCCCTTGTTCCGGATCATGGCATCAGCGATGATCCCCATAAGGCCGATACTTCCTCCGCCGTACACAAGTCCCTGGTTGTGCTTTTGAAAAAGTTTGGCTAATTCCTCGATGAATTGGTGCAATGAACCATCTACTCCCGGCCTTGATCCGCAGTAGACACCAATTCTTCCCGACATGGATTTAGGATGCTTTGACTTTTAGGCTTGCTTCAATTTCTCTCATCGACTCCGCGAACCTTTTGTCGGTATCGATCATGTCGTTGACAGAATTGATCGCATGGATCACGGTGCTGTGATCTCTACCCCCAAAATGATAACCGATCACTTTTAAGGAATGGTTGGTATACTCTTTGGCGAAGAACATTGCCACCTGACGTGCGATCACGATCTCCTTCTTTCTCGTTTTTGCCCGGAGCGATTCGGGGGTTACCTTGAAGTAGTCCGCGATATACTTTTGCAGGTAATCGATCCCCACTTCGGTTTCAATATCCTGAACAATTTTTTGCAAGGCCTCTTTGGCAAGCTCCAGGTCTATCTCTTTTCTATTCAGTGTTGCTTCTCCGATCAGAGATACGAGTACGCCTTCCAACTCACGTATATTGGTGTCTACTGTATAGGCCAGATACTCCAAAACATTGTTTGGAATGTTGGTGCCCTCCTGCTCCATTTTTCTTTTGATGATCGCCGAGCGGGTTTCAAATCCCGGATTTCTCAAGTCAGCGGTCAGTCCCCATTTGAATCTCGAAAGCAATCTCTCCTGCAGCCCTTTCAGACTTTTGGGAGGGCAATCACTGGTCATGACAATTTGCTTACCTGTTTGGTGAAGCTGATTGAAAATATGGAAGAATATATCCTGGGTTTTCTCCTTTCCGGCAATGAATTGCACGTCGTCCAACAGCAGAACATCAAGGTTCAGATAGTAGCTCGAAAACTCCTGTACCTTGTTGTTTCGAAGTGCATCGATGAACTGGTTCGTGAATTTCTCTGAAGAAACGTACAGAACGCTCTTGGTCGGATGGTTTTTCCTGATCAGATTTCCAATGGCCTGAACCAGGTGGGTTTTTCCCAGCCCTACTCCGCCATATATAAAGAGTGGATTGAAAGAAGTCGATCCTGGTCGTTCTGCAACCGCTAAGCCCGCTGAACGTGCCAGCCTGTTGCAATCTCCCTCAACATAGTTTTTGAAATTGTAATTCGGGTTGAGCGGATTGTCAAAATAGAAATTGAAAGTGTTGGAATCCATCGGACCAAAACCCAACAGTCCCGTTGAGTTCTGATTCTTTTGAGATCCGGGAAGATTGATGGTCGCCTGATCGGATTCCGATGTTCCCTTGTCTACCACAACAGAATACTCCAAACCGCTATCCTGACCTAACTCCCTGTCGAGTGCCTCCTTTAGAAGGCCTGAAAAATTCTCTTCAAGGTATTCGTAAAAATATGGGCTGGGTACTTCGATCGTAAGAGTTGCACCGTTGAGGCTCACCGGCCTTACCGGTTGAAACCAGGTTTTGAAACTTTGGGGACTAATACTCTGCTTAATGGTTTCCAAGCAGTTTTCCCATAAAACCCGTATTTCTTTTGTCATTTAAGAGCCTCGTTTAAATCAGTTAAGAACCTGGTAAAATTCCCAAATAATTTTTCGGGGGATGACAAAGCTGAAAAAAAATGAATGATAAAAAAAATGATTTCAAACTTGACTTTTTCGTTTCGTTGGAGCAGGCTGACTGAGGGATGATAAGACCTCAAAAATTCTTTAAAAGATTATATAAATAGCGATTTAATCCAAACAGCAATATTTGTATTTTTCTAAGCAAGAATTGAATTAATTAGAATCTTCTTTTCCGGCTGCTTAAAAGCAAATTAATATGCTCATTCGAAGACCAAAACAGAGACTTTTTTTTTACTTTACCGGCACGATTTGAGCAAATAAAATGGGACTTTTTTCAGAATTTGCCAAGCCCGGTTCGGATGAATGGAAATCCTCCATTGAGCGAAGCTTAAAAGGGAAGAATCTGGAATCCCTCGAGTTCAGAATTGGAGATTTGGCGTTCAGACCATACTATCAGGAATCTGATAACGCCGATCAAAAAATTGGCAAAGCGATTCAGAATTTCGAACAAATATCTGATAATCAAGATTTTAGAGTTATTCCTTGGCTGTATATCACAGATTCCTTCTCCAGCGCACAACTAGGTGCTCTCCATAAGGACCTGAACGCTAAAGGGATATCCGAGATCGGTTTGGAAATCGGAAGTATTGCGCCTGAGTTTTTCGCTCAGGTTCTCGATTCGGTCCGGGGACTAGGTTTTGACAGGCTACACTTTTACTTTTCTTCTGCTGACCTGAAACGATCTGCAGCATTCCTTGATTGCATCGAGGAAAAGGGATTGAAAGCCAATCAGGTAGGGACAATTTCACCGGACTTTGTTTCCTTAATGTTAGGGCATTGCCCAACGGAAGAAGTATTATCATGGCTTGAAAAAGTACAAATTCATTTTCCGGAAGCCAGGACTTTTTTGGTTGATTCCAACGGCCTTATCAACAGGGGATTCCTTGTTTATGAGGAACTTGCGATGCTGCTTGAAATTCTATGTTCTTCGGCAGATGAGTTCTTTCCGGGTGCGGATATTTCAGAGCTGATCGACAGGCATTTTCGGTTCAGGATAAGCCCTGGAATTGACATGATGGTCGGTGTTTCAAAGCTTCAATGCTGGAAGGCGATGTCAGCTGGAGTATTAAGTGAATTGAGTGGCAGGAAAGATCTCTCTCTTGATCTGGAGATCATTTCTTCCAAATTCTACCACAGTCCTTTTGACAAGGAGAACAATATACTAAGACAGGGCTCCCAGCTATTGTCCGGCATGTTTGCCGGCGCAGACACAATTCATGTTCCTGCCTTTGATGAAATTCGAAGTCCGGATCCTTATTTGGGAAGTTGGATCAGCAGCAATTTGGCGTTCCTTTTCAAGGAAGAATCCAGGGTTATGAGAGTCAAAAACCCTTTGAACGGATCTTATTATTTACGTGAGCTGAACGGAAAGATCTCGGCCAGGGCCTGGGATATTTTTAAGAAAATACGCAGCGAAGGAGGTATGAAAAAATCCGAATCCTTCGGGTCTTTGCTGGACTCGGCCCTGAAAAGATCTTCCCAAAGGGCCGGTGCTGTGGATGATGGAAGGCTAAAAATGATCGGGTTGAATTTGTTTCCCGACGGCAACGAGGAATTGTCGCAAGAGGAGGTTAAGAGGACCAAAGAGTTCATTGGAGATCAAAAGATCCTGGGACAAGATATAATAGCTCAACGCCTTGTAATGCAGAGATCATGTAAGTGTCACATAATCATGCTCGGAACAGATCCGTCCCGGTTTTCCGAAGCGAACAGCGTATCCAACAAGGTTGGGGTTCTTGGAATCCCTTCGAGGACCATTGAATCTTCGGAGCTGGAAAAACAGAATTTTGGGCCCGGAGATCTAGTGGTTTTTGTGGGTGACCTTGAGCACCCGGATATAGCCAAAATTTCAACCCTTGCGGGCGGAGCAACAGAATTAGTTGCAGTCCTGGACAAGCAAGGGGCTGAGGCTTTACCAATTGAGCACAGGTTTAACCCGGACGCTCCTTTTAGCGAGTTGTTTTCCTCACTTCGAAACGAATAGGCATGCCAACAGATTTTTCCAATATCAGCCTTGAACAATTGCTCAACAATGGAGCTGGTCCAACGAATAGTACTGGAACAATCCGCACAGCAGAAGGGATCGATCTCAAGGAGAAGTATACTGAGTCGGATATCAAAGAGCTGGATAGCAAGGACTTCATAGCAGGAGTGCCACCTTTTTTGAAAGGACCGTACCCGAGCATGTATGCGACCAGACCATGGACGATTCGGCAATACGCGGGGTTTTCGACTGCTGAGGAATCGAACGCTTTCTACAGAAGGAATATAGCCGCCGGCCAAAAAGGCTTGAGTGTCGCCTTTGACCTTCCCACCCACAGGGGGTATGACTCCGATCATCCAAGGGTTTTTGGCGACGTGGGCAAAGCGGGCGTAGCCATTGACAGCGTGGAGGATATGAAAGTTTTGTTCAAAGGAATTCCTTTGGATAAAATGTCGGTATCGATGACCATGAATGGTGCTGTTATCCCGATTATGGCTTTTTATGTTGTCGCGGCCGAAGAGCAAGGGGTCAAACCCGAGCTCTTGACAGGAACGATCCAGAATGATATCCTGAAGGAATTCATGGTTCGAAATACCTTCATCTATCCACCCGGGGAGTCGATGAGGATAGTCGGAGATATCTTCGAATTTACGGCCGAGAAGATGCCGCGATTCAATTCCATCAGTGTTTCAGGTTATCACATGCATGAGGCCGGAGCTCCTGCGGATATAGAGCTCGCCTTTACCCTTGCGGACGGGCTAGAGTATTTGCGCACAGCGGTTGATAAGGGACTTGATGTCGACCTGATCGCACCAAGAATTTCTTTTTTCTGGGCTATAGGAATGGATTTCTTCATGGAGGTTGCCAAGCTCAGGGCAGGCAGATTGCTATGGGCCAAGCTTGTTAAGCAATTCGATCCAAAGAATCCAAAATCAATGGCCTTGAGGACCCATTGTCAAACCTCCGGATGGAGCCTAACAGCTCAGAACCAATTCAATAATGTAGGAAGAACATTTATTGAGGCGCTTGCGGCAGTGGTAGGGCATACGCAATCTCTTCATACCAATGCCCTTGATGAGGCCATTGCACTCCCCACGGACTACTCGGCCAGGATTGCCAGAAATACCCAGCTGATCATTCAAAATGAGCTTGGCCTCACGAACGTGGTTGATCCTTTTGGCGGATCATATTTTGTTGAG
>JANQHS010000264.1 GCA_028282565.1 Cytophagales bacterium | reverse complement strand
CTTTCACGCTCTCGCTCTTCCCATGAACTAATTATTCTGGTACTCAATTTTTAGATTAGAGTTGTAGCTACTATAATCCGAAATATCCATGAGACTCCTGATTCTTTCCCTCACACTGTTCCTGTTTTCCTTTCCGATTTCCGCTCAATACGATGAGATCCCTTTCAAGAGCTATGTAGACTTTTTGGAGAGCGGCACTTTTCAAAGCCCCGTTGAATACCTTTCCTCATCATTTGAAGCAAAGGACATCCTGATTTTTTCCGAACGCTATCATCCGGAGTTCACCCAATACGAATTATTGGTGGATTTCATGAAAAAATCCGGATTCAAGGGAGATGTGTACACCGAGGTCGGGGTTTATAATATGGGATCTGCCGTTCATGATTTTCTCAATAAGGAAGGACTAAGTAAAGAGGAAAAAAGAGAAAAGCTCCTCGAACTGTTCCGTGATCTGGATTACGACCCCGTTTGGTCCAATTATAATTATTACTACCTGTTAAGCTCTGTTTATGATATCAATCAGGAAAGAAGCCCGGAAGACAAGATCATGGTTCATCCCCTGGATATTGTATTCAGCTGGGATTCCATGCAAAACCATGCACAATACGAGTTGCTCTTTAACATGATGGAGCCACAGAACGATCTACCACCGGTGATCCATAGAAACGCTGTCATGGCCAGGCATTTCATCAGATCTTACGGAGATGCAAAGCGGGCAAATCCCAACAAGGCAAAGGCCCTGGTGATCATGAACACCTATCATGCCTATACGCATATACCGGACTATCGACCAAACCCGAATGAACCTAGAGTCTACAGTACCGGGCAATATATTTTCAAAAGTTTCCCCGAGATCACCAAGGGGATCATGATCAACGGGCTTGGCAATGCAGGCAACCTTGCGGCAGATGGAAAATGGGATGCTGCATTTGAATTGACCGGAAATAAGCCCTTGGCCTTTGACCTGAAGGGCACTCCCTTTGGAAGAACTCCATTCGACTTGTACAGGTTTGGCGGTGGCTACGAAGAAGCGAGTTTTGAAGAGATCCTGGAAGGCTTCATGTTTTATGTGGCTGTTCCGGAGCAGAAGTTCATGATCGGCATTCCCGGAATTTTCGATGACCCTGATTTCAGAGAAGCCTACCTCCGCAGATCAGCTATCAGTTGGGGGATGAGTTTGGAAGCCGCCAAAAGCTCCCCGGAAATATCCCAGGAAATGGAAGAATTGAATGAGATCTCTATACCGGAATGGTTGGATCTTGATCAATACAAGGAAAAGACAGAGGTCTGGATCAAACAGGATCAGACCAGGTAGTCAAGAAAATCACCCAATTCCCATAAAAACAGGAATCGACAGTCTCAGATAGATTCAAAATATCATCATAAATGAGGATTGACAATCAACTTTTAAAAGTGCTCTTTTTGGCCCCAACGATTGACGCTACCAATGAATTCTCCATTCCACATCGAAGTATTTTGGAATATCACCGACGGCTTCGGTATCAAATTCCATGGCTACGAATTAACCCATGAACTTGACGCTCACCTACAAGGAAACTATATCATAGCGAAATATGACTCTGAGAAAAATGCATATTTTCCAATTTATATAGGAGAGGGGGATATTGAGGATAGACGAAATTTCCACATTAGAAAAGGATGCATAACTGAAAAAGGAGCCGGTGTAATTTTTGTAAAAAGTGAGGGTAGTCGGATTAGAAGAAGGGAAATCGAACAACAGTTACTTGAACAATACCCAGGAGCGTATATTGAAAATGGAGGATGTAATGATAAAAAAGGTGGTTAACCCCAACTAACCCCTCCAGGAAAGTCTCTCTTTTTTGGATCTCCATATCCAGAAACAACCATAAAAGGAAATTTGCCTCCAATATGATAGTCCACGCACTTTATCCCAATTAGTCGCAATATGAAAATTAGAATCATGTGCTTTCTGTTTTTATAGATCTTGCACGAAATATTTCAAAATTGCATCCATTATTCCACTCGCGCAAATTTTTAGCCTATAGATATTTACACTCCCCTGGTCACTCAAATACTTTATTCCCTTTAGGAAAAACGAAATTGCGGTTTAGTCAAGTATAATTTCCCTAACGAATCAAGAGAAACCATAGACCTAGTAAATTCCTTCTTTCCCTAATTTTTCGAAATGAATGAAAAAAGCAAATGCATTGTTGACAATTGGTCCTTAGAACATGCTGGGATTGTTCTTGACAATTCACAAGATCTTCAAAGGATTGATAATGAACTTTTTGAAAATGCTCTCGGAGGACTTTCAAACTTCATTGACGCCGTTCTTCTTTATGATGAACCCAATTTTCTGCTCAACGGATTTGAAAACCACTGGACTAGATTTGAGTGGTTCTCACAAAATGTTCAAATCTACTTTGGCGCCCTTGATCCTTCGGTTTCAGAAATTGATTGGAATAGTGAAGCTAGCTATGAGAATAATGGAATAAGCAACTACCTTACAACCTCGGAGATCTTCGAATCAGATTTGTTTATCGCTCCGGAAAGATCGTCCGCAATAATCAGTACCCTGCCAAAAAAAGGGAAAGATAGTCTATCAATTATCTTGGAACAGATTGATAAAAGCATTCTCAAAAGAAAGGAAGAGTCCTGGTTTAAAAATGTAAGAGTGGGAATTGATAATAATTTCAAATTACCTTCTCTGACTCAATTTGTTTTGTCAGAAGCCTCAACCTCCATGGACCTTTTAGAGGTGATTATGCAAATTAAATCAGATGGCCAATTTGAGAGAATCAAGAATAGAATTCGAGAGGAATCCAACGAAACCAAATCCGCTGGAAGGCTTCAAAAGAATGTGGAGGATATTATTGTGAATGAACTTGGAATCAGCTCATCCAAGGTGGGCTCATGGTCAGTAAGCATTCCAGTCATGTTCTTTACCTTATCCAAGTCCTTTCATCTAGATTTCTTCAGCCGAAAAGAACACCTTCTTTTCTTAAGAAGCATTACGGCGATTAGAACCCAGAAAGACAGGCTAGAAAAGGATATTGAAAGGGTTTTTGGTCGATCAATATAAAATCATTGGTTAATATGAAATGGAGAATACTGGCTGATATTCATAAGAATATGAACAAAAGAGGTGGAGTTTCTAAAATTCAAATTCCCCAGAAAAAGCGATAATAAGCCATCTGCTCAAAAAACCATATTGGAAAGGAGCCTATTAAATGGTTGATTTCCGTATGCACGCAATGCCACGATCGGCTTCATTGATCACTAGCGCAATCCTGTCCTGAAGTAACTCTAGAAGATTTGCGGATATGCTTACAGAGAAACTCGATATGTTTCCCCATTCCATGATTCCCATACCAAAAGAATGGAACCAAATAGGTATTGGCCTCTTGGAAGAATAAGATCTTCCCGTCTTCCAGAGATTCCGGTTTCACACTCTCAAGTCCAAAAGCCATTTTAAAGTAATCCCAATAACCCTTGCCAAAACAGATGGTGACCTTGTCCTGGTTCTTGGCCCATACGCTTCTCAAAAATGGGAAGCGGTGGTTCTCAACCATTTCCTTGTATTGACTCATCGTATCCAAGCCAAATAAATCCATACTGATTTGCGGCAGTGGCTTCCTTATCCTGGCCTTTCCCAATGGAAACAGAGGAGTATAGAAATTATCACAGCCCTTCCTAAACTGATTGGAATCCAACCAGGAATCCAATTCTCCAATAATTCCTTTGGATCCCATTTCTATCCTACCCATGATATCATAAATGGCCGTATATCTGGATCCGGAATTCTCTTTGTAAAACCTCTTCTTGTAATAGGAATAATTATGCTCATCCGTATTGCACATAATTCCTTGTTGGTAATCCTTCAAATCGGATCGATTCTCAATTGAAAGTGCTTCTTCCATCCCAACAAACCAGTATTTCCCCTCGGGGTTTCCGTATCCCGCAAATTCCATCATGGTTTTGAGGTATTCATTCATAGCTTCTCAATCAAAGTCATCATTTTCTTTTCAATCCTTTCCTGATATCCCGGCCCGATCAAGCGACAGAGAAAGGGTTCCGAGCCCAGAATCGTCTTTTCCTCATCCACCGTGATCTCAGATAACAGCCATCTAAGTTCTGAAATCTTATCCAGCAATACCCTTTGCTCCTCAATCGATGTGTTGCTTTTCCGCTCCTGCTCCAGGATCTCCAGGTTTTCTTTCTTGGTCTCCAAATACTTTTTGCGGATATCGATCTGCTTTTCAAGGATCTCCAACTGCCTGAGTTTCTTCTTCGCCCCTTTTGTGCTGCTGTCTTTCATAAGCAAAAGATTTGAAGCTTCAAGTCTAAGCAGTGCGAACGCAACATATTTGCGCAAGAATATGTACTATCTTTTCCCTTCCGCCCAGCCCAGGACAAGATGACACTCCATGAAGCCATTGAGAGATTACCCAAAACCATGCATCCTGACGGCCTCATCGATGGACATTTACTCCCATTGTTTGGGTGAATTATTCAATATACAACCCAGAAATTCCCACCTGGATAGTTCATAATCGGAAGGGTATGCGAAATTTAGCGGTAGTCAACCTTGAACATCTGAACCAGTCCCTAATGAGAACCTTATACTTTGCTTTTTTCCTGATCCTCATTTCGTTTTCGCCCAGAGAATCCATGGCCTATGATCCCTTTTTAAAAAATACTTCCTTCTTTATCGAACACTTTGGAGGGCTTGGCAGCCTTTTTCATTGGTATATCCAGGATGGAGACTCGACTTATAATGGCCAGATTTATAAAAAATATCGAAATGATACTCTTGGAGTTGTTCACCTGGTCAGGGAGGATACGATTCTAAAACAGGTTTGGTGGATCAAACATAGCGGAACGACGGAAAGGATCCTTTATGATTTTGGCTTACAAGTCGGTGGATCATGGTCTTTTTACGGAAGCTATGGAACCCTGTACAACTATGAAGTAGTCCTGATCGATACCATTACCTCCGGCTCTAAAGATTACCGGCGCTTTTTATTTAAGGATCCAAATTCGCCTTTTGGTTTCAATGTATCTATCCTGGAGGGTGTGGGCAGTATGGACGAACCTTTCCTGATCCTCAATGAGGGCTCCAGCCCCGTTTATTCCATTAACTGTACTTTTTCAGGACCAAACAAGGAATACTCCGGGGGAAGTCATAGTTACTGCCTGCCACCTCCCAATCCCGGCGATCTTTCTGTGACCCTTGAAAGGTCGAAGGACAATACGCTTTATGAAGATTCCAACGGAGCCTTGTCCAACGGATCAGGCTCTTACATTTTTTCTGGGAGCAATGATCTTTATGAAAAAAGAAGGGCGGTATTAGCCTTTGACATCGCCGGCAGTATTCCGGCCGGATCGATTATCGAATCGGCACATTTCAGTCTGGACCATGCTGCCTTGAACAGCAATCCCCAGCCGGTTGCCCTACACAGACTGTTGAGCGATTGGGGCGAAGGCAGCTCAAATGCGCCAGGCAACGAAGAAGGAGGTGTTGCTTCAACATCAAACGATGCAACCTGGATCCACACCAATTATGATTCCGTCTTTTGGAGTAACCCTGGTGCGGATTTCGATCAAAATCCATCCGCTACGGAAATGGTGTCGGGAAATGGTTACTACAATTGGACTTCGGAGGATCTGACCGATGATGTCCAGTTTTTCCTCGACTTCCCGGGTCAAAATTTTGGTTGGATATTGATTGGCGAAGAGTCCGATAGCTCCACGGTTAAGCGTTTTAGAAGCCGGGAACAATTCACTCCATTTCCGATCGGCATTCACATCAATTATCGATTACCCTGCCCAAATGATTCGGTGATCATTACGGTTCCTGACTCTCAACTCACCGCATACCAGACAAATGCCACCTATCAGTGGATCGATTGTCAAACAAATCAGCCCATTCCAGGTGCCTCCCAACAAAGCTTCTTTCCGGACAGTATGGGAAGCTTTGCGGTTATACTAAACATGAACGGATGCACCGATACCTCGGATTGCATTCTTGTAAATCCTTTGGGACTTCACCTCTCAACTGAAGGGTTCGAATTGAAAGTACACCCGAACCCAGCCCATGATAAGATCTGGGTTTCAAGCGACGGAAAAATTGTTGGTGAGCTGGAACTCTCATTGATCAATGCCAATGGCAAGCTCATTCAAACATTTCAATCGAATTTGGAGAACGGCATGATCCAAATCGACTTATCCGGTCTTGACATCAGCAACGGGTATTACGTTCTGACTGCGAAAACCAATCGGGGAAATAAGGCAATCCCGATCGTTCTGAGTAAATAATGGACTAGAAAGCCATATTGTACAATCTTTGCTCCTGGCCTGAATACCAAACGAGCTATCGAATAGCAATGAACCCGAAGATCAAATCCCTTATCGCCTTATCCATAGTGGTCTTCATCCCCTTTGGCCTGATGCTTTGGATCAGGAATCATCAGTCAACGGGTTTTGCCAGCATAGAGCTTATCCTCTACCCCTTGCTTTTTGGGGGATCAAGTATCGGAATCCTG
>JANQHS010000228.1 GCA_028282565.1 Cytophagales bacterium | reverse complement strand
CCTGGTACGACTTCACAGGCTCTGGGAATTGTATCTCACCAAGAAGATGGGCATCAAACCGGATCATGTTCATGAGGATGCCGATTCGGTGGAGCATATCATTTCGGGAGATGTGGAAGAACTCCTGCTGGAAACCCTGGATCATCCCGAACGCGATCCACATGATCAGGAGATCCCATATGGAAAAGAGTCATGAGTGATGCATTCTGGATCATAGCCTCAGGATTTTTGGTTGCCGCGAGTTGTGGGGTTCTTGGGGTCTTCCTACTGCTCAAAAAAGTGACCATGATCGGAGATGCGATCTCCCATTCGGTCCTTCCCGGTATAGTCATCGCGGTGATGCTCAGCGGCTCCCTCAACTCCATCTGGGTATTTGTCGGTGCTGGCATCGCCGGATTTATCACCGTTCTGCTCATTGACCAGATGAAGGCAAAATTCAGGGTGCAAAACGATGCTTCCCTGGGGCTCACCTTTACCACCCTGTTTGCACTGGGCGTAGTATTGATCTCCTTTTATGCCGGTAATGTCCATATCGATCAGGAATGCGTGCTGTACGGGGAGATCACCTTCTTGCCCCTATCGGAAAACCTGGTGATCGATGGTAAGGAGGCAGGTCCTAAGACATTCTATAACCTCCTGGCCAACTTTTGCCTGGTCCTTGTCGTCATTTTCCTTTTCCTGAAGGAATTCAAGACCACCTCCTTTGACCCCGGGTTTTCCAATCTCATGGGTGTCAATTCCAAGCTTTACCATCTGATACTCCTGGGGCTTGTTTCCCTGACTACGGTGGCCTCATTTGAAGCGGTGGGATCCATCCTTGTGATCGCCTTCCTTGTGGCCTCACCTTTGGCCGCCTATCAGATCAGCTCAAGGTTGAATGAAATGCTTGGCTGGACCCTGTTTTTTGGCCTTTTGTCGTCCATTGGCGGATATTCCCTGGCGATGGCACTCAACACTTCCATTTCCGCCAGCATGGCCCTGGTTTCAGGCATAATATTTGCACTCGTATTTGGCGTTAAAGCATTGCTCAAACCCGGTGGGAATCCTTTTTTAAAAAGGAAC
>JANQHS010000173.1 GCA_028282565.1 Cytophagales bacterium | reverse complement strand
GGCAATGGCTTCTTCAAAATTGTCGGTGTTGAATTTCTTCAGCAATTCTTCTGAACTCCCGTTGAAGAATATTTCCCCTTCAAGAAGGAAAATGATCCGGTCGGCGAGCTCATGTACCAGGTTAAGGATATGAGTAGTCAATAGTATGATCTTTCCTCTTTCACGCTCCGCCAGGATCATTTTCTTGAATTCGATCAGCGCAACAGGATCAAGGCCGGCTGTGGGTTCATCCAGGATCAGGATCGGGCTGTCAAACATCAGCGCTGCCGTAATGCTGACTTTTTGCTTTGTTCCCCCGGAAAGATATTTGAGCTTCTTGTCCAAAGATGGTTTGAGACTCAATCTGTCAATGATGGGTTCCGGATTCGCCTCTCTTTTGCGAAGGGCTGTGACCATCCTGATCAGTTCATTTCCACTGAGGTTCTCCGGGAATCTGGCGATCTGTGGAAGAAAAGAGATCTCTTCACGGTACTGAAAATCATTTTTGACCGATTTGTCGTCAACGAAGATGTTCCCTGAATCGGGCACAACCATTCCGAGTATTGACTTCAATAAGGTTGTCTTTCCGGAGCCATTGGGGCCAAGGATTGCTGTGATCCCGGGCTCGGAAAAGTCAAGATCAACTCCGCGCAGAACCATGTTTTTTCCAAACGATTTTCTCAGTTGTTCTATCCTGATCATGATTCCTTTTTCAAAGCGATTTTATCCATTAATGGCTCCTTATCCATAACCTCTGCAGGAGTGAACACAGGGCTGATCTTCTCTGCAAAATTCAAAAGTTCGACAAAAAAACTTCTCAACAGGACCACGGATTCGGGACTGCTGTTGATCAAAAAATTAAAAAGTTTTACCGGGCGGTGGGGCACATCGCCGACACCGTTTTTGTCCAGATCATATCCATTGTAGTCGCTCCAATAGTTTCCATCGAAAGAATTGGACTCCGTGTAAAAGCCAACCGAAAGATCGAAGGTGTTGGAGATGAAGTTGTTTTCCCGGACCCGGTTATCCAGTGTTCCACCTGAAAACTTCAGTGCCCAACCATTTTGTACAAAATCATTTCTGCTATAATTGATTCTTGTGGATCCTTCGATGAAGATCCCGATCGTGTTCTTCTCAAATTCATTATCAACAATCTCCGCATCATAGATCTCTTTCAGAAGAAGACCATAACTTGAATTACCCCAGTTGTATTGGAATTTGTTGGAGTACATATTGATAAACTTGGAGAACATCACGGCTACCCCTGCACCGTTTCGCATGAAAATGTTGTCGATGTATTCATCATCGTTAGAGAACATAAAATGGAGTCCGTATCGAAGGTTATCATGACTGTCATTGCCCTTGATCAAACTATTGTCAACGAATTCAAAATAGATGCCGTCCCTGTGCCTGGCAACTTCGTTGTTGGTAATGATCAGGTCATGGCAATACCAGGCATGGATAGCATTGCCGGAAGAGGATTCCTGCTTTGCATCACCCAAAACCTCATTTCCCGATACTTCACCGTAGGAGCTGTTTTCCAGATAAATCCCAAAAAAGGTATCTCTTAACTTGTTGTTCTTTATGGTGAAATGATCGCTCTCTTTGACTCTAATAGCTGCCCGGTCCACCAGGAAACTGGTCGTTACCTTCTCCAAAACCAAGCCCTCTATATGCACACTGTCCGAAATGATCGTGAGGATCTCTTCACCTTCTTCACTGGTGAATACGGGGAAACCCTCTCCGATAATGCTCAGTGGCTTGTCGATAATGATCGTGCCCACTGAATAGTTGCCTGCGGGGATCATGAGGGAGTCATGCCTGTTGGCATTTTGAATGCTGGCGCGGATATCAAGCCCGGATGCATTTTGACCATTCCCTTGTATTGGAGCAGTAAAAAATATCAGAAGGAGGATGCCAATTGGCAGCGAGGCGTTCCTTAAGATCGATCTAATTGACAGGATCCGGTAAATAGCTTTTGAATCTTCCCTTTAATTGTTCCCAATTTAAGATGATGTCTTCATTTGAAGAACTTTTCGCCTGGGCCATTTCCCTGGAACCGAATGCCGAAAGGAAGGCTCCCATTGGGCTTGGTATGTTTTTAGAGATCAGGAAAAAACTGGTATCGACACTGATCAGCATGCCGGGGTCCTCATAGTTACAGACCCGAAACTCATGGAGCTCAAGATCTTCACTTAATTCAAGGTTGACCATGCACTCAATAGCGTCGAAGTTATAGACCTTCCCTTTGTTTGAGATTGCCTGGGCAGCATGCTGTTTGTCCACGATGGTCATTTTACAATAGTGGCAGGCCTGTTCACCGAAGTAAATCGGCTCAGGCCCGCCTGTGCAAGCTATTGTAAAACCAACCAATACCATGAAGAATGGCTTCTTCATTTTTTTCTGGTAAGCCACCAGGAGCTGAGTGCGGCAATAATGGTGGCTCCGTAGAGATAGACCCCTGTTTCGGGTAGCGAGTAGGCCGTAAAGTTGATGATGTCCTTTTTCCCGATCAACGGAGGTTGAAACGAAGCTCCCGGAACCTTGATCGGGGCATCGGGCGAGAGGCTATGACCATACTCGTATTCCCAAAGGTAGAAGTCATAAACACCCAGACTCGCAAGTAGCACGAGCAAGGCTGCAAAGCCCAGGTATAGATATTTTTTGTTCAGGAATGAGATGATAATCCCTATCAAACAAAGTGCGTGAATGATAAAGGGAAAATATGTCAACTCGGGAATGGAATCCGGCTCTATGGACTTCATACCCACGTAGTGGTTCAGAATATTGATATTCTGAAGTGTACCTGGTTCAGTACCACCGATCTTATTCAGGTAAATGAGCATGGTGACCCCTGAAGGGTATTGAGGTGCTACCAGGATAATTTTCCAGATTGGAAACAAGAAAATGGCCAACAACAGGAGGCTGCCGGTCAACATGATAATATTTGGGAGGTATTTCATTGTTTTAAATTAAAGAAGGGCAGGGCACTTCGCCGGCTTATCAGCGAAGGTGCCCAAACCCCTCCGGTTAGGAAAAATCAAAGAGAAAACTCCAAATCCAGGAGAACATTCCTAACAATCTTTATCAGGGTGCGGTTTCACCCAGACCCCAGGCGAGGTCAACATTCGCACCGGCTCCCGATACTCTGATGTATCCCTGCATTTCCTGATGAAGTGCGGAGCAGAAGTCGGTACAATAAAATGGATACACACCAACCTTTTTAGGTTGCCAGAGCAGGGTTTCGGTTTGCCCGCCCATGATCAGCAACTCGGCATTGTTTGCACCCATTACAGAGAATCCATGAGGGACGTCCCAATCCTGCTCGAGGTTGGTCACGTGGAAGTACACATTGTCCCCAACTTTGACTCCCTCGATGTTATCAGGAGCAAAGTGACTTCTAATGGTTGTCATGTAGACATGAACATCATTGCCATCTCTTTCTACCCTTGCGTCTTTCTCACCCATGGCACGGAATGGGTGTTCATTCTCCTCTATAGGATAGAATTTTTTGACATTGGGTTTAACCCTTCCTGCGGAGATTCCTTGAGCGTAGTGAGGCTCTCCCTGGGTTGGGAAGTCCATTAAAAGTTTCATCTTATCACCGGAGATATCATAGAGTTGTGCCGAATGACATAACTCAGGTCCGGTGGGTAGATAGCGGTCTTTGGTGATCTTGTTTAGTGCAACAAGATATTTTCCTTCCGGTTTTTTCGAGTCGCCTCCGGGGATCATGATATGGCCAACGGAGTAAAAAGTGGATGCCTTGTCGAGAACTTCCCAGGTTCCGACTTTCCATTTGACTACTTCCGAGGTGATGAAGAATGAGGTATAGGCATTCCCCCTGTCGTCAAATTCGGTATGCAATGGTCCAAGACCTGCATCCTTCACAACTCCTGCAACAACTTCTTCGAATTTTAATACCGGTACACCGGCAACTTCGTCCTCAAAAGACTCATTCTCGATGGCCGTCATCATCTTGCTGAATGAGTGTACGGTCAGGTCTGAAGAGAGCTTTCCGTTGCCGACAATATACTCTCCCGTAGGATCGACATCAACACCATGAGGTGATTTGGGAGTAGGTAGAAAATAAACCAATCCGGGACAATTCTCAGGGGTGAGGATCTTGACCTTGGTTTTGGTTTCGGAATAGGCCATATGGGTTTTTTCGTCATAATAGTTGCGCATGTATTGCGTTTCCATTTCTTCGAAATTTCCCGCAGCGATGTATTCCTCGGCTTTTTTCCAGTTTACGGCGGCGATGAAGTCCTTGTCATTCTGTGAGGCCTTGACCTCCAGAAGTGTGTTCTGCTCTTCGGTGTTATAAGTGGTAAAGAATGTCCATCCGTGGGACTTTCCTTTTCCACTATGCGCGAGGTCATAATCAAATGCCGGAAGAAGAACCTGAAAGGCAATGTCCATTGTGCCATCTTCTTCAACTTTTACGAAGGTGAGGGTGCCTTTGAAGTTTTCAGCATAAGAATTGATCGGAACATCCTGTTGTGGGAACGGAACGCCAAATCTGGTTCCGGCAACCACATACTCGGTATTCTCGGTAGTAAAAGGAGAGCTATGATTTCCGCCGCTATTCGGGATCTCTATGATCTCTGCGGTTTCAAAAGTTGTCAAATCAATTCTTGCAAGTCTTGGAGTATTATTACCATTGATGAAAATCCATCTTCCATCGGTTTCACCGTTGGTCTGGGAGAGTTCAGGGTGGTGAGAGTCATCCCATGGAATAAATCCATGAGAGGTATTCAGCATGGCCTTGGTCTCCTCGTTGAAGCCATATCCTTTTTCCGCATCGACAGAAAACACTGGAATAATGCGCAGCAATCTTCCGGAAGGAAGTCCATGGACACCGATTTGTCCGCTGAATCCACCTGACATGAATGCATAGAATTCATCATGTTGACCTGGTGGCACATAAACTGCTGAGGCTACATCCGAGCCAAGCATTCCTGCTTGCTGGTTGTTGGTGGGTTGGTTGCAGGAGGTAAAAAGTAATCCTCCAACCAATAATGTCCACAAACCGCCTCTTACAAGGAAGTTCAACATTCTTTTCATGGTATTTGGGGTTTTAGTTTTAATTCTCAAATCGATCTGAAATTGGAAGGCGTAAAAATTGTTATCGTAAGAGCGAGGAAAAATGACCAAAATCATGGAGTCCGATGAATCTCATCAAAGCTGAAAATGGGGGTTAAGAACAACTTTGAACAGTTATATTTAACCCATTAAAAAAATTGCGTCATGGAGAGATTCGCTACTTTGCTATTTGCCCTGGTTTTCATTGCCGCTTGTTCATCCAGAGGATCTGAAGGAGGTGAGGAGAGCTCAAAAGCCGATAAATATAAGGTCGAAACCAAACCCACTGATGACGGGAAAGGAATTGGTGAGGTAACCTATGTGGAATTGAACTCCCCGCTCGATGCCCAGATGGTCGAGCATGGAAAATCGATCTACGAACTTAAATGTGCCGCCTGCCATAAGCTCGATGATCAACGCGTAGTTGGTCCCGGTTGGAAAGGCCTGACAGAGATCCGAAAGCCTGAATGGCTGATGAATATGATCACCAATGTCGATATCATGTTGGCTGAGGATCCTACTGCGCAAGAATTGCTCAAGGAATGTTTGGTGCGTATGCCCAACCAGAATATGACCATTGAGGATGCCAGGGATATCGTTGAATTTATGTATGCCAATGATGGCCAGGAAATAGGTTCCTGATCATGCTCCGGAAATCTTGGATATGGCTGCCAGCATTTAACCTCATGCTGGCAGTTTTATTTGGAGTACTCCTAAGGATGGCCTTTGTCATAGAACTGCCATGGCTTGATTTTCGGAATTTCATGCATGCTCATTCTCATGTGGCCATGCTTGGTTGGGCTCTTCCCGTTCTTATCCTGTTCCTTTATCATGCCTTTTGTCAAGAATTCACGAATAATAGGAAAGGTATTACCATTCTTTTTTGGGTTCTACAGGTTTCGGTGATCGGTATGGCGATCATGTTTTCTCTTGAGGGTTATGGAGTCAGCAGCGGTGCCTTTTCTGCTCTCAACGGATTGACCAGCTATGCCCTGGTTTTTTTGATGTGGAAGAACCGCAGAGTAAACCATGGAGTGTCCGGATATTTCTTTAATGCTGCATTGTTCTTTTACCTGTTTTCGACAATCGCGATCTGGGTTCTTCCGATTTTGGTTTCACTTGGTGAAAGGGGAACGGTTTCATATTATTTGACCATTCAGTTTTTCTTGCATTTCCAATTTAATGGCTGGCTTATCTTTTCTGTTCTGGCACTGTTTATCAAGGAATTGGAGGACCGTGGGGTACGCTTTGATCATCTGAATTCCAAGAGATTTTTCTGGCTTCTTTTTTCGAGTTGCTTCCTGACCTTTGCACTGGCTTTAAGCTGGGCCAGCCCTATTTTCTTTGTCTTTGTGATCAACAGCATCGGCGTTCTGATCCAACTGATCTCACTGTGGTTTTTGACCAGGATCCTCAGGTCCATAGGGCGTGAGTCTCTCAGGCAATTTCAACCGATAGTGAGGTACCTGCTGATTTTTTCGGTTTTGGCATTTTACCTGAAGATCATTATTCAGTTTATGGTTTGGGTCCCTGATATTGCTACAGTAGCCTATACCATACGCAACCTTGTCATCGGTTTTTTCCATTTGGTTTTCCTGGGAATATTCACCCTGTTCGCCCTGGCTTATGCTTTTGCCAGGGGTTATATCAGCAGATCAAATAATCTCTCTGTGAAGGGACTTTGGGTTTTCATTGCAGCCGTGATCTTATCCGAGCTGATCATTTTTGGGCAGGGCGTTATGTTTTGGGGAAATATGGGATTCCTTCCTTTTTACTATTGGTCGCTTTTTGTTGTCTCGGCACTTTTTCCCTTGGGGCTAGGTATGATCATGATCGGCCAGTATGGCCACAAGGAAATGGAAGATCCTAGAACCACTTTCTCATTCTGAGGAACCAGATCATTCCAATGGCGATTGCTCCCATAATGCCCCAAATAACGAAATAAGCATAGTGATTGTCCAATTCAGGCATATACTCAAAATTCATCCCATAGATACCCGCTAGAAACGTTAGGGGAATGAATATCGTCGATACAACGGTCAGCGTCTTCATAACCTGATTCATGCGATGACCTTGCATTGAAAAAAACATATTGATAGAGCTTTCCAACTGATGTTCGAAGGACTCTATGGAATCAATAAGAAATTGGCATTGTTGCTTGAGGTCATGGAAATACTTGATGTTCTTTTTTGCGATCAGAGCGGAATGTCCGTTCTGAATGAAGTGTACGCTTTCCAAAAGGGGGCGAATTGACTTTTTTATCCCAAAAAGAAATTGATTCAATTCCTCCAGTTGTCTCATTTTCTCAGGATCAGGTGTCCAGTCCTGGTTGCGTCCTTTTGGAAAAATCTCGTTTTTCTGGATCTCATCGATCAGGTCAAAATATCCTTCCAAGATGCTTTCAAGCAACCTGAAGAGCAGGAAGTCAACTCCTTTATCCCGAATAATTCCCTTTTTTTCCCAGAGCTTGTCGCGTACACCATCGAAGGGATCGCCTTCTTTCTCCTGGAAGGAGACCAAAAAATTCTTTCCGAGTACAAACTTGATCAGTTCATAATCTCCGGTCTCGTCCCTATTGTATGAATTGATCTGAAAAACAATGGCCTCTTCAAAATCCTGAATGCGAGGTCTTTTGGTAGGGTCAAGAATTCCCTTCTTGACGAGCGGATGTGTTTTAATCCTTTCGAAAAGAGCTTCGGTAAAGTCGTTAGGCCCGTTCAAATTCACATTTGCCCAAATCCTTTTCTCGGGGAAGATATCCGTCAGACGTCCCTCCGTTGGGGTCTGTATATTCTCGATTTCATCTTCATCATAAAGATAAATTTGAAGTTTTTCCATGTTGTCAATTATTGAACCTTAAGTTTATCTAAAATGGATGACTTGAACACTGACTCAGATCTTTAGGCAGTTATCGCTTCGGTAAAAAATGCTGGTGCAAGTGGATCTAAAACTTCCCGGGGCAGGCCCAAAAAAATCCAGCCTTTTAAAACCCGATCGCTCAAGGTCCTGCATCCCATTTTCATATTCCTTTCTGTCTGAATTATCCCATATGATAATGCCGTTGGGACGCAATGCTCTTTTGGAATTGATACCGCAGAGATTTCTCCTTCTGCCATCGATCAGGATCAACTCAAACTCCTGTTCCTGGTTGACTACCTCTTCCTGATATGTGGAGCCCTTTTCAAGTTGCCTGTATAGGATTTCGACATTGCCAATGTCCTTGGTCTGTGATTTTATCCTCTCATACCAATCGAAATCATGTTCACAGGAAATGATCTTTTCAACCCTTTGGGAAAACCAGATCGTTGAAGAACCACTGCCGTATTCAAAGACATGAAGTCCTGTAAGATCCCTGGTCCGGAGAAAATCGATTATTGGATAGCTCAACCATGGGATTGGCTTGCCATCCCTGTCGATGGCTCTTTTTTTGAACCAGGATTCCGCCCAACCTTTATCTGCCAGATATCCCTTTTTGACCTGTTGGTGAAGACCATAGACCGTGGACGTAGGCCTGAAGGATTTCATTGTTTTGATCAGGCCGATCTTAATACTCTCGAACATCGACTCAACTGAAGTTTTTGGATTTCAAAAGCTTAAGATCAAAAAAATGTGCCAATTCTTTGCCTTCCGCCTCGGCCTGAACCATGGTCTTGAATTTTTTGAAATCAAAAAGCTGCTTTTTATCTCCACCAGTAAACCCCACGAAGTAGCCGGTGTCTTTCACTTTCATTTTTACATTGGGAAGAGAATAGAGGTTATAGTGATCAGTCCTTTTCGCCATGAACACATATTCGATTCGGTCCATATCCGTCCAATCTCCCAGGTAGATCATGGGGAAACCCTTGTATGTTTTGAACCTGGAGTTAGCAGGGTCGAGGATCATCCCCCGTTGGTAGAGAAATGCGGCAGCACCAAGCAATGGGATAATGATCGCGATGGGGTTGAAGATAATACCCAAGGAGCCAATCAGTGCAAAAAACAGGCCTGCCACGCGAACCACAGAAGGCAATCTATATGTGGTGTTTCGGATTCTTTGTTGGTCGGCGAGGTCCATGCTGACTTAAACGTAACGCCCAGAAAAAAGGTACGCAATTACCACTCCTTGCTCAGGGTTACCGAAAAGCTTGGAGCTTTGGCAACAAGGTTTCCAAATCCTCTTCCCGTCGCCAGCCAGATCCTGAAATTCTTCCAGGGATTGGCACTGAGCTTAAAATACCAGGCGAGGAATTCGATATTGTCGATATACAAACCCGTAAAAACCGAATTCCCATCATCGTGTGTACCATCTCCGCCTATATTCCTTTGCAATTCAAGGCCTCCCATAAAGAGGAATATGTTCTTGAGAAAATTAATGCCTCCGTAGGCAGTGGTGTAAGACTGCGTGCTGTAGTTATTGGTTCTGAAGTTGATCCCCGTTTCGGCAGCGGCAAACCATAGGCTTCGCCCATGTCCGATAGCCAGGAAAGGGGAGAAGGTCCAGGCATCAAAGCCGGTTCTTAGTCCGGATTTATCATCATAGGCTCCCGTATTTGCTTCTATTCTCAACTTAGCGGTAGCCGACCAGTAGTCTTTTTTCCAAATATTGTAGATCCC
Source organism: Cytophagales bacterium (assembly GCA_028282565.1). Lineage (GTDB taxonomy): Bacteria > Bacteroidota > Bacteroidia > Cytophagales > CCMP332 > JANQHS01. The sequence continues at coordinate 10,474 of JANQHS010000173.1, read as the reverse complement.
CGATAGGCGGATATTGCCTAGTCCTAGCAATTCTCCTTCATCAGGAAAAGCGATCAGCCCAAGCGATGAATCCTGCAGGGCATCAAAGAACTCCTGATTGGGATCGCCTGTTTTGACCCACTTGACAGGAAGCTCAAGAGAGAGGGTCAGTTTGTCGGTGATGCCATATTCTCCGTAAACCGGAATGGTTTGGTCCATGACTTCCCTTGGTAAGGGGATTTGATCAAGGTCATCAATTTCCCCCGCATAGAGTGCATTGTATGTAATGATCGAGTAACCGGCCTGAACATACCCATGCCCCTGCAATCTTGACCATGCTTGTCCGAATACCTGGGAGGAAAACAAGGTGAAAGCGATAAGAATCCCTATTCGTCTCATAGAATTATTGCCAATAAATTACCAATTCGCTGAATTGCATGTAAATGAAAAGACAAAAAGGAGTTTACCCAAGATACACTTGAGGTTTATGATGGCAGGTTAAACTGTTGAAGGACATCCAATCTCGCAATCAGCATCTTTCCGATAAACCTTTGGGAAGAAGCCGGGTTTGAACTCATGTCTGCCGTAAGGTTCATGCTGTTGGAGTGAATTGAGATCAGGTTTCCGTTTTGGAAGATCTTTAGCAAATGAAAAGGGACAATAAACCCCATGGTCTCCAGTTGGTATCGAAAGCGAACAATGATCCCTTTTGGTCTGAGTTCGATATTGCAGAATTTCCTTCCTGTGCCATGGGTCAGGTAATCCTGGAATTCATTACTCCCTTCTATGATTTCCATTCTTGGTGAGCCAATAGATCCAAGTCTTAAAACTTCAAAAAGGGAATAGGGCTTTCCCAGTAGTCGTTCCAGTTCTTCTTTCAGTTCTTGGTCCTTATAGCTTAGATTTCTGATCATAATCGTAAAAAAAAGGGGGCCGAAGCCCCCTTTTCGAATCAAATCAAGATAGATAGCTCTAGTTGAACTTTACAAATCTTCTGTTGATGAATCCATCCTCGTTTCCAATCCTGATCAGGTATGATCCCTGTGGAAGGTCCTGAGTAGAAATTTGGATCGATTCAACTCCTGAGTTCAGATTCAATGATCTGCTTCTCAATTGTTTTCCGGTAATATCGATGATCGTCATTTCCATTTGCGCTCCTTCGTTCAGGTCAAGGTCGATATTGAGTATATTGCTTACAGGATTAGGGAACATATTGAATCTTTCCACATACCTGTTCTCCAATCCTGAAACAACCGGCAGAGGGATCAGGTCACCACCTGATGGCAGAGCTACGTATAATCCAAATGCATCGCCGTTGCTATTCTGACTTGGATCAAGGAAACCGCTGGCAACGACTACCATTGCTGAGTCTTCCAGGCCTAAAGTGGCAAGTGGAGCTTCGTATGCTGCAACCAGGGTTGAACCGCTCGCGTCATAAACCTCAAGGATCAAATCCGCGGTGGCTACTTCCAGGTACCCCATGTTGTATTCACCATATGAGATATCATCTACTATGGTTCCGACACCTACGGCGACGACATCAACAGTAGGAGCATCGGTTGAACCGTGCATAACCAGGATATCTGAGTTTCCAGACATTGAGGCCTCTTCTCTGGCAGGAGCAAATACATTCAATCCAAAGCCAGGGCTTGGGTTGTAACCTGTGGCGCTCACGATGCCGTTGGCCGTGATCATATACTTCTCGTTGGCTGCGAGCGTGTAGTTGAAAGAGGCAATCGTATCATCAACACTGCTGCTATTTCCGGGCGCTATACCGATGGTGATGTTCACTTCAGCGGGAGCATCGATAAATGGCGAAGCAGACCTGAAAGCGAAGTCGTCGATAAGAAGAGCATCGTCCAGGTAGACATCGACGGTAGAGGCTGCAGCATCAGCGCTGTTGTGGATGACCTGCACTCTTGCAGTTGTTTGCGGAAGTGCGATCAATTGACCTCCATTAGGCAATGCCACGAATAATCCAAATGCGTCGCCGTTACTGTTCTGTGATGGATCCAGGAAGCCGCTGGCTACGACAACCAATGCAGAGTCAGCCAATCCAAGTGTTTGGAGAGGAGCCTGAAAAGAAGCAACAACTACTGAACCTGTGCTGTCGGTTACATTAAGGGTATAGTCGGCGTTTGCCAACTCGAGATATCCCTGGAATTCCCCGTAACCCAAATTATCGACGATCGTCCCGGCACCGGGTACCTGTACGTCTACAAAAGGAGCATCTGTCGATCCATGCGCTACCAGCACATCTGTTTCTCCTGAATTCGCAGACGACTCCCTTCCCATAGCGAAGACATCCAATCCGAAAGCAGGTGAAGGATTGTAGCCTGTTGCGCTGACGATACCATTGGCCACAACGACGTAGGTCTCGTTTGCCATAAGAGTGACATTGAAGCTCGTGATGGTGTCACTCACAGATGAACTGTTTGACGGAGCAATTCCAATTGTGAAAGATGTTCCAGCGGGGGCGTCTATGAACGGCGAAGCAGATCTGAAAGCAAAGTCGTCAATAAGAAGAGCATCGTCCAGATAGACATCGACGGTAGAGGCGGCAGCATCAGCACTGTTATGGATGACCTGAACTCTTGCAGTTGATTGCGGAAGTGGGATCATTTGGCCTCCTCCTGGCAGCGCCACGAACAATCCAAAAGGGTCTCCCATGCTATTCTGTGAAGGATCCAGGAAGCCACTGGCTACGACAACCAATGCAGAGTCAGCCAATCCAAGTGTTTGAAGAGGAGCCTGATAAGAAGCAACAACTACGGAACCTGTGCTGTCGGTCACATTGAGGGTGTAGTCGGCGTTCGCTAACTCCAGATATCCCTGGAATTCCCCGTAACCCAAATTATCGACGATCGTCCCGGCACCGGGCACCTGTACGTCGACAAAAGGAGCATCCGTAGATCCATGCACTACGAGCACATCGGTTTCTCCTGAGTTCGCAGACGATTCCCTTCCCATAGCGAAGACGTCGAGATCGAAAACAGGTGAAGGATTATAGCCTGTTGCACTGACGATACCATTCGCCACAACGATGTAGGTCTCGTTTGCCATGAGAGCCACATTGAAGCTTGTGATAGTATCATTGACCGATGTACTGTTTGATGGAGCTATGCCAACCGTGAAAGGTGTTCCGGCGGGAGCATCAAGAAAGCTTGAAGCTTCTCTGAATGCGAAATCATCGAACAATAGGGTGTTATCGAGGTATACATCAACAACTGCTGCGGCTGCATCGGCGCTGTTGTGTATGACCTGAATCCTTGCTGTCTGTGCGAAAGACACCACAGATCCAAGTAAAAAGGTCGCGACTGTTAGAAGTGAAGATTTAATCATGAGTATTAGATTTTAGTTTTATTACCCATGAACATGGTAGCTAATATTTTGTTTAATCTTTTTTCAAAAAAATTAAACAAAGAATATAAGATATTGAATCACAATATTTTATGAAGGGATAATTTTTAGGAGCTTTATAGGATAAGATGCTTATCCCATGTTTCAAGCCTTGAGGATGGCCTGTTGAGTACAAATCTTCTAAGATTTTCGACTGAGAGCCGAGCATCACCACGTGGGTTGGCTTCTGACTCCCAATTTGGATGTCCCTCGCCATCATGATTCGGAAGGACGACATCAAATTGCCAGGCTAAGGCCAATTCCGAATATGCTGAATTCGCCCTTGCAGTAAGATCAAGGACCTGATCATCATCAATATGATCGAATATCTGCCTGGCTCTTGCATATTGCTTTTGCAACATCAGGTCTCGGATCTCTTTTTCCAGATTCTTTTTATGGTCAGATCTTATGGACTCAATTTCCTTTCTTGCTAAGGGGCTGATGAAAATGCTTTTGACGCCCACACCCGGGACTTTGACATTTTGAATTAGAAATGTGGCGACAATGGCATTTCCTTCATAGATAAAGGAAGCTGTTCCGAGTTGATTCAGATCATGGGTTTTCAACCCGAAAAGATCTCTTCTGACTTTGAATGAGATCAATTCTTTTTCGTTCTCAAGTTGCTCTATTTTTTCCCAGTTGGAGAAATGGTAATCTCTTCCGTCTATTTCATTTTTACGTTGCTCTCTGGTGGTGTATAGGACCAACGGTTTGAAAGCATTCAGGTCCGGATAGATCCTATTGAATGACTTAAGCAAGGGTGTTTTGCCCACGCAGGACGGCCCCGATATGATCAGCAGTTGATTAAGCATAAAAAAAACCGCCTCCCAATTGGCTGTTGTACATGGAAGGCGGTGATGGTGGGTTTAGCAAATATCGACTCCTTATCTATGGGAGAATTATGGCGTCCACGACATGGACCATACCATTTGATGCTCTTACTGATCCCAATATTTTTGCGCCTCCTATCCATACATCTTCTCCTTCAACCTTGATGGCAACGTTTCCTCCGTCAGCAACCCAAAGGGACTGACCGTCGGTGAATTGATCTTTTGCGAAAACGGAAGTGGTCACGTGGTGCTTCAGAATTGCACCCAATTGACTTTGGTTCTCTGGCTTAAGAAGGTTCTCCACTGTGCCCTCTGGTAATGCTTCGAAGGCCGCATCTACAGGTGCAAAAACAGTAAAGGGTCCTGCATTGGATAAGGAGTTTGCTAGTCCAGCAGCCTCTACTGCCTTGACCAGGTACTTATGGTCTGGCGATCCAAGGGCGACCTTCAAAATATCCATTTGCGATTCATCGTCCTGAACGGCAGATTGACCTGCTCCACCTGAAACCTCTTCTACCTCAACTCCCCCGGACTGGTTTTCGGCGGGTGGGTTGCAGGAGGAAAAACCGAACAGAAACAACACAGAAATGATTAGTGAGTAGGCAATAGTCTTCATGGTAAACGGTTATTTGAGAATGAACGCAAAATGGAACCGTAAGGAAACCGAGTCAATGAGATCGGTCAGGTTTTATATTGATAATTGGCAAATGCCCATTCAGTTGCATGCAAAGCGCACAATGTTGACCCTTGTGAAGATGGTATCCATGCAATTTGGACGAGGAAAATAGTCGATGTTACCCACTATTTTCAGCTTCTCCAGACAGACGCTCGTTCCCTTGGCACAGGAGTTCCAATTGTTCACGGTCCAGATCATTGAATTGCCGAACCTTCTATGACGTCCGAAGGTTCCGATGCAGGGTGAAATAAACCCGGGATGAACCTTGGTACATTCGGCGTTCCAATAAATCCTGATGATCAGGGGAATTCTTTCGCCTTGCTGATATATGCCGGCCTCTCCTGATGAAAATGGAGCAAGATTGTCCGTTGGAACCGGCACCGCATTGTAGCTATTTCCCTCGTAAGTAAAAGTAGATGAGGTATCCATAATTGTTGCCCCCAAAGCCTTTTCAACCTTTTCACGAGCTTCCTCCAGATATAGAAGCTGATTGAGTTCAGCATTGAATACACCTATGAGATCAGGTCCTGTGGCTTTTTGATCTCCTGTAGTTTTCTTTTTGCATGTTGAAAAGAATGCAAGCAGTATGATGGAAAATGTTAAAATTCTGATCATAATGAATTGTATATGGAATCGATTTTTTCAGCTAGTTCATGGTCAAGCTCTGTGATCATTCCCTCGGAATGCGTCATCAGTGAAATTTTCACTTTTTTATATGAATGGAGAAATAGATCGGGATGATGATCCATCTCCTCGGCAACCGTCGCAATACGATTGATGAACTCAACGGATCGAAGGAAATCCTTGAGTTCAAATTCTTTCACAAGTTGTCCGTTTTCTTCTGGCCAGTTTTTCATAGCTTTTTCTATTTAAAGATAGGTCCTTTTAATCCAGTTTGTACACGTTTCCTTGTCTTGCAATTCCGAAACCGAGCTCTTCCAGTCCTGCGGATTCAATTGAACCCGGATCCAAAATCGGGTTCGTATGATTGAAATGAATGAACTGAACAGTTTTTTTGACTTCAGAATCCAAGTCGGAAAACATGCTCACGCTTTCCAGAATAAAAGGGTGTGGGATCTCATTCATATCTCTTCCGGGAATTTCCGATTCCGAATAAAATGTGCCATCCAGAAAGGCGTAATCTGTCTGTTTTATTTCCCGGAGAATGTCCTTGTCCCAGAGATCCCATTTATCGATATCCGGAATGAACAAAGCCGATGCGGATTTCCCAATGATCTTAAATCCAACGGTTTCGGAGTATTCATCACGGTGTGGAACTTTCAAGGCAATTACTTCCAGGCGTTCGGAAATCTTCACCGGTGATTCAGCTTCCATATCGATCAGCGCAATGTTTTTTCTCGTCACCAATTGGTCCCATGGCCCGGAAGATTCAAGGAAGGTTTTCATCCTGGGCATGACGAAGACCGGTATTTCTTTGGCATCCATGGCTTCCTTTCCAAGGTACATTAGACCGGTATAATGGCCAATATGAGCATGTGTGAGGAAAATTCCTGAAGGATAAAGAAACCGATCCGAGTGAAGATAATTGTTGACCATCTGCAATTGCGGAACGATGTCCGGGCCACAATCAAACAACCAATATTCCTGCTCATTCGGATCGATTACAGCGATAGAGCTGACAAACTCTTTTTTACGATCACCTTTCCAATATGCCTCACAGCAGGCCTTTTGGCAACCGATCTGAGGGTAACCCGCATCCTGTACGGTACCAGTCACCAATATGAATACCTCATCGCTTTTTTGTTGGGCTGGGCTCGACGAGATCAAAAACACTATGAGGAGCATGCAAAGACCGAATTTCATCATTTGGCGCTTTTTGATTTCATGTGGATAAATCGAGGGGATGCCGTGCAACCCTGAAGCTAAATGTAGCGTATCTTAAGGCAATTAGAATACTCTATTAAATCGTAAAAAAAATCTTCCATTCATACAATAATTGCGAAATTTGCTATTGAAAATTTATCGCCTCTAAATTCTACTTCGACCCTATGAAAAACTCAGGCTTGTGCTCGCTTGTGATGGCATTCTTGCTATCACCATTTTTTCTATTTGCATCCTCGGTCAAGGTTCAGACCACATCAGGAACTCCAGTTCCCGGTGCTACCGTAACGATTTTTGATGCAGGATGGCAAACGCTCACCGAGACGAACCCCGGTGAATTCCCTTTGCCCGCGAACGTTTCTCCGGTGATCCGGGTGAAGGTTGTGTTAGAGAATATGCAATTTCTCGACAATACCGTCTCGACTGTCCAGGATTATGTGGTGCCTACGGTTACGGTTCGAACGATGCTTCTGAGCTCTCAGGGAGCGGGAATTTCCGGGGCACAGGTAGAAACTTTCCTCTTTGGATGGCATAATCATGGCGTTACAAACCAGTCAGGGGTTCAATCAAGGGAAATGCTTCCGGGATCCTATAGGTTCAAGGTATCTTATCAAAATGGAACCGAATCAAGATTTGGCGTACTGGTTTCAAACAATCCTGCAGGAGCTATGGATGTCATTTTTAATACCGTTGCAGTGAATACCAGATTGGAAGATTCAGATGGTCAGGGTATCGAGAATGGTGAGGTAAGAACATTAAAAGCCGGCTGGCTTGTTCAAGGGGAAACAGACGCAAATGGAGATCAGATCACGGAGATGCTTCCCGGTGACTTTCTTTTTCAGATGAGATATAAAAACGGAATGGATGAAAAGGTTGCCTATAGCATACCATCAGGCGTCCAGACTCATACCCTTGTTTTCACAACGGTTACTGTGAATACCAGACTTTTATCCTCCCAGGGAGCCGGATTGTCAGGCGGAACTCCTTATGTCCATAGAGGTAACTGGGATACCCTGGGGGTAACCCAAAACGGCGATAGCGAAACCGAAATGCTGCCAGGGAAATACACCTTCAGGATGGAGTTCTATGGCGGAAGGCTGACCACCGGGTTTATCACCATCCTAGGGTCAAACACATCCCAAGATGTCGATTTTCAAACTGTGGGCGTAACGACAAAGTTGAAAGAATCTGCTTCTGCCGGCGGTGATCCCTTGCCCGGTGCGGGGGTCGAATCATTTGGATTTGAATGGATCGATCAAGGCACAACGGACAACAATGGCGAAGTTTTTCGCGAAATGCTCGAAGGAAAATATGTTTTCAGGGTGACCTATAACAACGGAGCTAAGAGGGATAATACAATTCAGATCCTGGGCACGAATACAAGTCAGCAGGTCCTTTTTGAAACCGTGGATGTCTATGTCCATCTGGAAACCTCTGACGGAGAAGGATTGGCAGGAGGTGTGGTTCGCTCGGTGAACGTGGGTCAGGAGTATCATCCCATCACGGATCATGACGGGATCTCCAGAAGGAACATGCTGCCTGGGAAATACAATGTTCTGATCCAATATAATAATGGATTTGATATCAAGAGGAGGTTTGATATTCTGGATGAAACAGGCACCGGTCGTGCTGATATTTACTTTAACACAACCACCACCAATATTCGCGTTGAATATCAGACCGGAGACGGAATTAATAATGTGGGTGTCAGGCATTGGAAATCCGGTTGGAGCGCTGTTGATAGTACGGAATGCGGAAACAGGATTACCGAGCTTCTGCCAGGGACCTATCGAATTGAAACCAATTATAATGGTCAGAAGCAGACCAAGGCCTCGGTGGCGGTTTCAGGCGCCGATATGACAGTTGATTTTTCCTACAACGATCCAAATACACCTCAGGTTTGTCCGACAGAGCCAGATTGTGTTGAGGATTCGGTCAGGTATTATGTGACCTCAGCTTTTCGTCAGAATGGATCCTCATCAGGGGCAGGTCACAGTATCTGGATCCCGGATCTGATCTATCAGGGACAAACCGCCAGATTCAGATTTGATGCCGATGCTCAAACCTATGGGTTCTTCGATGTTGCACTCAATGGTTCGGGTGCGAGGCTACATGGTGTTGCTCAACTCTATACAGGTGGGGTTCCACCTGCAGGATCCGGAAAAAGGGATTTCACCGGTTCTTACTGGGTAATCGATATCCCTATGATCCCTAAACCTGGCGCAACTCCGAAAATCGAACAAGGATCGCATCAGCCGTTATCCGTAACCGAGTTGTGGAGATATTTCGAGATCGTTCTCCGCCCCAATCCAGGGCAAAACTTTCATATCGCCGGAGTGGATTGTCCTTTGGACTGTGCCAACCTCACGCAAATCACCGGGGGAGGAAGCAATGATCTTGGTGTACAGGCGGGCTATACCGCCAACGGCAAGAATCTTGGCTATGGCTTGTCAACATGGTTCGATTGGGACGCATATATTGATAAGGATGGAGATAGCCATTGTTCAAATGGTACAAGAACCCATTCTTTTGGCTCAAGCCTACATGGGGATATCAATGTTGATCTTGAATATCTTCCTTGTTTTGGGGAATGCCCTCCCGGAGGAGTTCGCTATGATATGAGTAACTATAATAACGGGGTCAACGATCATGGCGTTTGGATGCCGGCATATTTTGCCAGTGGTCAAACAGCGAGGTTCGAGTGGAAGAAGAACTCCTCCTTCCTGGATGTTTATCCCGATGGAACTGCCAGAGCACATGGGATCGCAGAGGTGCAGACAGGAGGTCCGCTTGGAACGGAGTTTTATTTCAACATGAAGTTTGAGGCGCCCCTTCCTACCACCGGGCCAAAGATCGAAAAAGCGAGTATTCAGCCTCCTGAACTCAGAGATACTTGGGAGTATTTTCTGTTGGTAGAAGATAGCGATATTGAGATGTTCGAGTTGTTTGGAAACAGGGATGCGGATTATTCAAGGCGTCCGAGCAATGGTTCCAAAGGTCTACAGATCGGTGCTGCGGCCAACAACAAAGATTCGGATTTTGGAGCTTCGACCTGGTTCTACTACGACAAGTATGTGAACTATGATCTCACCGCAACTTCTTCAAGGCATGGAGATCTGAATGTGGATCTCAGGGCAGATTGCGATGAAAGGAATTTTGGAAATTGTGTGACTACAGAGGTCCTGGCGACCAACCAAGGTTTGATGATCAACGGTAATCCAGTTCCGGCAAATAGGAGTGACTGGACTAAGGTACTAGGCCCTCCCCAGGGAGGTGATGCCGTGGGTTCCTTTTACTCCCTGGGCATGGGAGGAGATATTGTCTTCCATTTTGGTGCTCCTGTTGCAAATCTTTCCGGCAATGATATCCGATTGACAGAAACTTCCTATGGAAATCCAAGTTGTAATCAGTATCCTGAGCAGGCCGAGCTTTTTGCCTCACAGGACGCGGTAAATTGGTTCTCTCTGGGAGTGAATTGCCTGGACGGCGAATATGATCTCGGAGCTTTGGACTGGGCATTTTATTTCAGGGTGCTCGACGTATCACCATCCGGGTATACCGGAGGAAGCGGAGATGGTTTTGATATAGACGCCATAGAATGTTTGAATGGACCTTATACAGGAAATTCAGACAGCATTGCTCCTTTGCGTATTTCCAATTTTGTATTTGATCCCGGACATCCGGTTCAGGATTTTGAAAAGCTTGGAACGATCAGAAGCGTAAGATCCTATCCCAATCCTTTCTCTAA
>JANQHS010000169.1 GCA_028282565.1 Cytophagales bacterium | reverse complement strand
TTTCTCCAGCTTGACTCCGGCAGCCTTGATCTTGTTTGCGATCTCAAGGATGTCAGGTTTTAGAGAATCGCCCATTTCCACTCCCCTCTCAATGATCTCCTTGCCAGAGCTGAAACTATAGGTTCCGTAACCTGTTAGATCGGGCTCGATATGTAGATCACATAGCTTGGTCTGTTCTCTGGTGTCCAATGCGCTCATGATAAAGGCCGATTGGCCAAGGATATCCACCAGGCTTTTGAGTTCTTCCGGCTGGCTGAGATCCGAGCTGACAAAAACGCCGATCACAATATCGGCACCCATGTCAATGACCTCCTGAACCGGGAAATTCCTGACAAGACCCCCATCGACCAGAAGCTTCCCATCTATACTTTCGGTGGTGAAAATGGAGGGAATAGCCATGCTGGCCCGCATTGCTTCGGACAGGGATCCGCGATCGAGAACGACGATATCACCGGTGGCAATATCGGTGGCTACACAGCGAAACGGAATCGGGAAGTCGTCAAAATGCTCCACTCCATGGACCGATCTTGTAAGCGTGGAAAGGTAGGCGGAGAGGTTCTGTCCCTCGATCAATCCACTGGGAAGGCCCGGCCTAAGATTCCGGATCGGCAGGTCCAGAACATATCTTCCGTAGTATTTTTTCTCTTCATAGGCGACCTCTTTCAAGGAGATCTGATTGCTCAGAAGACGGTCCCAATCGGCTTCCTGCGTGATCTGCTCAAGTTCCTCCGGAGAGTAGCCGATCGCATAGAGGCCTCCGATAATGCTACCCATGCTGGTACCTGTGACGTAGTCGGGCACGATGCCCGCCTCCTCGAGGACCTTCAGAACACCGATATGAGCCATGCCTTTTGCCCCACCTCCGCTCAATGCCAGACCTATTTTCGGTCTTTGGCCGTTCTGTGGATAAGACATTGCCGGCAGGAGCAAAATCAGAAAGATAACGACGGCGATTTGGCTCTTTTTCATCCTTGTCCTCAAAGAGAACCAATTTTGCTGAAATCAAAAAAATTAATATATCCGTGTATAATTTGTACTTTTCAAGTTAATCCTGAATATTTCATTTTGGGCTAATAAATGGATATTTTTAGGTTGGGAAGGTAGCCTTCAATCCTATGAGGAAAAAGGGAAACATCCATGCGCTAATCCATTCACTGACCAAGACCGAGAAGAGATACGTCAAGGTTTTCGCCAAGCTACACGGCGACAGCCCCAATTATATCAAACTCCTGGAGGCCATCGAGGAGCAGGTCCAATACGATGAGCAGGCCATCAAAAGTAGATTCGAAGGAGAGGCTTTTACAAAGCAACTTCATGTTACCAAGAATTATCTTCAGAACCTCATTCTGAAGGCGCTCAGAAATTTTTATCATCATCCTCTTTCGAGAGCCGAACTGCTGGATATGCTCCGGAATATTGAGATCCTCTTCGAAAAAGGGCTTAAGGATCATGTTGAATTCTACCTGCTAAAGGGAATCAAATGGTCGAGAGAGATCGAGGTGTTCGACCTGCAGTTTTCTTTCCTGGACTGGCAAAAAAAGTGGCTTCAGAGTTTCTGGAGTGATGCTTTCCGCGAGCACAGCAAGTATATGGATCGTGATTTCCAGGCCTGCCTGAAGAGCATGATGAATTTGGATGAGTACCGTCATCTGTATGACAACATGGATAAGCTTCTTTCCACCTCAAGGGTGGCAGCTGGTTATTATACCGATGAAGTGATCGGCAGTCCCTTGATGGAATCCACCAAGAGTGCTTTCTCTGTACGCGCGAAGATGATCTATTATAAGATCCTGTTCAGGTACTATTATATTCATAAGCAAAACCTCAAAAGGGGGATCAAGGAAGGCAAAAAGCTTCTTCAGCTTGGAAGGGAAAACACGCAGCTTGTGGTTCATCATCTGGAGGACTTTCTTGAGGGTATGTGGTTTATGGTCAGGGCTCTTTTCCAAAATCGCGAAGCTGATCTGCTACGGGAATTCCTTTCTGAATTATCTGAGATCTTCAAATCGCTTGAAAAAGGGCAGTCCTTTTCAAATATTCATATCAACCAATTAGAGGTGCTCTCATGGCAACTGAGAATACTTGAAATAGCCCCGGAAAAATTCAGGCAGGCGCAATGGGAAAGAACCTTTGAAAAGGAAATTGAAAAGAACAGATCCAGATCTTTTGCCAAGCCCTTCGCGAAAACCCTGTTGATCAGGACCTGGCTTGCCTTCTATGGGCATGATCATGACCGCGCCAAAGAGTATGCAAACCAAATTCTTGCTGAATTCAACTATCCAACCTATATGCCTTATCGCGATGCCGCGTTGATGTTTCTCAACCTGATCGCACTGCATTCAAATAGGATCCCAAGTGTCAAGATGAACTTCAATAACTCCCGGAAAATATGGATGGCTGGAAATAAGGGTTCTCTGGAAGAGCGCAGAAAAGTGTTTGGTGCTCTCGCAAACTCAAAAAAGGAGGATTGGAAGGGTTTGCTGGGAAAAGCATTGCAAAACGAAAGAAAAAGGGCGGATAAAAAATTTCTTTCCTCGGTAAACGAAAAGGAGGTATTCCTTTTCTTTGGCCAACAATACCTCGATCATGCTTAAGGCCGCCGTCGCCCTAAATGTATTTGCCTTTTTTCTTTTTGCTGCCAATGGGGTCATCCTTGTCCAAAAGAATTCGGAACAATATAAATTCGCCTTTGCCATGGCAGGCCTTTTTCTGGTGCTATCCTTTATTTACGGACGAAAACTGAGAAATAGAAAGTGATCAGATCCATATTAATTCTGGCCCTCCTTTTTCTGCTGAACCTGTCGGCCGCAGCTTATCATAAGCCGGCACTGATGCCGATGCCCGCCAAGGTTGAGTTCCTTCCGGGTAAATACAAGGTCCCCAAAGGTTTCAAGATCAGTTATACGGGAAACGTTGAAAACACGAGAGTCAAGCACCATGTGCAGCTTTTTTTGGAATACATAAGATCTGAGGCCAACCGCTTTGTCCTGAAGCATTCCAAAGAAATTGCGGCAAATGGTAACCTGACCTTTACTGTTCAGAGAAGGGGGAATCTTTTGCTGTCGGAAGATGAAAGTTATTCTTTGAAGATCGACCTCAGGGGGGCTGTCATCGAAGCGGAAACCGACCTGGGGGTTATCAATGCTCTCCAAACGCTTCGACAATTGCTCAGCAAGGATCAGGACGGTTATTATTTTCCTTATGTCAATATTCGGGATGAGCCGAGGTTCCCTTGGAGGGGACTGCTGATGGACGTTTGCCGCCATTTCATGCCGGTGGATGTCATCAAGAGGAATATCCGCGGAATGAATTTTGTAAAGCTGAACGTGTTTCACTGGCATCTTACTGAGGACCAGGGATTTCGTGTCGAAAGCAAGAAATTTCCCAAGCTGCATGAGATGGGCTCCGAGGGCAAATATTATACCCAGGAGCAGATCAGAGAAGTCATTCAATATGCGGATTCATTCGGTATCCGTGTGGTTCCCGAATTTGATATGCCGGGTCATAGCACCAGTTGGTTTGTGGGTCATCCTGAACTGGCGGCCAGGAAAGGCAAGTATCAGGTTTCCACCACATTTGGAGTTCAGAATGCAGCAATGGACCCTACAAGAAAGGAAGTCTATACCTTTCTGGACACCTTCCTCACAGAGATGGCAAAGCTGTTTCCCGATCCCTATATGCATATCGGAGGTGACGAGGTGAACCCAAAGGTTTGGGACTCCGAACCCCATATTGTCGAGTACAAGGCCCTGAATGGATTCCATAGCAATGAGGCCCTGCAGGCTTACTTCAATCGGGAGATCTACACCATTCTGACAAGAAATAAGAAGAAGATGGTGGGTTGGGATGAGATACTCCAGCCTCAGCTTGGAGGCGGACATATCCTGATCCAGAGTTGGAGAGGCAAGGAAGCCATGTACGAAGCCGCAAAGAGTGGCTACCAGAGTATTTTGTCACAGGGTTATTATATCGACCTGGCCCAGCCGAGCAGTTTTCACTATCTGAACGATCCCATCCCACCGGAATCCAAGATATCCGAAGATGTGCTAAAAAATATCCTGGGAGGGGAGGCAACCATGTGGGCCGAATTGGTTGATGAAAGGACCGTGGACAGTCGTATATGGCCGAGAACCGCGGCCATTGCGGAAAGGCTGTGGTCACCGGTTGAGATACGAGATGTTGAAAATATGTACACCCGTCTGGAAGAGATCAGCTGGGAGTTGGAGTATTATGATTTGAGGCATCATCAGGCACAGAATGAGATCCTCGACGAAATGGTGAACCACGATGATCCCATCAGCATCAAGCACATGATCGATTTTATTGAGCCCATACAGGGATACGCAAGGCACAGATCACATCCATACACGACCAAGACACCCCTGAACCGGATCCCGGATGCAGCTGTACCAGACCCCCTCCATGCCAGAGACTTTTACTACCATGTGCAAAAGGTGCTTAGCAATCGGGATTCAGGTGATGTAAACCTGTTGGAGGCCAAGGCTATTTTGGATACCATTGTTCTCTCCTATGACCAATTTCTTCATTTGGAATCCCATGGAGAGAGTTGGCAGGAGGATAAGATGATATTCGGAAATCTCGTTGAAGCCGCCAAAATCGGTTTGGAAGCCTTGGGCAAGCATCGGGAAAAAATGACCGTTGAGCAGGAGTGGAAGGAAGAGCAATTGATCATTCTCGATGCGCTCAATCAACCAACAGCAGAGTGCGAATTGGCCATCCATGATGGGCTTGTTGAGTTGATCAACAAGCTTCCGGTTCAGCGATAATCGTTGAGTGAAAAGACATTGATAAGCAGGTTGGAATCTTCATCCGATTCCTTGGGTAGAAAACGAATGACTCTGGGCTGATTTGGGATAAGATCGAAATGGTTTCTTTCAAAATCACCCGAAATGTTTCCGGATTCCAGCCAGACATCCTTTGCAAGGAAATCGGAACTCAACTCGATCAAATAGGCATTTTCTTCTCGCAAGATCTTTTGTGTTACATTGGCCTTTTTCAACCATAAGGAACGGGGTTTCGACATGTAGTGGATGTCCTCATGGATTTCCTCTTCGCCTTCCAGGATCCTGGTTTGAAAAAGCGTCCACCTTCCCAGCCCAGAATCAAGGTAATTACCTATGTATTTTTCCGTGAGGACCATGGCTTGCCCGGGGTTCAGAGAGATATCGATGGTATCCGTGTTAAAACGGGTACCAAAGAAATTCAACCTTGAGATCAATGCTTTTGCCTTCAGCACGGCATTACGACCATTGAGCAGCGAGATCTTCATCCTCCTGTTTTCTTGCTCCGAATAAACCATAACGGGGTCAAATGCCTTTTTGATCCTATGATAGGCGGGTTTTGGGTTCAGTTCGTAATCAATGACCGACCAGGATATTCCGGGCCAGCAAGCGTTGTTCTGCCAGATCAGAGCACCCATGCAGTGGGGTTGGGACATTCTCATGAATTCCGCTGCTTCTCCCATGGCCATAGCCTGGTGTATCTGACTCAGGTAAATTCGATGCTCGGGGTTTTTTGGAGCGCGGTATTGCGCTTGAAGGTATGAATCCAACCTTTCATTGCCTTTTGAAGCCAGTTGCCTCGAGGAAATAAAATCACTCGTGATGCCTGCCGAATCATGACAGTACTTTCGCAGAAGCGAGGTTGAGGAGATGCTTTGCATCCCGAATTCCGCATTGAACCTTGGAGCCCTTTGGGTCCAAATCTCAATCGCTGAGTTTCCATGCCAAACAGACCAATCATGAATGGTCCCGGTATTAAATTTCTCTCCTGCTGTAAAATTTGAAACAGGCGATGAACGCAAATAGGCGGCACCTGAATCATACTGTTGCAGTATACCCGGGATCAGGGAATCAAATTGGTATTGGTACTTCGAATAGATCATCGCAGAGTCCTCTCGGCTCAGGCCCATGACCTTGTGCCAGCTCCAGTTCTTCCATGCGATATCGATTTCATTGTTACCACACCAGAGTACTATGGATGGATGATCTGCCAATCGTTTGACCTGGTGTTTCACCTCATTTTCAACCTCTTCCAGAAATTCATCCCAGGGGTTCAGGGTGTTGGCAAACATGAAATCCTGCCATACCATGATGCCATTACGATCACAGAGTTCATAGAATTCGTCGGTTTGATACTGTCCTCCTCCCCAGACCC
>JANQHS010000166.1 GCA_028282565.1 Cytophagales bacterium | reverse complement strand
CTTAGGCTTATTAAAAGAGCCAAATCCGAGGGCCTAAAGGTGAGCTGCGATGTTCCTGCATATCTCTTCTGTTTTGACGAGGATCATCTTGAAGGATATGCGACCAGGTATAAACTGGACCCTCCTTTAAGATCGAAAAAGACGATCAGGGGACTTTCAAGATTTGTGGAGGACGGAACCATCGATGCGATCAGTTCAGCTCATTCTCCACAAGATCCTGAATCCAGGGATCTGGAATTTGATCTTGCCTCTTTCGGCGGAAGGACACTTGAAACCTGCTTCCCTTCTTTTTGGACCAGCACGTCCCAGGACCTGAAAAAGGTCAATGTGGCTGAGCTTTTCTCACTTGGCCCAGCCAGGATACTCGGCCTGGAAATGCCAAGGATCGAGAAGGACGAGAATGCGGAGCTGACCATCTTTCAAAATCGATTCAACTGGGAATATACTGGAACCAAAGGGCATGAATATGATGATCCCTTTGCCGGATCACAATTTCAAGCCAGGCTATTGGGTACGATCAATGGCCTAAAATCCAATCTTTAAAACCGTTGAAAAGCCAAAACCTGTTTAAGACCATTTTGGCATACTCGCTGATCGGAGCCCTTGTTTATGCCGTCATACTCTTTGGAACCTATTTTCTTGGGTTCAATCCGCTAGGGCGGCAATACAGTCCTCTTCAGGCGCTCTTTGTTCCCTTCGTGGTGGGAGGTAGCATTGCTCATTTTCATTATACTACATTGGGAAAACGGAAGATCCTGGAAATGGGTGTTTTTGGCTTGGGCATTGCCATTATGGGACCCTTGCTTTATCTGATGATCTTTTCACTATTCCTCAAGGCCTTTCCTGGTACGGTAGATTCATATTTGCTCGAAGCCATGGAATTTTTGGAAAGCAACAAAGAGGTCTATATTCGGTTCTCAGGTGAAGAAGAGTTTGCACTGGCCAGGCAAAACCTTGAGAAAACAGGGCTGGGAGTCATCATAATGGATGATCTGATCAAAAAGGTTCTGATCGGATTTCCTTTCACCATTTTGTTCATGCTTTTATTTTTTGCTCTGCCCAATTACTTTCGTAAAAAAAATAGCCATGGAGTCAAATGATTCAATGAAACAAATCATCAAGGATGGAGCCATTTTTGGTCTCTTGAGCGTGATCATAGGATTGTTGTCATACATCGTTGATGTGACTGCCTTTGCCAGTCTCAAATACCTGGCTTTCATTCTGGTTTTTTCTTTTGCCGTGGTATTTATTTTTTCGGTCAGGAACCGAAAAGCCCTGGGTGGGTATATTTCCTTTAAGAATGCTTTCATCTACTCTTTTGGTATACTGGCTGTAGCCGGCCTGATCGGCACCCTTTTCAATCTTTTACTCTTTGTGGTGGTCGATCCAGGGGCTGTGGATGTCATAGTGCAAGCCTCATTGGAGAATACCGAGGCGATTATGGAAAGGTTTGATACCCCGGATGAAGCCATAGATGAAGCATTGGATCAGGCAGAGGAGGACACCTATGACCGATTTACTGCGCTGGGAATGATCAAGGGTTATTTCATAGCTTGGGTCTTCTATGCTATCGTTGCACTGATCGTCGCTGCTATTGTGAAGAGAAAAGAGCAGGAGAGAGATATATAGATGCCGAATCCCGATATCTCCATTGTCGTTCCCTTGTATAATGAGGAGGAAAGCCTTCCTGAACTGATCGCATGGAATAAACGTGTGCTTTCCGAAAATGGCCTGGCTTACGAGATCATTCTCGTTGATGACGGGAGTGATGACAGATCATGGGAAGTGATTCGGCAACAGGCGGAACAGGACCCCAACATCAAGGGAATAAGATTTCGAAGAAATTATGGTAAGTCGGCTGCCTTGAATGAAGGTTTCAAGGTCTGTACAGGGAATGTTGTGATCACCATGGATGCCGATATGCAGGACAGCCCTGACGAGATCCCTGGATTATACAAGATGATCCGGAAGGAAGGGTTTGACATGGTATCGGGCTGGAAGAAAAAGCGATTTGACCCCATCACAAAAACCATTCCCACAAAGCTATTCAATAAGGTGGCCAGGGGATTTTCCGGAATAAAACTCCATGATTTTAACTGCGGGCTCAAGGCCTATCGATTGGAAGTCGTACAGTCAATAGATGTCTATGGTGAGATGCATCGCTATATTCCCTTTCTGGCAAAGTGGAAAGGGTTCAAAAAGATCGGGGAAAAGGTCGTAGAGCATCGAGCCAGGAAATTTGGCTCCACAAAGTTTGGCTTGGAGAGATTTGTCTATGGTTTTTTGGATCTGCTCTCCATTTCGTTTATCACCAAGTTCAAGAGGAGACCAATGCATTTCTTTGGCACTTTGGGCTCCCTTTCATTTCTGGTCGGTTTTATCATCAGCCTCACCATCATTTTTCAAAAGATCTATGGAATTTCACAGGGCCTGAAGGTTCGGGATATTGTTGACCAACCCCTGTTCTATATCGCTTTGGTCGGGATCATCGTTGGAGTCCAACTCTTCCTTGCGGGTTATTTGGCAGAATTGATCAACCTGGATTCCAATAACAAGAGCGAATACCAGATCGGTGAAAGGATCGGCCTTTAAGCGGGTTTTCTGCAGAAATAAATAATTTCCTCCGCCGGAAGAGCATATCTCTTGATCGCCTCCTCACCAAGTTTTTTGGCATAAGGGATCTCATCCACCTCAAAGCCTACCGAACGGAGCTTCTCTGCATAATCAAGCCCATACAAGCGCACATGATCTCTTTGCCAGTAGAGCCTTTCTCGTTCAGCCGGATCGGTAATATTAGGATCCTCCTCAGTGTTTGGATTGTTATAATCGATCGGTACCTGCATGATCGCAAAGCCTGCCGGTTTTAACACACGATAGATCTCGCTCATGCATCTGTGATCGTCTTTGACGTGTTCCATAACATGATTCGCCATGAGAACATCAAATTCATTATCGCCGAAAGGGATATCATGAAGATCCATTTTGACATCAGCCAGGGGCGAGACAATATCCGCTGTTATGTATTCCAGGTTCTTTGAGGAGCGGAATGGTTTCAGGTAACATTGCTCCGGCGCCACATGAAGGAACTTCTTTTGGGCGCTGAAAAAATCCGTTTCCTTTTTCAGGAACAACCAAAGCAGTCGGTGCCTTTCCAAAGACAGACTCCCGGGACACAAGGCGTTATCCCTGGGATGCAGCCTTCCGTAGGGAAGAAATTTCCTGTATTTTCTTTCGATAATCGGACATTCCACATTGTTCCCGGCATAAAAGATCCCAACGATCTTCAGCCCGACCGGACTAATTCTCTGTAGAAATGGTCTTGGAACGAATCTTATCAGATAACTGATGATCTTTTTCATCCTGCATCAAAATCGAGCCGCAAAAGTAATCGGATTTGTTTACTCAGAAACCTTGGACTTTTTTTGGACTCCATGCAGTTAAGGATTTTACTTTTTTTATGCTCCTTTCTCATTTTTGGGAACCTGTTTTCCCAGGATGCGGTCTCCACATCCCAAGATTCGCTTGATGCCCAACGTAGGGCTCTCTACCTGAAAAAAAAGGCTAGGGAGGATTCCCTTCGAAAAATCGAGGTCCTGGAAACCCTGTCCGGAAGCGATCCCGACAGCACTTTTTATCTTGATCTCAGCGGCGGAGATCTGAAAGAGATCCCCAAATCCCTGAAAAGGTTCACCCGATTAAAAAGATTGAACCTTTCCGAAAATGGTATTGAGAAAATACCCCGGTGGTTCTTTAAGCTTGACTCGCTCGAATACCTGAATCTTTCATTCAACAATCCTACAAAGGGCAGATATCGTTTTCGCAGAAATCGCTCGGTTTCCCAATTGCTTTTGAACAATGCAAATCATATTTCCTTTCCAAAAGGTCTCAGGAAGCTGAGAGCATTAAGATCTCTTTCCATGAATTATAATCCCATGGTGCCCGGGAAAATGGGCGGCAGGGATATTCTAAGGCTCGAAAAGCTATCTCTAATGGGAGATACGCTTCACGGGCAGTATGATTTTTTGTTGTATGGCCGGAACCTAAGGTCCCTCAATCTTGCGCGTTCGGACATCGATGAAGTTCCCGAACCGGTTTTTGAGATCATGACCCTGGAGGAATTGGTCCTTGCAGAGAACCGTATTGTGGAGCTACCGCATAAGCTGGTTCAGCTTCAGTCTTTGGAGCGATTGATCCTCTATAAGAATCAGATCAGCAAGTACCCGGCTTATTTGTATGATTTCCCAAACCTGACCGAGTTGGATATTTACTACAACAACATACGCTACCTGGATGAGGGAATAGAAAAGCTTGTCAACCTGAGAAAGATCTACCTTTCATTCAATGAGCTCTTTGAATTGCCTTTAGGCTTAATGCGCTGCGACTCCCTTGAGTTCCTCTACGCTCACCACAACCATCTTACCGGGATCCCTCGAAATATCTCATCCTTGAGCAAATTGAAGGTCCTGGACTTGAATCATAACAACATACAGTTCTTCTCCGATGAGATCTGCCGGCTGAAGGATCTCGAAGAGTTGGACCTGTCTTTTAATTCAATGGAATACCTGGATACCTGCATGCTGGATTTAAGGAAAATCCAAAGGGTCTATTTTCAGGAGAACCCCTTCGACCCTGAAGACCCGAGATTTGCCCAGGTGATCCATGTGCTTCAAAGTTTTAGAGACCGGGGAATGGTCGTCCTTCCCCTTCTACGATATAAAAAAGAGGGTTAGCCTATTCGGGTAGTTCGATGTCATCCACAAATGGTAGCAAGGCATCATCGGATGAAAATGACTCCAGTTTAACAATTTTTGCAGTGGACCTCGAAAGCCAAAGCTGAACATAGAAATCGCCAAGGGAGTACAGGTAGAGATTGTAGCCTTCCTCCCGCTTCCAGTACAGATATGAGCCCATCTTTAAGAGGATATCGATCTTCTGTTCCCTTTTTTTGGCATCGAACTCGGTTTTGCTAGGTATGGTCAATTTAGTAACTGATCAGAAAAGGTAGACTTTCCACTTATAGGGGTAAGAGCCCTTTTATCATTTAAATCAATGTGCAAAAGTTACTCAGTATTTTCTTTGTAGCCCAAGCCACAAATGGAATTTTTCTTTAAATCCGCGTTGAGAAATCACTGGAGAGACAGGGTTTTTACTGCTCTCAACGTGATTGGATTGTCGATTGGACTTGGTTGTTGCTTTTTCGTGATCGTCTATGTCGACAATGAATTCAGCTACGACCGGTTCAACGAGAATTCCGACAGGATCTACCGGATCATCTACAAGGCTACCAGTGGGAATCACTATGCCCAGGTGCCGCCGCCAATTCAGCCCCTGATCGCTGAGAACATTGAGGAATGCCAATATTCTTCGAGGGTCTATTCACGTGATCTGGGAATTTCCATCACCAAGGATAATGAAAAGCTCGATTTTGAGGAGGAGGGGGCATTATTCGTGGATTCTGCCTTTTGGAATATTTTCACAATCCAACGCCTTCAGGGAAACGAAAGCGACTTCTTGAAGGATCCATTTGGGGTGGTGCTGACCCGCGAAACAGCCTTAAAGTACTTTGGGAATGAGAACGCCATCGGCAAAGTGCTCAGGGTTGCGGGTAGACTGAATATGAATGTCATCGGGGTGGTTGAGGATTTTCCGGCCCAATCTCATCTCCATTTTTCCATGCTGTTGCCATATGAGGCCATGTTCAAAATGGAAAATGATAAAGCCAACGAGTTCATGGCAAAGAATTTGGCTCAGAATTGGGTGATCAGTCATTCGGCCACGTACATGCTGTTGAACAAGGGCTCCAGACCGAAGGAGATCAACAAGAAACTTGATCTTCTACTGGAGAATTTTGCTCCCGAACAACTTCAGGTCGGACAGTCCTTTTATATCGAGCCCATCCTGGATATCCATCTGCTTTCGGATGCTCATCTCGACCCTGAGCCCCAAAATGATATTCAGACACTGGCCTTGCTCGGACTCATTGCATTGGTGACCATGCTGATGGCCACTTTGAATTTTATCAGTTTGAGCACCGCACAAACCTTTAGAAGAGTCAGAGAGGTTGCACTTAAGAAGGCGATGGGGGCGAGCAGAACCTCCCTGACCATTCAATTCATGGGTGAATCCTTTCTTCTGTTTCTCGCAGCTCTGATAGGTGGGCTGATTCTCTTTGCCCTGGCCATACCCAGTATCAATGAAGTGATGCAGAGCGATCTGAGGTTCTCCTTTCTTTGGTCACCCCTGGCGATTACCGGCGTGCTATTTCTTTTTCTCATCCTGTCGGTTTCCGGTGGAATTTACCCGGCCATACAGCTTTCATCAACTGAAATAGCCAGCAACCTGAAGGCTGATAAGGGATGGACTTACAGGACAAGGAAAGTTCCTTTCAGGCAGTTTTTACTTTGGGTTCAGTTCACGATTTCCATACTTCTGGTCTCCGGATCTTTTCTACTGTTCAGGCAGCTGAACTTTATGATCGATAAACCTCTGGGCTTTGAAACAAAGAGCGTGATGACAGTGCCGATCTTTAGTCAGAACCTCAACAATGTTTTTGGTGGCGTTACAGGGGAACTCAGATCAAAGATG
>JANQHS010000129.1 GCA_028282565.1 Cytophagales bacterium | reverse complement strand
TTCTTTTCTGGACATAAAGGGCCAGATCGGATTCCAAAACCAAGAAAGCAAAGTATCTGGCTCTCGGAGCCCTTTTTTCCTTTTTTAGAGGCAGAACATCGACCTGCCCGTTCAGGTAGGCAAAACAATAGGCCTGTAAAGGACAGCTTGAACAATGTGGAGACCTGGGGATACATTGTGTTGCCCCAAAGTCCATGAGTGCCTGATTGAATTCCCCTTGATCTTCAAATGCGAATTTTTGAGCTTCAATCTTAATTGATCCAAGAAACTCCCTTTGATCCCTGTAGCCTTTCGCGCCTGTGAGTCTGCTGATCACTCTGATGATGTTTCCATCGATCGCCAGGTTTTTCTTGCCAAAGCAGATCGAGGAAATGGCCGCTGCGGTATATGGGCCTATCCCCGGTATTTTCTCAAGATCCTCGGTATCCTTGGGAAATGTCCCCTCCATTTCTTGAAGGATGAATATCGATCCCTTATGCAGGTTCCTTGCTCTGGAGTAATAACCCATGCCCTCCCAAACTTTTAACACCTCTTCTTCTCTGGCATGAGCCAGAGAATGCAGATCGGGGAAATGGTCCAGGAATTTTTCGTAGTACCTCAGTCCCTGCTCCACTCTGGTTTGCTGGAGTATGACTTCAGAGATCCAGACCCTATAAGGTTCCTTGGTTTTTCTCCATGGTAGATCGCGTTTGTTCTTTGAATACCATCGAAGAAACTCCTTTTTTAATCCTTCAATTTCGTTCATGTCAACTGTCTAGTGTTGAACACTTTGCAAAAGAAATTTCCGAGGACAATTTTTAAATACCATTGCTAAACTTTACCTTTGCGCCTCCTTTTTTTACAGAGGGGCAGTTAAAAAGAAAGAGAAGTGACAAAAGCAGATATTATTGCCGAAATATCGGAAAAAACCGGTCTTGAAAAAGCGGACGCTCAAATTGCGGTGGAGGCTTTTTTTCAGGTTGTGAAAGACTCAATGGAGAGTGGTGAGAATATTTACGTTAGAGGATTTGGAAGTTTTGTGAATAAAAGAAGGGCGAAAAAAGTGGCAAGAAATATTTCGAAGAACACCGCCATCATCATAGATGAGCACTATGTTCCCTCGTTTAAACCTTCCAAAACCTTTATCGACAAAATCAAAAGGAGCGACAAAGTAAAAAGGGCGAATAGTTGAGTCTAAGTCCTAATAGTCGGATACTGGTTATAGTTCTGGTGTCCGTGGTGCTAGTCGTTTTGATTTATAGTTTGCCCAAGGTTGTGGTGAGTGATGATGATACTGATTTGGAGGGGGAGGCCACAACTGAAGAAGTTCATATTCATGGTGAGATGGAATCAGGGGGTGATATCCCTGATAAGGAGCAATTAAAGGAGCTGAAGCAAAAGTTCACTGAAGAGAATAACTCCATGGAAAAAATGTCCTGGGGTGTTGCTCTGGCCGAGCTTTATATACGCATGGATCAATTGGATAGCGCGTATTGGGTAGCACGGAAATTGAAAAGTGAAGGCTACGTGGATGAATCCGGGTTTGTGAAAAGTCGGGTTTTCTACAGAAAAATGGTTCAAAGCACGGATCAGGCTGAGGCTGCAAAGTTTGCTGACAGTGCTGAATCAACCTTAATGGTGATTCTCGAAAAAGATGAGAATGACCTTGGCTCCAAAAATATGATGGCAGAAGTATACCTGAACAAAGGAGAGGTAATGAAGTCCGTCATGATGCTCAAAGAGATCGTTGAAGCGGATCCGGATAATTCGGAAGCACAGTTTCAACTTGGAATTTTATCCGTTCAATCAGGTCAGTTGGATAAGGCCGTTGAGCGATTTAGTAAAGTTATTAGTACTGATTCCACAAATGTGAAGGCCTATTATTGGTTAGGTTATTCTCTGGTAAACTCGGATCGCGGAGATGAAGCTCTCCCGGTAATCGAGAAGGCCAGGACTTTGACCGATGATCCGGAGGTCATTGCAGCGTTGGAATCTCTTGTTGAAAACATTTAAAGATATAGAAGATGCCTTGCGGTAGAAAAAGAAAAAGACATAAGATCGCAACACACAAGAGGAAGAAAAGACTGAGAAAGAACAGACATAAGAAGAAGTAGTTCTTCTAAAGGGCTGACCGCAAGTGGTCTGCCCGTTTCTTTTTTAGTTTTTTAACAAAATCCTTTTGCGGTGAATAACGAGCTAATCATTAATGCCAATCGTGATGGTACTAGGATTGCTCTTCTGGAAGACAAGAAGCTCGTTGAGTATCATCAGGAAGAAAAAGACAAACAATTCAATGTCGGGGATATTTACCTCGGAATTGTAAAAAAGGTCGTTCCTGGACTCAATGCTGCTTTTGTAGATGTCGGCCATGAGAAAGACGCATTCCTTCATTATCATGATTTAGGACCAAAATTCTCAACTCTTGATTCCTTCGTACAGTATTCTGTTACGAGGAAGCATGCTTCATCTAATCTTGGAAAGGTTAGGATCAAACCCGATATCAATAAATTCGGGAAGATCAATGAGGTACTTAAGAAGGGTCAGAAGATCATGGTTCAAATTGCCAAGGAACCCATATCAACCAAGGGTCCAAGGCTTACTTGTGAACTGTCGTTTCCCGGGAGAAACGTTGTACTGGTTCCATTCTCAAATACTGTAAACGTATCCCGGAAAATCCAGAACAAGGAAGAGCGGAAGCGCCTGGCCAGATTGATGGAATCCATCAAGCCTGAGAATTTTGGAGTGATCGTCCGCACTGTGGCGGAGGACAAGGAAGTCGCTGAGCTTGACGCTGACCTCAGGGGAATTGTTGACAATTGGAAGGCGGGGTTTGAGATCCTAAGAGCCGGAAAGCCAGCTACCAAATTGATCGGCGAGGTTGACAGAACAACAACACTCCTCAGGGATGTCCTGAATGAATCCTTTGATTCCATTGTCGTGGATAATGAGGATATCTCCAAGGAGGTCAAACAATATGTGAAGCAGTTTTCTCCCGGACTGGAGAAAATTGTGAGACACTACAATGGCAAGGTCAAGATCTTTGAAAGGTTTGGTATCGAAAAACAGCTAAAAGCCTTGTTTGGAAGGTCTGTTGGGATTCTTGGTGGGGGTTATCTGATCATTGAGCATACCGAAGCGCTCCATGTGGTTGACGTCAACAGTGGAAACAAGGCCACGAGTGGTGACAATCAGGAAGAAACCGCGCTCAAGGTTAATACCGAGGCAGCCAAGGAACTGGCACGCCAACTCAGACTCAGGGATATGGGTGGGATCATCGTGGTTGATTTCATCGATATGAAAAAGGCGGATAACCGGAAAAAGATCTTCATGACCATGAAGGCGGAGTTTAAGAAGGACAAAACCAAATCAACGGTGCTGCCGCTTTCCAAATTCGGTTTGATGCAGATCACTCGTCAGCGGGTGAGACCCGAGCATAATATCTCTACCAGAGAGGTTTGTCCTACCTGTGAGGGTACCGGAAAGATCCAGCCGGCAATCACCTTGACGGACCAAATTGAAGAGAGCATTCAGTACCTGTTTCAAAATTTAAATGAGAAATACCTTGGAGTGGCTGTGCATCCCTATGTATATGCATATTACACCAAGGGAATTTTTTCCAAAGCATACCACCTGAAAAAGGCGCTGAAAAAGAAGATCGAATTTATCCAGGATAGTTCGTTGTCGATAGTTGATTATAAGTTCTTCAATAGGGAAGGCGACGAAATTGAGCTCAATGGAAAAAAGCAACAGGCTGAGAGCTTGGCTGAATAGAATATTTCACCTAGCCGGCTTCCTTTTTTTCTTATCCTGTTCATCCGAGAATCCGGATGTTTCTCAGCTTAAGAAGCAGGTAAACATCAACAGGATCGATAAGAAGGTCTTTTCCTGTCAATCGAAAAAAGAGCTGTCCACGGTCATTCAGGAGAATCAGAGACAGTTTGAGTTATTCTACAACCTCTCCGCATTTCCCTCAGATACCATCCTGAGCAATGTGCTTTGGAAGAGGGTTCAGGATCGATCCATCGACAGCTTCTATAATTATTATCTCGAGGAATTCGACGATCTGTCATGGCTGGAAGAAGAGTCCAGTTTGCTGTTCGCACATGTGAAATATTATTATCCCGATTTTGTGAGTCCCGGCATCTCGACCTTCTTTTCTGCATACTTGGACCGTGACATCATGATGAATGATCTGGATGTGGCGATTTCCCTGGATTTTTTTTTAGGTCCGGAAGCAAAATATTTACCGAGATTACCGGAATACATGGCCAGAAGATATCGAAGGGAATATCTGGTCCCCATGTTCATAGGGTCCTCCATTTCTCAGTCTTATAATCGAGTAAGCCAGGCGGATGGAAGCCTTTTGGCCGAGATGATCTATTATGGCAAGACCCATTTGTTTGTTGAACAAATGATTCCCGGCCTTGCAGATTCCCTGAATTTCGGATTCTCTCAAAGCGAACTTGACTATCTTGAAAATAACTTCAAGGAAATATGGGGATACTTCATCGAAAGGGATCTGCTCTACACACGAAATTATAGCGAGATCAACAGGTACGTGGGAGAACGACCAAAGACGGTTGAAATCGGTCCCGATTGTCCGGGAAGGGTTGGAAGGTTTATTGGTTATCAGATCGTGAAGTCCTATTTGAAATCTTCCGATCAGATCGATATCACAAGCGTGATGGCGAACCCTGATGCACAGGAAATTTTCCGCGAGTCGGGATTCAATCCTTCAAAGCTTCCAGGTTAAGCATTTCTTTTTTCCAGATCTCTAGCAATCTGTTTTTATCAAATTCCCGCTTTGCCAGCCTTTTGGCATTGGCGGATAATCTTTGATAATTCCTGGGGTCCAGGATCTGGTGTAGTTTCTCGAACAGAAGTTCCGGGGAATTATAGGGGATATAAAAACCGCATTCGGACCTTTCAATTTTTGATTGAAACCACCCCTGCGAATTGCAGATGACCACCTTTCCGGCAGCGAGGTAGTCAAAGAGTTTATTTGGACTTCCGGTGCCCAGCAGCGAATAATTGCTGAAGGATACAAGGCCCACATCGATCTTATCAAGTGTTTCCTTGACCTTTTCCCTGTTTCCGTAAGGGTAGAAGATCACGTTTTCAAAGCTTCTCACTTTTTCCTGAAATACGCCCAACTCCGAACCTTCCATCATGAAGTGAAATTGAACCGGGTAATTCTTTTGGTTGGAGAGCTCGACCAGTCTGGCAATGAAATCCAGGCCATTTGCTTTTCCTGCGGCTCCGAAATACCCTAGGTGAAGCTTGCCGCTTTCAACGGTTGTTCTTCCGTCTTGAGAACCAAAGAATTCATTATCGGAGAAGTTAGGAATGGTCAGGATCTCGCTTGCTTTGTTCTTCTTGCGAATGGATTCACTGATGTCTTCGGAAAGAGAACAGATCATTATGGAATTGTCATAAGAGACTCTTTCGAGTTTACTCGAGATCAATTTCAAGAGGGGGTTTCGCAAAATACCCATTTGAATAGGCACATCGGGCCATAGATCCCCGACCTCAAATACGAATGGTATTCCAAGGCGTTTCCTGGCATAGACCCCTACGAATCCCACACTCAGCGGAGTGGAAATCACATAGGCAAGATTTGGTTTCGGAGATAATCTCCGAATAAAGCGGATGCAACTCCAGGAAAATCCGGCGAATGATCTTATCCTGTTCGTGAAGCTGAAAGTCTGGTCGTATTGATTTCCGAGACTATGAACAGTAAAACTTTTTGAAGGGTTGAATGTCTGCTTTGTTCCTCCTCTGAGAACGATCACATTGTTCCCGGCCTTGACCAATTCTTCAGCAAGAAAAAAAGACCGTATTCCTCCTCCCTCTTCCGGAGTTCGAAAGTGTTGATGAATAAAAATTACTGTTTTCACCGGAAGGGGAAGCTTAGATCCCTTCCTTTTCCCCGTTCAGGGAGTCCATGATCCTTTCAGTGCATCCATCGGATGGATCTTCAAAAAGGTTGTCCAGTAAATTCTTTATGTCTAGGAATTTGTTCAACTCACTCTCGACCCATTTCTCCTTTGAGTAAGAATCGAGAATGTGTTTTTCTTCGTTTTTCCCGGTTTCGTTATAAATGAACCGGATTAATTCATTTTGGGTAGTAGTTCTCATCATAGGCAATATTCGATTGTTCCATTTTCTTTCTTAAGTTCAACAATGCATAGCGCATCCTTCCCAAGGCAGTATTGATACTAACCCCCGTGGAATCCGCTATTTCTTTGAAGCTCATATTGGCAAAATGCCTCATGATCAGTACTTCCTTTTGTGCCTGGGGAAGTGTTCTGATCAGCTCCCTTAATTTCTTTTTGGTCTCCTTTTGGATGTTTTCAAACTCCACAGGATTCTCCGAAAAGGAGATGGAATTTTGAATGGTGCTATTCTCCTCTGCAGTATAAACAGGATTTCTTTTGACCTTTCTGAAATGGTCAACTGCAAGGTTATGACTGATTCTCAATAACCATGGAAGGAACTTGCCTTCTTCGTTATACCTGTTTTCCCGCAGGGTTTTGACAGCTTTGACAAATACATCCTGAGTTAAGTCCTCAGCAATGCAGCGGTCCTTGACGATTAGTAAGATGGTTGTGAAAACCCTTGACTTATGTCGCTCTACTAATTGTGCAAATGCCTCATCATCACCGTTTACATACAATGAAAGGAGCTTTGAGTCGCTCAATTGAAAATCCTTCATCTGGCAAATCACATTTTGGTAACGTAGAGCTCTATATCATATTGTCTGGGTTAGATTTAAGAGTGATAAACATACAAAAATGTTATCATTGGGGAATTAAACAAAATCAAACTCGCTTTTTTTAGCAAAAAGGACCGTCGTTGAAAGAAAAAAAGGCGATTTCAGCCAAAAAAACCGATATACTATCATATTCAGTTGAGAACCTTGATCCCAAGGAGTATATCCTTGTCAAGGGTGCAAGGGTAAACAATCTGAAAAATATTGATGTGGCGATCCCTCGCAACAAGCTTGTTGTGATCACCGGAGTTTCGGGATCAGGTAAATCTTCACTTGCTTTTGATACCCTTTTTGCGGAGGGCCAGAGGATGTATGTGGAAAGCCTTAGTGCCTATGCACGCCAGTTCCTGGGCAGGATGGAAAAACCCGCAGTGGATTTTATCAAGGGGGTTTCCCCGGCAATCGCCATTGAGCAGAAAGTCACCTCAAGAAATCCAAGATCTACGGTAGGCACAAGCACGGAGATCTATGACTATCTCAAACTTCTTTTCGCGAGGGTAGGCAAGACCTATTCTCCCGTTTCAGGAAAGCAGGTCAAAAGGGATTCACCTCAGGATGTGGCCCATTTCCTGCTTGCTCAGAAGGAAGGAAGCAAATATGTCATCAAGGCACCCTTGAAAAGGAATCCTGAGAGATCCACGATCGATGAACTGAATATTCTTCTCTCAAAGGGATTTACAAGGATCATTCTCAAGGAGGGCGAAGTTGCCTTCATTGAGGACATTCTTGACCGACTTCAGAAACATAAGGAAGAGGATATCGAGGATGAGATCGAGATCATCATCGATCGGGGTTTGGTGAAAGATGACGATTCCGATTTTTCCTTTAAGATCAATGATGCGATCCAGACTGCATTTTTCGAAGGTCATGGCAAATGCAGAGTTTGGGTAGAGGGAAAAGAAAGTGAATTCTCCGATCTGTTTGAAGCTGACGGAATGAAGTTCGAAGAACCCTCCGTTAATTTTTTCAGCTTCAATAACCCATACGGTGCCTGTCGCAAATGCGAAGGATTTGGCAAAGTTTTGGGAATAGACCCCAATCTTGTGATTCCGGACGAATCCAAATCGGTCTATGAAGGCGCTGTTGCACCTTGGAAAGGAGAGGTCATGGGTTCATGGAAAACCAAATTCATACAAGGCGCCGAGGCCATTGATTTTCCGATTCACCGGCCCATTAAGGAATTGACCCCGGCAGAGCTGGATATTCTTTGGAATGGGGAAAAAGGAATCAAGGGGATCAATGATTTTTTCAATCATATTGAAAAGAAACTACATAAAATTCAATACAGGGTGTTGTTGTCAAGGTACCGGGGCAAGAGAGAATGTCCCGAGTGTTTGGGAACCCGATTAAGGAAGGACGCCGGGTATGTCAGGGTTGGAGGTAAGAGCATAATCGAGTTGGTATTGCTCCCGATCAACAAACTTCAGGACTACTTTTCAAAGCTCAAGCTTGATAAGGTAGAGCTAGAGGTATCTGACAGAATACTTCAGGAACTGAACTTCAGGCTTATGTACCTCAATGAGGTGGGGTTATCATATTTGACCTTAAACAGGCTTACATCCACGCTGTCGGGTGGTGAATACCAAAGGATCAAGTTGGCTACCAGTCTGGGCAGCGCCCTGGTTGGATCCATGTATATTCTTGATGAGCCAAGCATAGGTCTGCATCCGCGAGATACACAGAATCTCATTTCCGTTCTTAGAAGACTTCAGGGAGCCGGAAATACGGTCATTGTTGTGGAACATGAGGAAGAGGTGATGAGAGCAGCGGATGAGATCATAGATATCGGACCCGAGGCAGGCATTTTCGGAGGGGAGGTGGTTTTTCAGGGAATTCCCAACGGATCAAACGGAAAATCAGGATCCCATACGGTTGCATTTCTCAAAGGAGAGCAATCGATCCGCATTCCCGGGTTGAGAAGAAAGCCGGTACATTTTGTTGAAATGAAAGGGGCAAGGCTGCATAATTTGAAAAATGTAGATTTCAAGCTCCCGCTTCAATGCCTTACGGTTATTACCGGGGTTAGCGGCTCGGGCAAATCTACGCTGGTAAGGGATCTTTTCTATCCGGCCTTGAGAAAAGTGATGGATGACATCGTTCCAAAAGGTGCATTTGACTCATTCGGAGGCTCATTGCATATGGTTGGGC
>JANQHS010000093.1 GCA_028282565.1 Cytophagales bacterium | reverse complement strand
CCCAAGGGTTGGGCTGTTCGCCCATTAAAGTGGCACGCGAGCTGGGTTCAGAACGTCGTGAGACAGTTCGGTCCCTATCTGTTGCGGGCGTAAGAAGCTTGAGAGGATCTGACCCTAGTACGAGAGGACCGGGTTGGACAAGCCTCTGGTGTATCAGTTGTGCCGCCAGGTGCACCGCTGAGTAGCTACGCTTGGCCGGGATAAGCGCTGAAAGCATCTAAGCGCGAAACCCACCTCAAGATGAGGCTTCTGTTAAGGGTCGTTGTAGAACACGACGTTGATAGGCTGCAGGTGTAAAGGCAGAGATGTCATAGCCGAGCAGTACTAATTACCCGTCACTTCGCACAGTGCATTTTTCCTTGTTGTTTGCCTATTATTTTCTCCATCAATGTTGTCAAAAGATACTGTTGCCTCAAGGCAGCAAACCTTTTTGCGGTGGTTATGGCGGAGGGGATCCACCTCTTTCCATTCCGAACAGAGAAGTTAAGCCCTCCAGCGCCGATGGTACTGGTTAAAAGCCGGGAGAGTAGGTCGCCGCCGCATAACATTCAGACCCTGGTTGTGAAAGCAGCCAGGGTTTTTTTATTCCCAATCGTCAAGCTGTGAAGCAGAGCTCCCCACGGTCGCACACCTCACAGCTCCTAAACCGAGCTTTGCTCTGGTTTAGGGGGCGCCGCCGCTAATCATTCACAACCCCAGGTTGCAGCGCAGCTTGGGGTTTTTTTGTTGAACTGGGATTATAGTTTGACCAATTTCTGAACCTCCCTTTGGCCCCCATGTTGCAATTCTACAATGTACAAGCCGGGCTCAAGAGACTCGATACCAACTTTTTGAAATGAAGTTTCTATTGGGTTTGAAAGAAAGACCTTCCCACTCAAATCCAATATGCGAAGCGTTCCGATTTCTCGAAGACCACTCCACACTGTAATCTGATCCGAGGCGGGATTTGGATACAAACGGAAGTTGGATTCTACCCTTGAATTGAAACTTTCAATTCTTGTGAACGGGGGAAGATTGCTTAAACCCAGAACCATATCGTCTAAGTAAAATGTCCTTCCCGTTCCAGGAATTTTGCTTACCCGAAAACGGAATGAATGGATAGCGGAAGGAAAGCTGTCAACATATTCCCTTGTGTTGTTAATAAAGAGTTGAACAGCTCCGAGGTCAAGAGAAAAGAAATGCTCAACCGGAAACCAGGTATCATGAGGAAAAGTAAAGGTTTCGACTTCTATTCCATTAACCCGTATCCGACCAGCTCCTCCATCATCAAAATAGCATTCGAATACCCCGCTGGAAGACAATTCACTTTTTTCCTGGATGTTATAATAGGCGCCATTTCCTGAAGGGATGAACATTGAAAACCCTGAAAGCCAAGTCTGAGTGTTTAAGTTACCCAGCAGGAATAATGCATCCTGTACAGGGCTGTCAAAGCCAAGAGAATTGACTCCGCTTTGACTTTGATCACCACTTACCATGGCGTCTTCGTTTATTCCGGTAACCCCCGAAACCGTTGTCCACCTTCCATCAACCGCCCCAATATAATCACCCTGGTTCCACCTTTCGAATGTGTAATCCGTTGCCAGTAAAGAAGTTGGATTTGAGTTTTTATAAACCATATCATCCACAAAAAAGCTTATGCCCGGTCCACTTCCTCCCGGGGGATAAAAATTGAATGCTCCTAATTGCTTTCCTGATCCACTGACGGTGTAGGTTCCTGTATGAACAAGAACTCCATCAATCCAAATTGAGATTGAATCGGTATTTAGATCCACACGATGCAGGACCTTGAACCATTGGTCCTGGGGATAAGAAAAGGTATCCACTGTATTTCCAAATCCTGCATCCAAACTTCCCGTACCTCCGTCGTCAAAGTAACCATCGAACATCCATCCCGTCCCGGGGGATGTGCTTTCTTGGATGTTGTAATACGCGCTATTTCCCGACTCGATCAAAAGACTAAAACCAACATCCCAAACTCCAGTTGTTTGGTTGTCAAAAAGATAAATCATATCCTGGGCAGCGTTATTAAAAAATAAGCTATTCGTTCCTGAGCTTCCCACGGAATCTATAATTAGGGCATTGAGGGAAGGTACATTTGCCAACCAGGTTTCCCATCTTGAATCAAGCAATGCCAATGAATCTCCACCTTGCCAATGCTCCAAAGAATTTGAGGAAATATCCGTAGGCAAAACACTGGGAATCAGGTTAACATCATCCAAGAACATCTTTACTGGTGGAAATCCGCCTATAGGATAGAAATTTATGGATCCGATCTGCTTTAATCCTTGGAGGCCATTCGCAGAAAGGCTCCATTTCCATTGACCTACGAGCCCCCTATCAATCCATAATTGGGCCTTATCATTATCCAGATCAATATAATACTCTACGCTGACCCACTGGTCATGCGGAAACAAAAATTCAAATGTATCATTGTCGTGCATGAGCCAACCGGTACCATCAGGATTAAAGAAGACTTCATTGGCCCATTCTATCCCGGGGGTTTCATCCTTCTGCATATTGAAGTAGTTTCCAAAACCATCAGGAAGGTAAACCTGAAAAGAAATCATATACGACCCTGTAGTCAGATTACCAAGCAGATAAAGAATATCTGTATGACCACTATCAAGCAATAATGAGTTTGGTGAGCTTAAGGAAACTAAATCAGAAACCACTGCTTCTTCCAGCGATCCGGGGTTATTTTGCCAGGTGGTCCATGTAGGACCTGCTGTGGCAGCTATACTATCTCCAACAGAGTAGGAGTCAAAATTGTCCCAGGTGAATTGAGCTTGAGATTCTGAGGAACACAGGATCAAAAAACTGAAAACAAAAAAGCCAAACTTGAAAGTAGGGGTTTTCTGGTTAAGAATACGGATCATCATGGTAGGTTAATATCCTACAAAGTAAGGGTTTTACTTCAGAATTACCCAATTGAAACCAGTTCTGATCAATAGATGAAACATGTTAAGTATCCAATTCATTCTTTTATGCCCATCATAAAAGGCAGAATTCGAAACCACTGGCTTCGATTCATTTTTTCTACGAAAAAACCCCGCTCACGCGGGGTCTGTCTCGCCGTAGCCTCGACAAGAATTACCGGCATCTGCCGGCATCGACTTCGATTCATTGCTGCTCCGCAACAAAAAAAGCCATCCTTTGGATGACTTTTTATTGTCTCGCTACTTCGTAGCCTCGACAAGCATTCCCAGCATCCGCCGGGACTGGCTTCGATTCATTGTTGCTCCGCAACAAAAAAAGCCATCCTTTGGATGACTTTTTATTGTCTCGCTACTTCGTAGCCTCGACAAGAATCGAACTTGTATCTAGAGTTTAGGAAACTCCTATTCTATCCATTGAACTACGAGGCCAATATTTTCAGCATCCTTCCTTTGAAGATGGTCTTTCCTGCCCTACACCTGGCCTAATCCTAAAAATGTCCATCGGACACTTTCTTAACGGTTTGTCCTCCATTGAACTACGAGGCCTGCTTCGTTTCACTTCGGAGGCCAAAGGCCGCCGTTGTTACATCAAAATCGAACGCAAAAATAGTTGTTTAAGCCCCTGAAGGCAAATAGTTGGGGAAAATTGAATAATGAAAATCCTTGACCTCATCCAAGAGCACGGATCTTAATTCTTCGATATTGATCTTCTGTGTAGCACTGATAAAAACCGCCATGCTTCCGTTCAAGTAGGATTTTTTCAGGTCTCCCAAAGACATAGGTGAGCCTTCATCAAAGGGATTGTCTTCAAGATCCGGATTGTAAGCATCCACCTTGTTGAACACCCTGATCACCTTTTTGTCTCCCGCTCCGATCTCCACCAAAGTCTTATCAACTGTCTCCATTTGTTCTTCGTAATTCGGGTTTGAGAGATCTATGACATGAAGAAGGACATCGGATTCTCTCACCTCGTTCAGCGTTGATTTAAAGGATTCGATCAATGTGGTTGGAAGTTTCCTGATGAATCCAACGGTATCGGTCAAGAGAAATGGAAAACCCTCGTATACGATTTTCCTGACTGTGGAATCAACCGTAGCAAACAGCTTATTCTCCGCAAGAACCTTTTCTTTTGACAGCAAACGCATGATCGTAGACTTGCCTACATTGGTATAACCCACCAAGGCAACCCGAACCATTCGATCGCGATTTTTCCTTTGGGTCAGGTTCTGCTTTTCGATCTTCTCCAGTTTTTTCTTCAGCAAAGAGATCTTATCTCTCACGATCCTGCGGTCGGTCTCTAGTTCGGTCTCTCCCGGACCCCGCATTCCGATCCCGCCCTTTTGTTTGGAAAGGTGAGTCCACATCCTGGTGAGCCTGGGTAGCAAATACTCATATTGCGCCAGTTCAACCTGGGTCTTTGCCTGGGCCGTTTTGGCCCTCATGGAGAAAATATTCAGGATCAAAAGACTACGATCAAGAATCTTGCATTTCAATCCCTGTTCGAGATTCCTGACCTGGGCCGGACTGAGATCATCATTGAAGATCACGGTGTCGATCTTGTTTTCCTCAACAAATTCCTTGATATCCTGATACTTACCGCTTCCAACATAAGTCCTGTGATCCGGGACATTTTGCTTTTGAGTAAAGACCTTTACCGAATCCGCACCTGAGGTTCTGGCCAATTCCTTCAACTCCTCGATATGCTCATTTACCTCATGATCGCCCTGATTCCGATAGATCAGGGCAACAAGAACTGCCGATTCTTTTTTTGTTGGTTGATGTGGTTTTATTTCAATCAAGACTCTTCCCGATCAGGCCTGCAAAATTACTAATTTTAGGCCCCAAGAATAGGATTATGGCCAGAATCAACACCGCTGCTGGAAATTGGAAAATGAATCTTTTGGCTGAGGAGGCTTTCAGACTTTGCTCGGAAGTCGAACATATGGTGAAGGATGAAGTCAATTCCCAAGTAAGGACAATAATTTGTCCTCCCCTAGTTTATATCAATGCCTTGAAGCGCATGTTGGATCCGGAGGGTCCTGTTTCAATAGGAGCTCAGAATTGCCATTTCGAAACCAAGGGTGC
>JANQHS010000082.1 GCA_028282565.1 Cytophagales bacterium | reverse complement strand
AATCCTACCAACAGGAGCCCCAGAGCCCAAAGGATAGGTTGCTTTTGCAAAAACTTTATTCTGTCCAACTCAGTTTTGATCAGCCAAAGCCGAATCTATATCAGGAAATTCAAACGAATACCCCAAATCCAATATTTTTTGAGAAGAGGTAGCAATAGATGCCAGCACAATGGTGGCCATCTCTCCAAGAACTGTTCTCAACACGAAAGCGGGGACATTGGGAAGAAAGATAGGTCTCCTTAAACTCCGGGCGATGGCCTCGGTCAATTCCCGGTTGGAAAGCAACTGGGGATGAGCAAAATTGATCGGACCTGAAGCATTACCATTATCGATGACGAAGAGGAAAGCTCGGCAAAGGTCGGTCAGGTGGATCCAGGGGACCAACTGCCTCCCAGAACCAAGGGGGCTCCCAACTCCCATCTTGATCGGCAGTGCCATTTTCTTCAGGGCTTCGCTATTCCTGGAGAGGACCACCCCAATTCGCGGAATAACCAACCTGACTCCGGCTTTATTCAACCTCCTTGCCTCTGTTTCCCATCCATCAACTAGACCTGCCTGAAAACTGTTTCCCGGCTTAGAATCTTCAGTTAGCGGATGAACCCCTTCAGGATAAAAACCGACAGCGGAAGCATTCATGAGCAGTCCAACATTTGGAAAATCTCCACGATTAATTCTTTCAACAAGGAATGAGGTAGGAATCAGTCTTGAAGTCAAAAGCTCTTCTTTCCGCGATTTGGTCCATCTTTTTGCTCCCACATTTTGTCCGGAAAGATTGATGATCACATCCGGCCAGGTTAAGGCCTCCTCATCGATTTCGTTTTTTCCCGGGTTCCAGAAAAAGGTTTTAGCCTTGCTTACCAGGGGCTTACTTCTGGAGAGTATGGCAACATCATATCCGGCATTTTGGAGAAAGGAGGAAAGCGAGGATCCCACATAACCCGAGCCACCGGCGATCAGGATCTTTTTGAATTGTTTTTCCATCGGGGTATCAACCCTTTGTCTGTTATGAATGTTTAACCCTGGAGGTAAAACTTCAGGAGGTCCTTGAATTCCTCTTTCAGGTAGATATTTTCGATATCCCTCACAGACATGATCTTATCTACCAACTCCTGCTGATCTTTGCCGATCTTCAAGGCTTCGGAGTAAGGCTTATCACTAAAAGTCACTCTTGAATAAAGCGGAACCCACTGGTCAGGATAAATCTCCTGAATCCTTGCTTCGACTTTTTTCTGCAACAGAAAATTCGGATCCGCCACCTTATCCCTCATCTCTATGAAGTTATTCAGGGCAAGCTCGGAAATGGCATCCGCATCCTTTTTCCTTTCCACCTGGAAATCCTGCAAGGCTTGATCCCAATCACCACCGCTCTTATCAAGAAATTCAATCAGAATACTGCAATCCTCAAAGCCACAATTCATCCCCTGTCCGTAAAACGGCACGATAGCATGTGCGGCATCTCCTATGAGGCAAACCCTCTTGTCAAAAACCCATGGGTAACATCTAACCGTAACCAATGATGAAGTAGGGTTCTGCTCATAAACATCTTCAAGCTCCGGCATGAGTTGAGTTGCATCCGGAAAAGTCTCTTCAAAGAATTTTCTGACCCCGGTCCTTTCGATGGATTCAAACGATGGCTCTCCTTCAAATGGAAAGAACAAGGTACAGGTAAAGCTGCCGTCGTTATTTGGAAGGGCGATCAGCATGAATTCATGTCTTGGCCAGATGTGGAGATACTCGGGCTCTATCTTAAAGCCGCCTCCCTCTCCCGGTGTGATCTCAAGTTCCTTATAACCATGAGAAAGATACATCTGCTGATAGTCAAATCGGTCTTTACGGTAAAATGAATTCCTCACGGCAGAGAAAGCTCCATCCGTCCCAAATATGTAATCCGACTTTACATCGAACCGCTCTCCATTTTCCCTTTCAAATGTGGTCGTAGAATTTTCAGAGTCAACGTTATGACACTTAATATCAAAGGTCATTTCCACTCCTGCTTCTTCAGCGGCGTTGAGCATTTCAATATTCAGCTGAGCCCTTGAAACCGAATAGATCGCTTGCCCTTCTCTTCCATAAGGCTGAAACGTCTTCTTGCCATCGGTATCGTGCATCATCCTTCCTTTCATCGGAAGTGATATATCCCGTATCTTTTGATCCAGACCCACCATTTCCAACGCTTTCCATCCACGATCGCTTAATGCCAGATTGATGGATCTTCCCGCGTCGGCATTGCCTGATCGCAAATCGGATCGTTTCTCAAAAAGTTTGACCCTATGTCCTCTCTGGGCCAGAAAAACACTCCAAAGGGATCCAACCAAACCCGCCCCGACAATTGTCACTTCTTTAACTTCACTAGACATCTTGTAATGCTTTTTTCAATAAATCTGAAAAGGAATAAAGATCTTCAAAGGTATTA
Organism: Cytophagales bacterium; assembly: GCA_028282565.1. Classification (GTDB taxonomy): domain Bacteria; phylum Bacteroidota; class Bacteroidia; order Cytophagales; family CCMP332; genus JANQHS01. The sequence continues at coordinate 1,727 of JANQHS010000082.1, read as the reverse complement.
TATAAAGGTACCGGCGCAACCCTGATCACGTCGGGCTCGCGCCAATCAGCTACAACTCCATTTTTGCTTAATTCCTCAAAGACCAGTTTCCCGCCCCTCTCGATCACGAGGGAAAACTGACAGCCGCGATCCTCAAAATTTTCAGGTGTCAGTATCTTGAAAGAATTGTTGCTGACCTCTTTGTTAACCTCATGCAGAAGTTCCAGGAGGAAGCTGACCATTTTTTCACTCTTTTCAATCAGATTGCCAAAACCAGCCTTTTCAAATACGTCCAAGGATGCCAGAAGGGCAGCCATTCCCAACACCTGAGCATTGCTTAATTGCCAACCGGGAGCTCCTTTCATTGGAATAAAACCCTTTTTCATTTTGAATCTCTCCGATTCATTATGACCCCACCATCCGCCAAACCTTGGCAATTGGGAGTCACTCGCGTGCTTTTCATGAACAAACAGTCCTCCCGGACCACCCGGGCCTGAGTTCAGGTATTTGTACGAACACCAAGCGGCAAAGTCAACACCCCATTCATGAAGTTCCATTGGAACGTTGCCGATCGCATGGGCCAGATCAAAGCCTGCAATTGCTCCTTGTTCGTGTGCGGCCTTGGTGATGGATTCCATATCAAATCGCTGACCGGTGTAGTAATTGACACCACTCATCATGACCAATGCCAGTGTTTCACCTAAATCCTCTATGCTATTCAGGATGTCTTCCGTCCTCAGGTGATCTTCACCCTCCCTTGGTGATATCTCAACCACAGCATCTTCAAATTCGTAACCATGAAACTTTACCTGGGTTTCGAGTGCATAGTAGTCCGAGGGAAAATTCCCGGCTTCCGTAAGAATTTTGTATCGTCTCCCCTGCGGCCGGTAGAAAGAAACCAACAAGAAATGCAGGTTGGCGGTAAGGGTGTTCATGATGACAACCTCATCCTCTTTTGCACCCAACAGAGGAGTGATCTTTTGGGGAAACAGTTTATGAAAATGAAACCAGGGATTTGGTCCTTCAAAATGTCCCTCGACTCCGTAATCCGCCCAGGCTTCCAGTTCTGTTTCCAGATAAGCTTTGGTTTGTTTGGGTTGGAGCCCAAGGGAGTTCCCTGTAAAGTATATGCAGGGTTGAGGCAATTTCCTTGGGATTATAAATTCCTGACGAAAAGAGGAAAGAGTGTCGTTTTTGTCAAGCTCTCTGGCTTGCTCCAAGCTGGGTTTCACTCCCATTAAATAATTCTTTTTGAAAACCTGGCAAAATAATGCCCTCATGGTTCAATAACCAAAATTTCAACTCTTCGCCTCCCAGATACCCACGCAGATCTCTCTTTTTTCCAATGACCCTGTGACATGGGATAAATATGGGAATCGGGTTGGTGGCAATGGCTCTTGCAACCGCCCGGATCTGGTTTAATCCGCCCATTTCCAAAGCCAGGTCAGAATATGTTTTTACCTCTCCAAAAGGAATATTATTGATAAGTTCCAATACGTTCAGTTGAAATTCGGAACACCGGAGCTCCAGCTCGATATCAAAGATCTTTCTGCTCCCTGCCAGGTACTCCGAGAGTTGGTCTCTAGCCTTTTGGAAAAGCCGTGTTCCAGATTGGTTTTTGCCAGAGGCAGCAACATGATCAAATCGGACTTCGCAAATGCCTTTTTCGCTCTCTTCAACGACCAGGTTTAGCGGAGGGAGGTCCAGGACAAAGCTGCCCACTACACAAATCTTGGGTCAGTATCCAT
>JANQHS010000017.1 GCA_028282565.1 Cytophagales bacterium | reverse complement strand
CATCATCAAGAGTGGTGAAGCCTTGCATGCCCCGGCCAAACGCGTCACAGGAGTGGATCGGATAGTTTCCGATGGACCTTTTGTAGAGAGCAAGGAGCTCATCGGTGGCTATTATGTCATTAAGGCAGAAAGTGCTGATGAGGTGGTTCAGATAGCTCAGGATTTCCCGGACTATGAGTTGGGTGGTGCTGTGGAGATCCGCGAGGTCATGAAGTTTGATCAATAGGAACGAGCAACAGATAGTCGATCATCTTTTCCGTCATCAGCACGGAAAGATGGTCGCTATTCTTTCCCGCCTCTTTGGACTGAGCAATCTGGAACTCATTGAAGATGCGGTACAGGATACCTTTTTGAAGGCCAGTCTTAAATGGAGAACAAAGCTACCTGAAAACCCTGAAGCCTGGCTGACCCAGGCTGCCAAGAACAGGGCCATCGACCTATTTCGCCAGATCAATTCCGAGAAAGAACGACATGAAAACCTTCCGGCCTCTGTAGCCGGGATCCCGCACGGATCCATCAGCCGGGAGATGAATGAGTACTTTCTGGAGCATGAAGTGGAAGATAGCCAGCTAAGAATGGTCTTCGTGGCCTGTCATCCGGTCTTCGCCAGGGAAGAACAGATCGCCTTTGCCCTGAAATCCATTTCAGGATTCTCACTTAAAGAGATCGCCGGGGCCCTGCTGCAAAAGGAAGAATCCATAAAAAAGCGCCTGCAAAGGGCCAGGAAGAAGATCAGAGAGCAGAAAATTGAACTGGTTTACCCTGCTCCGGAAGAGATCGAAGACAGGATAGCCGGGGTCATGCAGATCATCTACCTAATCTTCAATGAAGGATTTCATTCTACCAAGGAGAACCGCCTGATCAGCAAGGATCTCTGCGGTGAAGCGGTTCGCTTATGCCGTTTGATGCTCAAAAAAGAAAAGTTCAGGTCCGGAAGCTTGTATGCACTTTTTGCACTGCTCTGCTATCATTCTTCCAGGCTGGACTCCAAGCTGGGCGAAGAAGCGGCCATCGACCTGAAGCGCCAGGACAGAAGCAAATGGTATATGCCATTGATCGTCTTGGGCAATGACGCCCTCAGCAAAACCTTCGAATACCAGGATCATTCGGTTTATCATTTGGAGGCCAACATTGCTGCCGAACATATACGTGCCATCAGGTTTGAAAACACCAATTGGCCAAGGATACTTGAGCTCTACGATGAGATGTACGCCCTGCTACCCTCCGATAACATTCTGCTGAGCAAGGCCTCGATCTATTTGGAGATCAAGGATCTCAAATCCGCAAAAACGACTTTAAACAGGATAGACCAATCCTCCCTCAACCAACGGGCCTACCTTTTCCACGGCTGTTGGGCCACATACTTCGAGAAGAAGGGAGACCTGGAGAAAGCCATGAAAGAAATGGACAACGCCATCGAGCTCTGCAGCAATCAATTCGAAAAGAACTATCTACTGGAAAAGAAGGCCTCAATGTTGGAAGCCTAAAGCCTTCCTTGTGACACTAGAGTCAATTTCAGCGCTTAAGCTCTTCATTCCAAATATCCCCAGAAATAGGGATTGACATTACTCCACGGTCTTAGGACATTTCCTTTGCCAACTTGAAAACCCTATTGCTATGAAATATTTGGGCCTATTATTCTCAATACTCCTTCTGTTTGGCTGTGAAAAGAAACCGGCAGGGATCGCCAAAGAAAAAGTCAAATCCGTCTTAAAAGAAGCCTCCGGTTGTATGGCATCTTGCGAAAAAGCTAGGACAAAATGCATCGAAGAAGCGGTCGATCAGCTTAGAGCCGAGCTGGCAGAATGCCCTCAGGGGAGTGTGGATGCTTTTATGGGATGTGCAAACAGAAAGCTTGATGAATTCAAAAACGCTGTAGAAGAATGCAATTCCTCCGCAGCCAGCTGCAACCGGAACTGCCAGGCCAAATTGGATGCCCTCCTGGATGAAGGACAGTCGACGGATCAGTAGATATTCCCCGTTGTAATTAAGAGCTTCCATAAAGCAAACTCAGGAAAACATCATAAATCCCACAAATACTGCCTGCTATCACGTGATCAGGGCAAGGCAATGTGTTTATTGTCATTGGATTTTGACCTTTGGTTCTCCTCGAGAGCAGCAGGACTAACTTAAAAAAATCATATTTTTCCTTGACATTTTAGATTATTATCGAAAAATTAGTCTTAGTCATACGCTCGCGGATCGCGCAGACCAGAACCGCGGGCCTTTGCCCTGACAAGAAATGAGCAACAGCCTTGAAATCCGTACCAATGCAAGGCAGGAATTCAACGCCCTCAAGCATGACGCTGATTCTGTCTTCGGCCTTAAACTCACAAGGCGAGAGTTCGAAGTATTGACAAAAATCGTAAACGGATATTCCAACCAGGAGATCGCGGAGCACCTCAGTATAAGTCATCACACGGTCATCACGCACCGAAAACATCTGATCGAAAAATTTCAAGCCCGGAATACAGCCCAGATGGTCAAAAATGCATGTAGAATATTTGCATTTGA
>JANQHS010000002.1 GCA_028282565.1 Cytophagales bacterium | reverse complement strand
ATGACCAGTGTTTTGCCTTTTCCCTGATCCAGAACCCAGGAGCCAAAGGCCGAACATAACTGAACAACATCAACGGGACTGAGGCTTTCTCCCGGGAGTCCACCAATTGTTCCCCGCATACCGGAAACAGACTTGATTAGTGTCAATCTTGAAAATTTTTGGTAAAGATATTAAGGCCTCAGGGATGAGAACCTAAAACTTGGCCATGACCTTCTCGACTTCGTTGGAAGGTTTGTCGTTATCACAGGAGCCTACCTCTTTACCGCAATATCCGCAGGTTCCTCCTTCGCTTTTCAGGTATGGATTTTGGGATGCACAGGTTCCCTTAAACTCTCCGTTTTTTAACAGAAGCAGCCTTACGGACATGCCGACGAAAAATAAACCTATTAAAACGATTGCCAGAATAACAGTGGCCATTTGAGTAATTTTAGCGCAAATTTAGTCTAAGTTCATTAACGGAGTTATAGCAAAGGCGGTTCAATGGAGTTCAAAAAAAATCGGATCAGCAAGGAAGAAAAACTAAGGGAGTTTGGACGACTCCTTGACATCATGGATGAACTCAGGGAAAAATGTCCCTGGGATATGAAGCAAACCTTTCAAACACTGAGAACCCTCACCATTGAAGAGGTGCATGAGCTTTCGGATTCCATAGTGGAAAATGATCTTGAGGAGCTGCCAAAGGAACTTGGTGATCTGTTGCTTCATATCGTGTTTTATTCCAGGCTTGGGGAAGAGGAGGGCAGGTTCGGTATCGCGGAAGTGGCAAAAGGCATCAATGAAAAGCTGATTCGCAGGCATCCCCATGTTTTTGGAGATGTGAAGGCTGAAGACGAGGAGCAGGTAAAAAAGAACTGGGAAGAGATCAAAATGCAAGAGGGAAATAAAAGCGTGATGTCGGGGGTTCCAAAATCACTTCCGTCACTCGTGAAGGCTTTGAGGATTCAGGAAAAAGCCGCAGGTGTTGGTTTTGATTGGGGGGATCTGGCACCGGTTTGGAAAAAGCTGGATGAGGAGATCCTGGAATTAAAGGAAGAGCACATCAATGAATCTCCTCTGGAGAGAGTTCAGGATGAAATGGGGGATCTTCTTTTCACGGCCGTGAACCTTAGCAGGTTTTTAAAGGTCAACCCGGAAGATGCCCTCGAAGCGGCTAATAGAAAGTTTTTAGGCAGGTTTAAAAGAATGGAGGAGGAAGCGAAAAGCGAGGGGAAGCACATGAAGAACTATTCCCTTGATGAGTTGGATGAGATGTGGGAGCGGGCCAAGGAGAAGCCGCTCTAAAGAATAACAATTTCCCTGATCCTTAAACCGGGTACCCGTTCTTCAATTTTTTCTTTGAGCTTCACCCTGTTGGTCAGCAGAAAATGCTTTACTGGCCCTGACCCAACTCTGACCATCAATTTTTCATCATGAAGCCAAAGGTCTTGAGTCCTTTTCCTAACCGAATCTCCTGTCACCTCACCCCATGCCTCCTTGATCGCTGACTTCTTGATCTTATCCCCAAGTGGACCTTTTTCAAGGAACTGATCGATGCATTCTTTGATGGTTTTTATCCTTTCCAAGGCAAACTATTTTTCTTTGACCTGACCGTCTTTGATCTCAAAGTAGTCAACATCTTTTTGATCTGATGGTATGGCGTCCCGAATTCTTTCCGATTGGGTATCGGAGATAAATGTTTGACCCAGATTTTGTTCAAGAATGATCCGTAGCAGATTTTTTGCTCTGGTTCGATCAAGCCGGTCAAAAACATCGTCTAGAAGTATGATGGGATTGTCTCCTCCCTTTTTGCGGATCATATCTACCTGCATGAGCTTCAAGGCGGAAAGAACGGTTTTTTGCTGGCCCTGGCTTGCGTATTTCTTCGCGGTTTTGCCATTGACCATCAACTCAATATCATCCCGGTGGATGCCAAAAAGGTTTCTCTGTGCGGCGATCTCTCTTTTGAATTCATTTACCGAATAAGCATGCGGATCCTGAGTCCGGACCTGACTTGTATAGCTCACCTCAACTTTTTCCCGGTCCCCTGAGACCATCCCGTAATAGTCGCTTATCGGCTTGGAGCTTTCCTTGATGAAGGCTTCCCGAGCTTCAAAGATCTCTTTGTTCAGGGGGATCATTTGATGGTGGTAGGTTTCTACCATTTCGAGATTTGGATTTGAATTTTCCTTTTGTTTCTTGAGCTCTGCTCCCTTTTGTTTCAGGAGCTTATGGTAATCAATGAGGGTTTTGAGGTAGTCGACATCGAATTGAGAGATGGTCTGATCGATAAAATTTCTTCGAAGTTCTGGTGATCCGGAAACCAATTCCATGTCAATAGGTCCGGAGATTACGACAGGGATCTCTCCAACATGGTCGGCGATCCTTTTGACGGGCTGCCCGTTTTTCTCCAGAATTTTTCTTGCGCCAAGCTTGTATTTAAGAATAACCTTGGTTGTTGGTTTCGAGCTGTAATTGCCATTGATCCTGAAAAATTGCTCTCCTTCCCTGACGCAAAAATTATCCTGTATCCCAAATGCACTTTTTGCCATTGATAAAAAATGGATCGCATCAAGAAGGTTGGTCTTTCCAGCCCCATTTGGTCCAAAGACGATATTTAATCCTGGCCCCGGATCAAGCACGACGCTTCCGTAGTTTCTAAAATTCGATAGTTGTAGACGCTCTAAAACCAAGACAATTAGGAGTCATTTCGTAAATTCGCGGCCCTGCAAATTTCAAATTTGAACAATGGCCACAACAAAAAGCACATCTGCAAAAAAGCCTAAAAAAGAATCAGGGCATCCAAAATCCAGGTATTTATTCTGGTATGAAAAGATGCAATTGATCAGACTTTTTGAACAAAAATGTGCCCAATTGTACGGACAACAGAAGATCAGAGGCTTCTGTCACCTTTATATCGGTCAGGAAGCCAGTGCGGTTGGTGCGGTTACGGCCTTGAACAAGGACGATAAATGGATCACTGCCTACCGTGATCATGGACACCCATTGGCTTTGGGAACAGCTCCCAAAAAGATCATGGCTGAACTCTTTGGAAAGGCCACCGGGGTATCGGCAGGTAAGGGAGGCTCCATGCACCTCTTCGATAAGGAACACAATTTTTTCGGTGGACACGGAATTGTCGGTGGTCAAATTCCTCTTGGAGCGGGAATCGCCTTCTCTGAGAAGTATCTCAAGACAGGGAATGTCTGCATTTGCTATATGGGTGACGGAGCCGTGAGGCAGGGTGCTTTTCACGAGACTTTTAATCTGGCAATGACCTGGTTGCTGCCCGTGATATTTGTGGTTGAGAACAATGGCTATGCGATGGGTACTTCCGTAGAGCGGACCTCCAATGTTACGGAACTATATCAGCTGGGCGAGGCATATGACATGCCTTCATGGGCGGTTGACGCAATGACCATTGAGACGGTTCATGACGAAACCGCCAAGGCCGCCGAGCATGCACGCAAAGGCAAGGGGCCTTCGTTTTTGGAATTCAGGACTTACAGATACAGAGGCCATTCCATGTCCGACCCGGCCAAGTACAGAACAAAGGAAGAGGTTGAGAAATACAAAGACTTGGACTCCATAGAAAAAGTGAAGGATACCATCCTGAAGAAGAAGTATGCCACCCAGCCAGCCCTGGATGCGATCGATGCCAAGATCAAGGCCGAAGTTCAGGAGGCAGTAGATTTCGCCGAGGAATCACCATGGCCTGATGCATCTGATGCCTATAAGGACGTCTACAAAGAAGAAAACTACCCCTTCATCATCGAAGAGTAAGTTAGAATTTCTAATTTTGCGCCTCGAATTTTTTCAAGATGGCAAAAGAGGAAAGGGAAATCCAAGAACAACAGCAAAAGGAAACCAGCAGCCAAAATCCGGCGGCACAGGATTTTATTGAAAAGAATAAACAGCTGGTCCAATACATCGGTGGAGGTATACTGGCACTTATTCTGGCGGGATATTTTGGTTACAATTATTATACAGGGCAGAATGAGGAAGCCCAGGTTGAAATGATCCAGGCGGTCTTCAACTTTGAAAAGGATTCTGTCTATTCTGCGTTAAACGGTGATAGCCGTGGAAATCTGGGCTTTGTTGATATCATTGACGATTATGGTTATACCAAGGCGGGAAATCTGGCAAAGTTCTATGCCGGCGCCTGTGAGCTGAAGCTTGGAAATTATGAATCGGCCATTGAATATTTGAAAGGGTTCAGTGGTAATGATCTTTTTGTTCAGGCCAGGGCTTATTGCCTGATCGGTGATGCCTATATGGAGCTAGATGACGTTGAGGAGGCTATCGGCTATTTAGAAAAAGCCAGCGATTACAAACCCAATAAGGATTTCACTCCTATGTACCTGCTAAAGCTGGGGCTTGCTTTGGAAACGGTGAACCGTTGGGAGGATGCCGCAGAAGCTTATGGAAGGGTGATCAGTGATTTTCCGACAGCAACCGAAATCAATGATGCCAAAAAATACAAGGCTCGGGCAGAAACGGAAATGTCCAATAGTTAGGTCTCTGGGGCCACAGGCCCGGAATTATGTCTTCGGTAGATAAAAATCTGAACCAACACAACGCCCGCTATCTGGGTAACTCTGAAGAATTTAAAATTGCGCTGGTCGTTTCCGAATGGAATGAAGAGGTCACCGAAGCCCTAAAGGAAGGAGCCATCCGGGCCTTAACCGAGTATCAGGTCCCGGAGGAGAATATTACAGTTCATTATGTACCGGGGAGTTATGAATTGATCCTTGGGAGTCAATGGCAGGCTGAAAACGAGTTCATCGACGCTGTAATTTCCCTGGGATGCGTTATCCAGGGTGAAACGCGACATTTCGATTTCATCTGCAATGCCGTTGCCAATGGGATCAAGGATGTCTCATTGGAATTCAACAAACCCGTCATCTTCGGGGTCTTAACAACTGACAACATGGAGCAAGCCAGAGAAAGGGCCGGAGGCAAGCATGGCAATAAAGGTTATGAAGCCGGGATCACGGCTTTGAAAATGTTGGGCCTGAGAGAGTCGGGCAAATGATCTCTGTATACATGACCTTTCCCAACCTCAGGGAAGCCGAAAGAATATCCGAGATCTTGCTGAGTAAAAACCTTATCGCATGTTCCAACATCTTTGAGGGAAAGAGCCTCTACAAATGGAAGGGAAAGATCCAAAACGAACCCGAGGTTTTTGCCTTTGCCAAAAGCATAGAGCAGAATTGGCAGGAAATAAAGGAGGTCGTCACGAAAGAGCATCCTTATGAAGTCCCCTGTATAGTTTCAAGACAGATCGATTCTAACGAGGATTATGAAGAATGGGTTATCCGGGAAACTCACTCACCGGGCATCCATTCATAAACCTTGTAATGCTCTCCGTCCATTCCTATTTTCTTATAGGCTTGCTGTGCGGCTGTGTTGGTTTGATCCACGTATAGTCTGATCCCCATGAACGAGGGATCCTGGTCAACCTTGTTTTTGACATACTCATAGAGCCTGTTGAATACCCCCTTTTTCCTGAATTCAGGCAGCACGTACAGGGAATGGATCCAAATCACATTGCCGTTTCGCCAATCGCTCCACTCATTCAGGTTTAAAAGGCAGGCAATGCTCTTGGAGCCGAGTTCGGCGACGATATACTCCCCCAGTTCCGGGTTGTTCATCAGATGCTTGATCCCCTTGATCAGGGTTTGCTGGTTGAGAGACTTCTCCTCGGTCTCCTTGGCCATTGACATTTGAGCGTTTACAAGAAAGATTAGATCACCGGCATGGGCCGGTCTGATATTCAAGTTCATTTTCTAGGTTTTAAGGTCATTAAATTAAACTATCGTAGTCACATTTAGGTTAATTTTGCGGCCCCTGAATTGCATTAACGAGTATGAAAAGAATAGATACACAGGCATTTGAACCAAGGCATATAGGTCCCTCTGCCAAGGAGGAAAAGGAGATGCTAGACCTCATCGGTGTAAAAGACAAAGAGGAACTGATCTTTAAGACCATCCCGGACAATATTCGGTTAAAAAGGGAATTGAGCCTTCCTGCCGCTCTTGGAGAGGCGGAGTTCCTTGAAGACTTCAAAAAAACCATGTCCCAAAACCAGGTATACAAATCCTACATCGGCATGGGATATTATGGAACGCACGTTCCGACCGTGATCCAAAGAAATATTTTGGAAAACCCGGGCTGGTATACTGCTTATACACCCTATCAGGCTGAGATCTCCCAGGGCAGGCTTGAAATGCTCTTGAATTTTCAGACCGTGGTCGCTGAACTCTGTGGCCTGGAGATAGCCAACGCTTCATTGCTTGATGAAGGAACCGCAGCTGCGGAGGCCATGAGCCTCTTTTATCATGCCAAAAGGGGTGCCAAGAAGAATTCAAATGTCTTTTTTGCTTCGGACAAATGCTTTCCTCAGACCCTTGATGTTCTAAAAACCAGGGCTGGTTTTGCAGGTGTGGACCTTGAGATCGGGGACATTGAAAAACTGGATGTGACCAGGGAAGAGCTGTTTGGCATTTTGATCCAATATCCGGATTGTGAAGGAGCCATCAGGGACCGGTCGGCCTTGATCACATCGGCAAAGGAACAGGGAGTGTTTGTGGCCGTGGCTACTGATCTATTGGCCTTGACCATGCTGAAATCGCCGGGAGAAATGGGAGCGGACGTCGCATTGGGCTCTGCACAACGATTTGGGGTGCCCATGGGATATGGCGGACCACATGCCGCTTTTTTTGCGACGAAAGAAGACTTCAAGAGGATGATTCCCGGCCGGATCATTGGCATATCACAGGACCGTTTTGGAAATCCTGCATTCAGGATGGCCTTACAAACCAGGGAACAGCATATACGCCGAGAAAAGGCCACATCAAATATTTGCACCGCTCAGGTGCTTCTGGCGGTCATGGCGGGAGCATATTCCGTTTATCATGGTCCGGATGGAATTCGCTCTATTGCGGAATCCGTTCACGAGAAGGCCAAAGACCTCGCAAGCGATCTTCAGAGCAAAGGGTTCCAACTTGCTCAGGGGAATTTCTTTGATACCATTTTTGTCGCAGTCGATGAAAATACCAGGAATGACATCCGGTTGAGAGCCGAAGCTACCAGGGCCAATCTGAACTACTTCTATGAAGGCCTGGTTGGGGTCTCCATTGATGAAACGACCACTGCTAAGGATATAGACGATCTTAAGGATGTTTTTTCCGGACAGGGTTCCGGAACTGACAACAAGGAGCTTGGCATTCCCGCTCAGCTTGAAAGGACGTCATCATATATGGAGGAAGATGTTTTTCATAAACACTTTTCGGAACATGAGATGCTGCGTTATCTGAAAAGGTTGGAAAACAAGGATATCAGCTTGACGCATTCTATGATCTCATTGGGGTCCTGTACCATGAAACTGAATGCGACCACTGAAATGATCCCGGTATCCTGGCCGGAAGTTGGTCAATTGCATCCATTCATTCCGGAAGACCAATGTCAAGGGTATCGCCAAATGATGGAGGATCTTGAAAACTGGCTATCCGAGATCACGGGATTTCATGCTGTTTCACTCCAACCAAACTCCGGGGCACAGGGAGAATTTGCCGGTTTGGCAGTGATCGCTGCCTACCACCAGGATCGAGGAGAGGCAAACAGGAAGATCGTATTGATCCCCAGCTCTGCTCATGGCACAAATCCTGCCAGTGCGGTGATGGCTGGCATGGAAGTGAAGATCGTACAATGTGATGAAAAGGGGAATATTGATGTTGGTGACCTGCAGGAAAAAGCTTCTGCTGCCGGAAAGGATCTTGCCGGACTCATGGTTACCTATCCTTCAACCCATGGGGTATTCGAAAAGGATATCGTCAGGGTTTGCGACATCATTCATGAGAATGGCGGACAGGTCTACATGGACGGCGCCAATATGAACGCCCAGGTTGGGTATACCAGTCCTGCGAATATCGGTGCAGATGTTTGTCACCTGAACCTCCATAAAACGTTCTGTATCCCACATGGAGGCGGAGGTCCTGGTATGGGGCCGATCGGGGTTGCCGAGCACCTTGCACCATACCTTCCAAAACATGTTCTTGTAAAGACCGGTGGAGAGAAAGGCATCAATGCCATTTCTGCCGCACCCTTCGGATCTTCCAGCATACTTCCCATTTCCTATGCCTATATCCGCATGATGGGGCCTGATGGATTGAAAAACGCCACTGCAATTGCCATCTTGAATGCGAACTATCTACGTGCAAGACTCGAAAAGGATTACGACGTACTTTATGTTGGAGCCATGGGAATGTCTGCTCATGAAATGATCGTCGATCTACGTTCCTTCAAGCAGCATGGAATCGATGCAGAGGATGTGGCAAAAAGATTAATGGACTATGGATATCATGCGCCAACCATGTCATTTCCTGTCGCCGGAACGCTGATGGTCGAACCCACGGAAAGTGAAACCAAGGAAGAGCTGGATCGTTTTTGTGATTCCATGTTAAGCATCCGCGCGGAGATCCAGGAGGTCATTGATGGCAAAGTCTCCAAGGAAGATAATGTGCTGGTCAACGCTCCTCATCCGCTTGACCATTTTGTAAGTGGTGATTGGAACCATTCCTATGATCGCCAAAAGGCTGGGCTGCCCCTGGAATTTTTAAAGGTTCACAAGGTATGGCCGTCGGTGGGAAGGATCGACAATGCTTATGGTGATCGTAACCTGATCTGCACATGCGCTCCTCTTGAGGATTACGAATCCTAAGATTATTCATGAATGATCCCCGATATGATCTGTTATGGCAGGGACTTTCCTTCAGTTATGGGAGTGAAAGAACCATCGATTATCCTGACCTGCAGATTGAAAAAGGGAGTCATTGGCTGATCATCGGCCCCAGTGGAAGTGGTAAAACAACCCTTCTCAACATTGTTTCAGGATTGTTGAAACCGGATCAGGGGAAGGTGATCATCAGAGGCGAAGACCTGTATGCCCTCCCACCAAACAAAATTGATGGATTCCGTGGGAAGCATGTCGGAATGGTTTTTCAGGTCCCGAGGTTTTTTTCCGCTCTTTCCGTGGAAGAAAACCTGCTCATGGCCAATTATCTTGCAGGAAGAGCACAGGAGAAGGACCGGGTGAAATACCTTTTGGACAGCCTGGGACTATCCGGGGCTCAAAACAAAAAGATCACTTCATTTAGCATTGGAGAAAAACAAAGACTTTCCCTGGCCAGGGCATTGATGAACAGCCCGGAGATCCTGATCGCCGATGAGCCCAGTGCCAGCCTGGATGATCAGCATTGTGACGAACTCATCGCGCTAATTGAAAAAGAAGCAGAGGAATTTGGGAGTACTCTCTTGGTCGTTTCTCATGATGCAAGGTTGAAATCAAAATTCTCGAACCAAATGGCGCTCTCATGAACCTGTTCCTGTTGGTATGGAGAAACCTTTGGAAAAAACCACTTTCCAGTTTTTTGACCCTGCTTCTTTTTGCTCTGGGTACAGCGATCATACTGTCGATCTCAAACGCACAGGAGTCCTTAAAGAATAGGGTAAAGGAGAGTGTTCAGGGAGTGGATATGGTTCTGGGTGCAAACGGAAGCCCACTTCAATTGGTTTTGTCTTCTTTGTTTCACATCGATTTTCCCACCGGAAATATTCCCTTGGAAGAGACTAAAAAAATTCTAAGAGACCCCTTGATAAAGGAATACCTTTTTCTCTCCATTGGTGATAATTTCAAGGGATATAGGATCATCGGGACTGAAGGATCTTTTTGCGGGTGGTTTGATTGCGGTACCATCGAGGGGAGAATGTGGGAAAACGATCTCGAGGTTGTAATTGGTGCTGAAATAGCGAAACTGGAGAACCTTCGGATCGGTGACGAGATCCACAGCAGTCATGGTTTTTCCGAGGAAGGCATGACCCATGACCATAGCCATTTTGAGATTGTGGGGATATTGGAAAAAAGCGGAGGCCCGGAGGACAAACTGCTGTTTTGTTCTACCGAAACCATTTGGGAGGTTCATGGAGATGAAAACCCGACCGATCCGGAAATCACCTCCTGTCTGATTCGATTCAGAAACCCTGGCGGTCTGATCGCTTTTCCCAGAAAGATCAGAAACAATCCAAGGTATGCGGTTGCCTCGCCGGCTTTTGAACTGAATCGTTTGTTTCTTGTATTCGCTCCTTTGATATCTTTTCTGGAGATCCTTGCCTGGGTGATCATGCTGATCTCAGGGCTGAGCATCATGTTTGCGTTGTTCAATACTTTATCGGATAGGATCTATGAGATCTCCCTGATGAGGGTGATGGGCGCTTCAAGGGTGACGGTTTTCGTTTCCCTGTGCTTGGAGGGGGTATACCTTTCTGTGGCGGGGTTTGTCGTAGGCGATATTTTTTCGAGAGTCTTGAACCAGGGTCTTGTTTCCTGGCTTTTGCCTGGCTTTTCAAGCCAAGGAAATATATTTTCATTCACTTCGTTTGAAATGTCTTTATTTGTTTTCGTTATCCTAATGGGCATCCTGGCTTCGGTTATCCCGGCATTGATCGGAGCAAGAAAGGATATCTCAAGGGTATTGTTTTCAGAATAGTTCAAATGCAAAAGGCGGTATTGTTCATACTGGTGAGTTTGTTTGTCCAGCAAAGCTTTGGGCAAGGGAAGTCCGTTTGGAACGTATTGGCGGATATCAAATATGGTATGCGATACGATGAGGATCTCGAATACGATGTGGAGTATCCGATCTTTGCGGACAAGATCAAAGCCCTTGAAGGAAAGGAGGTTCTCATAAAAGGATACATGGTCCCTTTGGATGAACTCATGGGGCAAAATTTTTTCGTTCTATCAGCCTTTCCGTATAACATGTGTTTTTTTTGTGGCGGCGCCGGACCTGAGACCGTTATGGAAGTCAATACGGTCAAGGAAATTGAATTCACCGAAAAACCCATTCTGATCAAGGGTATACTGGAGCTAAATCAATTTGACTATAACCATATGATGTATATCCTCAATGAGGCAACGCTTGCCGAATAAAGCTGCAGGAGAGTGATCTCAAGAAGTACCATTTTAAAAACAGGCTCCAACCTTACTCTCAGAGGTCTCTCGGTGCTTTCAAAGCTTTTGCTTGTAATCTATTTGGGCAAGTACTTCCTGCTGAGCGATCTGGGAACCTATCATATATTCGCGGTATCGGCTGCGCTTTTCGTGTTTATTCTCGGATTTGAGTTTCACTCATTTAGCTCCAGAGAATATGAAAAAATGGATCGCCGAGAAGTGGGATACTATTTCTCCAACCAGCTACTCTTTCTGCTGCTTTGTTATTTTCCCGGCGTATTACTCATTCTGGGGTTCTTCTCCCTTGATTTTCTCGAGTGGAAGTATTTTATCCCCTTTTCGCTTGTGCTGCTATTTGACCTTTTCGGGTTGCACATTGGAGTCCTCCTGGCCAGCAGAAAATTCAGCATTTGGTTTAACATCCTCTTTTTTTTTAGAGGTGGCCTCTGGATTTACCTTTTTGTTGCCTGGACCCATTTCGTCAGGCCCCTGGGATTGAATGAATTGTTCCTTTTCTGGGTTCTGGGAAATGCTCTTTCCGTATTCGCGGGATTATGGGTTTTGAATTATAATGGGCTTTGGTCTTTCAAAAAGTTCAGCCCTGATTGGGCTTGGATCAAAAATGGGATCAGGATTGCCGCGCCATTTTACCTGCTAGTGATCTTCATGAGGTTTATCGATTATATCGATAGATACTTCCTGGAACTTTTTCACGGAAAAACGGAGGTGGGCATCTACAGTTTTTTTGCCGGCATCGCCAATGTTCCGGTTAGTCTCATCAGCAGCGCGGTGACCATTCAGTTCATGCCTCTTTTTCTCGGGGCGTACAGAGAGAATATCCGGGATAACAAGCGAAGGCTTAGCAGGGAATACCTTGGGTTGATCCTTGGCATTATCTCCGTGGTTTTTATCGGAGTTTATTTTTTCATAGAACCTTTGTTAGAGTTCGTTGGCAAGGAGGAACTCATCCATTCTCAGGGCTCTCTCTGGATACTATTGTTTGCCTCGGCACTTCTTTCGATCGGCACCTACCCGCAGCTGATCCTTTACGCCAGGAGAAATGATAAAACCCTCCTTTGGACAGGCTTTGTGGGACTGGTGGTTTGCATAGGCTTCAATTACTGGCTTGTGCCGATCTATGGTGTTCTTGGAGCTGCCTACTCAGCCCTGATTACCAGGGGCACCATTTTTCTGAGCAGAGCCTATTTTGCGGTATTCAGTCCTGCCAGGCTATCCAATAAGGCGGATTCGGAATGAAAATCCTCTTCATCAGCAAAAAGCAAAAGATCGCTTCCTGGTCTGATTCAATATTGAAGTTGAAAGAGAATTTGGATTCGCTTCATGGAGTTGAGGTGAAAGGATTTGAAATAGATACCGGGAGCATTTCAAGATATCTTGAAAACGGAAGAAGACTTAGGCCAATCCTTGATCGGTATGATTTCGATCTCGTTTTCGTGAATCATGTAATCTGTGCCTGGCCGATCCTTGCTGTCATAGGGGGGTTCAAAGGCGTTAAGGTTCTTGCACTTCATGAGACAGAGCCGGTTCTTGGTTATGGGTTCTTATTGAAGAATATTTTCAATGTGCCTATAAAACAATGGATCAGGTACCCGCATTTCTGGAATTCCCATCCTTTGGCAAAGTTTGATCGGGTTTTTATCCTAAACGACCAGCAAAGACTGTATGGGAAGTATTCAAAAAAATACAAGCAGGTCAACTATCTGGGGGTCGATGAGAAAAGGTTTTTTCCCATAGAAAAGACCGGGAAGGGAAGGAGAGCTTTCTTCCCTTTTGGGTTAGACCGTTTTGAAAAGGGATATGAGATCGCAGAAAAAGCAGTGAGAGAATATCCTGACCTGGAGTTGGTGCGGGGCGGCAATATTCCAAATTCCGAAATGCCCGGGGTTTACCAAAATGCTGACATGCTGATCCTTCCAACACTTTACGAAACATATTCTCTCTCACTTTTGGAAGCCATGGCAAGCAATATTTTTGTGGTTGTGAATAGATCGGTAGGCTTGATAGAGAACCTTGGAAAGGATTATACCGAGGCCGAATTGATCGACTTTGGAATTGCGGTTTGTGATCGTAGTGTTGATTCTTTTACGGAAGGGATCAATCGAATTCTTACCAAAATAGAGGCGGGGAAAATACCCCGAACCAGAGAATTGTTGCAAAAGGAAAAACTGAGTGGAATTGAAACCGCCAAAAGAGTGAAGGAGGTTTTTGCAAATTTGATCCATGAAGGTGCTTAAAAGCTGGATACCGGGAGAAATGAAACCTGCGGAAACCGCTTTCATGGTTTTCCTGGCCTTAAGCATATCTACCATCCTCCTTAAGCAAGAGTATGGCAATCCCATTATGGGACTGATGATCCTCAGTTGGTTTTTCGTCAAGAAGCCATATGATTCTTACCGGGCGGCTATAGGGGATCCCTGGGTAGTGTTCAGCATGGGTTTTTTCTTGTTATATCTGATAGGTATGCTTTATACCGAAAACATTGCAAGCGGGTTGTCACAGCTTGAGACCAAGCTAGGGTTGCTTTTTTTTCCTTTTTTCATCGCTTCATATGGGAGGTGGAATAACGAAAAGAGAAACTTCATTTTGTCCTTGCTGACATTGGCGGTTTCCTCCCTTGCCATGGTTTGTCTGGTGGTTGCTTTCATGTTGAGCACGGAAAAAACCGGAAGCCTCTTTGATTTGGACAGCAGTTTTTTCGTTTACAACCAGCTTACCAAGGTCCTTTTCATTCAGCCCATTTATTTTTCATTGTTCATTTTGTTTTTGTTGGTGGTCTGGCAAAACCGCCTCATAACAGAATGGTATGGACTTAAAGCAGGTAAGAGAGGTTTCTGGCTGGCTTTGCAGGTTTTCCTATTGATATTCCTGTTTTTGCTTTCTTCCCGGACCAGCATATTGACCTACCTGATCTGGTCTCTGATCAGAACGTTCGATTTGATGGTCTTCAAAAAACGAAGGGCTACCGCGGTTTTGGCGCTGATCATTGAAATGGGCCTTGGTGCCATATTGTTGACCCAGATCGACGTCAGCAAAACCAGATTTTCGGAAGCGATTGACCCAGATTCGAGCTATGAAAAAGACGAATTCGCCGGCAGGTCGCTCAGAATAGAAAAATGGAAATGCTCCTTTGAAACTTGGGCAAAGAACCCTGTATTGGGTGTGGGCACGGGGGATGAGAATGCCGAGTTACTGAAGTGTTTTGAAGAAAAGAACATTGCTGAAGCCATCAGGTGGCAATACAACAGCCATAACCAATATCTCAGCACCTTGACCCAAGTCGGCATACCGGGAATTCTGCTACTTCTTGCGATGGTCTTTTACCCGATTTTCTATGGGGTGAAGAACAGGGATCTTACAGTCTTTGCGATTGGTCTGGTTTTCTTCTTATGCATTGGCTCCGAAACCATGCTGAGCAGAAGGTTTGGAGTGCTTTATACATCGCTCGTGATGTCCGTATGGCTGGTCGGTCTTAGCGGTTTCGGAAAACGTAATAAATGAATAAGGGGTTTTCAAGAAGGTAGCGCTTTCCAAGCCTTAAAGGTTCGAGCATCATTCTGTAGAACCATTCAAATCTTATCTTTCTGACCCATTTCGGCGCCAGGGATGATTTCCCGGCAAAAAAATCAAACGCGCCACCACAGGAAAAGAAGGCGTTGCTGTTTATGGATTCGGCATTTTCCAGGATCCATTGCTCCTGAACGGGCATTCCAAACCCAACCAGTATCAACTGCGGGCCAAAGGCATTGATCTTGTTGATCACTTCTCTGTTTTCCTCGCTATTTTTTGTTTTGTCGAAGTAGCCATGGTGAGAATCAACGATCAGGTTTACAGCATGCGCTTTCATGTTCTCAGCGGCTCTTTCGACCACCTCCTGTTTCCCGCCTAAAAAGAAAACCCTAAAGCCGTTTTCAGCGCAGAACTGGGCATAATCCCAAAACCAAACATTGTAAGCAACCTTATTTGGTATGGGTTTACCGACAAGCCTTGCCCCAAACTGTATCCCGGCCCCGTCGCAAATAACATAATCTGCTCTTTGAGCGAATGCCTCCTTCAACCATGTGGCGGATCTATTGGCCAAAACGACCAAGTGGGCGTTGGTGTGGAAGAAGATTTTTTTGCTTTGTTGAGCAACTGCGGACATCAAGAGGGATTTATAATCCTCCTCCTCGAACAGGTCCACCGGAATCCCTCCGATCTTTATCGCTTTCGCTTTTTCCAAAACCTTACATGCAATTTTAGTAAAGGATTTTTCAATATGATCCTGCTAGACCGCGAAAAAGAATTATTCTTACTTTGCACGAAAAATTAAGCCTTGAGGAGTCAATACAACAGGTTTTTAAAAGCGCTGTTCTTTATTGTAGATCTATTGTCGGTTAACCTCGCCTTTGTCCTCAGTTTCATTTTAAGGTTTGGTTCTTTCAGCCTGATTTTTAATGGTCCTTATTATAACAACCTGTATATGCCATTATGGCTTTATTACAATATTGGTTGGCTGGCCATCTCTGCAATCGGGGGCTTTTATAGGCCATACAAGCATCCAAAGACCATCAACATTATTAAACGGGTTACCAGGATTTGGGTGTTCTTCATACTTTTTCTGACCATCTTTTTTATTCTGATAGCCAGAGAGGATTATTCAAGGCAGTTCTTTTTTGTTGGCTTTGCCTTTCTTTACCTCCTTCTCAATGTAGGAAGGTTAGGGGTTCATTTTTCTTTCAGACTCTCCAGAAAAAGAGGACTATATCAAAGCAAAGTTGTGGTTGTCGGCAGGGGGGAAGTTGGAAAAGATCTTCGGGATTTCTTTGTTGGGCATCCCGAGCAGGGGTTTAATTTCTGTGGTTTTTTTGATTTCAAGGGAGGTTCGGATGTGATGGGCAATCTTGTCGACCTTCGGGCATTTTGCAAAAAGGAAGACATTGAGGAGATCTACATATCGATCCCGGATACGCCTGGGAATGCCATTGAAGAAATCATGGAATTTGGAGAACAGAACCTCATCAATGTGGTTCTTCTGCCCAACTATTTAAGCTTCTCCACACGAAGACTTGAATTGGATTTTTATGGGACCATTCCAATTCTTATCACTCAAAAAATCCCTTTGGCGGACCCATTTAACCGTACGATCAAAAGAATATTCGATATTCTATTTTCTCTTTTCATCATTGTATTCGTTTTATCATGGCTTATTCCGCTTTTGAGCCTCATCATTTACATTGATTCACCAGGACCGATCTTCTTTTCGCAAAACCGATCCGGATTTAAGAACAATATTTTCCGTGTGTTTAAATTCAGGTCCATGGTCGTGAACAAGCAATCGGACTCGATCCAGGCGACCAAGGACGACAAAAGGATTACCCGGGTGGGAAAATTTTTGAGAAAAACCAGCCTTGATGAATTGCCACAGTTTTTCAATGTTTTTAAGGGAGATATGTCTGTGGTGGGCCCAAGGCCCCACATGCTGTTCCAAACTGAGGAGTATTCAAAATCCATTGATCGATATATGGTGAGACACTTTGTAAAGCCGGGAATAACCGGACTCGCACAGGTTAGTGGGTATCGGGGGGAAACCAAGGAGGAGCCTCTGATGAAGATCAGAGTGAAACTTGACAGGATCTATATTGAACAATGGTCGCTTCTTTTTGATTTGAAAATTATTTCTCAGACTTTTTTCTTGGTATTCAAAAGGCAGGAATATGCCTATTAGCTTCAATAATGAGCCTTGAGAAAGAGGCATATCATAATCTGAGGTCCAATTGGACCAACTGGAAGATCTACAGGATCTATATTCTCCTCTTATCCAACAGGATTCTGTTTATGAGTTTCGGCGGGACCATGTTCCTCATCGGCATTATCGCCTTGATGGGATTCCTTGGGGGGCCTGAAGCCGAAGCTTTGATAGGCACGGCCTCTATTTTGATAGGGCTCTTTCTTTTCTCTCTGTTCTATGCTCCGGTATTTGGAGCAAAAGCCCTGATGCCGAAAATAAAGATTGAATTCTTTGAACATATCAAGGCTTCTAGCAAAATCAGAAATCTGAAATACCGGCCTGAAGGCGAGGAGTTTACAAAGGACTTTCTGAAGAGCGGCTTATATCCTTACAAGCTTACGAAGATCAAGGGCAGGGATTATTTTTCAGGGTTTTCGGGTTATTTTCCTTTTCTTATCTGGAATGTCTGGGCATGGTTCCAGGAGAAATCGTTTCAGTCCCCCATGACCTATGCGACCATCAATACCGCCTATATCGGTTTTGCAGGTGACCAGGTGATATTCAAGAATATCACCCCGATTACCGGCGAGCTGATCGTCTTTCCCAAAAAGGCCGAAGAGTATTATGCTGACCTTCTTCAAGGTATAAAAGCGAAGAAGAAGTTCAAGAAAAGCGGTTTTTCGAATCCGGAGTTTTCCAAGGCCATGATTGCTTATCGAACCGCCAGCCTTAGTGGCATCACTTCAAGAATATTTCAATCTATTTTGGAGATCATTAGGTCCTTTCCGGAAGGTGCGGCTTTTCATTTCACGCCTGAAGTGGTTTTCGTCAACATACCTCATGAAAAAAACTGGTTGGAAGGCTCTCCCTTTCAAAATCCCGATCATATTCTTCAAAGAAATGTTGTGTGGTTCTTCAGACTCATGAGGGTTCCATCCCTCTTGGAATTCGGAATCTCAGGAGAGAATCAGGATAAATAGCCCTGTGGATTTGAAAAGGCTCAAAATCATTGAATATGAGCCAAATATTTTTACTTTTAGTCCGGTATTCATTAAACGAATCTATACCAAGAGTGTGAAAATGAGACTCCTAACTATTGTGGCATTATTGGGGATTGTCTTCTCCTTAATGCCTTTTGAATCCTACTCAAGTCCTGCCCCAAATCCTAAGAAGCTGAAAAAAGCCGGTGACAAATACCTGCAAAAAGGGGAATTTGTTGATGCGCTGAAAAACTACTTGGATTATGCCAAGGAAGCGGAAAATGTCGAACCAGAGGTGAACTATAAGATTGGCCTATGCTTTCTTCAGCTAGAGCGCCCTGGATCCGCGCAAAAATTCTTTAGGGTGGTGAGAAGCCAAAATTGGAAGCCCTATCCTACAGAGTTTGAATTCTATCAGGCAAGGGTTTTTCATCTTCTTCATGATTTTGATTCGGCCCATCATTATTACGGGCGATTTCTAAGGAGATATAATAAGGACCATGTTGGGAATAAGAAACTTGAGATTGTCGCCGAGGAACTTGTGTATCCGGCTGTATATGGTAAGGCTTATGAGCAAAATGAGAACCTGATCCCTGTTGATAAGGCGATTGAGAAACTGATTGCTTCAACCGAAGAAGGGCATAAGCAAAAGGGCCATGGAAGGAAAGTATATGTGAAGAGCCTAGGGCCAGAGGTCAACTCTCCATATGATGAATATGCTCCCTGTATTTCCTCCGATGGGAATTTGCTGATGTTCGCCTCCAAGAGATCCAAGAATAGTTCAAAAAAGGAGGGCCCCACAGAGCAATTGTATTTCACGGAAAAAGGCGAAGACGGGGAATTCAAAAAAGCGGTAATGGTCGATTTCGGCGCTGGAAGCAAAAAGAACTACGCGCCGATCGCTTTCGACTATGATATGAATGGATTTCTCCTCTATGAGTCTGTGAGTGAGATCCAGGGCGATATGTATTATTCCGAACGATCTGGTGAAAAGTGGGGAATACCCCAAGCTTTGCCGGAGCCTCTGAATTCAGAATATTGGGAGCCCAGTGCCGGTTTAAGCTCAGATGGAAATACGGTTTACTTCTCCAGCAACAGGCCCGGAGGCAAGGGAGGCCTTGATCTCTATGTTTCAAAAAAGCTCGGCGAAGGAAAGTGGTCCGAACCGGTAAGCCTTGGTGATAAGATCAATACGCAATTCGATGAAGATGCTCCCTACATCAACCCTGAAGGCACTTATTTGTATTTCAGCTCAAGAGGTCACGAAGGCCTTGGCGGATATGATATCTACCGGGCAAAGCTTAGCGGCGAGGAGATCATGGATGTAGAAAATCTCCGGCTTCCGATTAACTCGGCACAGGATGATATTTACTTCTCTTGGACCGGAGATGGCACCAAGGCTTATTTTTCTTCGTCAAGAGATGAAGCTGGCAAAACCAATTCCGACATTTATCTGATGGACTTTTCGAAGTCCACCCTCGATGTCAATGTATTTGCCATGGACGGGGATAGAAGGATCAGGGTCCGGGATTTCAAGGCATGTTTGTATCAGTTGCCCGAAGAGAACCTGTTCGCCTGTGAGGAGCAGCGCCTAAAGAATCAGGCCACGTTCTATATCGTTCCGGGAAAAAAGTATCACTTGATTGTTGAAAATGAAGAGCTCGGTATTCATTCCGAAGAGGTTATGGCAGAGCAGGATTTTGATTTGGTATCCTACATCACGAGGAATGTCATTCTCGAAAAAAATGAGGTGGTCCAAGACACCACACCTGCTGAGCCTGCTGTAGTCGTGGCTGCGGTGGATACCGAAGAAGTGGAGGATACACCACCCCCTGTTGTCTCCTCAGAAACCAAGGTAAAGTTCAAAGGGGCGTATTTTGTGGTAGGAGATAAGCTTCCTGCCAAAGTCCACTTCCTATTCAATGAGGCAGAGAACATTACGGATTTTTCAAAGAGCCAATTGGATATGCTGGCTACGCTGATGAAGGATCATCCGGCATTGACGGTTAGACTTCTTGCCTATACGGACCTGGTTGGGGATGAACAATACAACCTTGATCTGAGTATTAAACGAGCAACCACAACGAAAAACTACCTGATCAGTCAGGGGGTTGAAGAAGAAAGGCTGATCTACAAGGGTGATGGTGAGCACAACCCTGTTGTGAAAACAGAGGATGCCAATCTGATGAACAGAAGGGTTGAATTTGAGATCCTGACCCTATGATCAAACGTACCTAAGGTCCGGGCTGTAGAGTTCAGGATATTTTCCTGAAATGTCGGTGTACTTGCTCATGATGATACGCATGTCAGCATCCACGTCCCCGCTGGGGTAAAAGATTTCCAGGACTCCCGCAACCTTCCTTTTATAATCACAAAACCCCAGGGCTATCGGAACTTTCGCCCTGAGGGCGACGTAGTAAAAACCGGTTTTCCACTGCGTGGATCTTTTCCTGGTTCCTTCAGGGGTAACCACCACGCAAAGCTCGTCCCTCTTTCTGAACAAACCTGCCATAACGTCTACCATATTTTTTCTGGGTTTCCCCGGTTCCGGATTTCTATCTATTCCAATCCCTCCCAAGGGACCGATGATCAGGTTGAAGGGAAATTTCATCCACTCTTTTTTAATGGTAAACTTCAATGGAATGCCCATTTTCCTGAAAGCGGCTATGGTGATGGGAAAATCCCAGTTTGAAGTATGCGGTGCCGCCATCATCACACAGCGATGAAGGTCAGGACTGTCGGTATATTCCAGTTTCCAACCCTGGATCCAATAAAAAAACTTACAAATAGCGACTATCATAGCGAATTCCTAAACTCTGACGGCAATAATGCAAACATCATCTATTTGCTCATGTTCCCCTTTCCATTCGTCATATTCTTTTTCAAGATTGGAATTGATCTGTGCTACGGGTTCTTCAAACTGCCGGATCAGGAACTTTTTAAACGATTTATACATGTATTTTTTTCCCCTGGGCCCACCGAATTGATCGGCAAACCCATCGGTAAACAGGAAGATAAGGTCATCCTTTTCTGCCTGAAATGTTGTGGTATTGAATCTACCCTCTTTCTCAAACGCACCGATCGGTCTTTTGTCTGCCTTCATCTCAAATAGATTTGCCCCATGCTCTCCTTCCAGCTTGGGATTGATCGTTTCACCAGAGGTGGTTTCAATCTTTGAACTTCGCCTCACAAGATACATGCTGTTGTGGGCACCGGAGTATTGGACTTCAAGTGTTTTGGGGTCCAGGGAGCAAAGGCTGATGTCCATACCATCTTTGACCTCCTCATCATTTCCACCCGAGGGATTCAGGGTTTTTGTCACGATCTCATTCAAATGATCAAGGATCTCTCCAGTGGATTGAATTTCCGCTTCCCTGACAACCCTGTTTAATCCATTGTATCCGATAATACTGACAAAGGCTCCGGGAACTCCATGTCCTGTGCAATCGACTGCGGCGAACAGGATCTTTTCTTCCTGATTACCCCTTCCGGTTTCCATCCAATAAAAATCTCCGCTTACGATATCCTTTGGTCGATACATGATGGAGCTATTCGGCAGCAACTCCTTGATTTTTGAAGGAGGGGGGAGAATGGCCAATTGAATTCTTTGGGCATAATGGATGCTGTCGGTGATCTGCCTGTTTTTGTTCCCAATCACCCGATTTTGCTCTTCGAGCTGATCTCTTTGAGCAAGGATCTCCTCATTTTGAGACTCCAATTCGGAATTTTGCAATTCAATTTCGTCCTTTTGCTGCGTGATCTCCTTGGTTTTTTCTCTTATGATGATCCTCAGGCCTCGATTGGAGATCACCACCGCAGCATAGGTAAATCCAAAGAAGAAGATTCCATAAAGGCCGTAAGCCCACCAGGTCAAATACCAGGGGGGAAGAACCCTGAAATTCATTGAAGCCACCTGACTTTCCACCCCAAAATAGTCGCGGGCCCTCACCTGCATGGAGTAGTTTTTTCCGGGAAGGTTGGTATAAACCACCTCGGACTTTTCGCTCCATTCGGACCAGTTATCATCAAACCCCTCAAGTTTGTACTTGAATAGGGTTTTCTGGCTTGACTTATAGGAAGAAGACGAAAATTGAAATGTAAGGGCTTTTCTGGAAAATGGAAGCTCTATATCAGGTGGTGGAGTAGTGCTAAATCCGGCAAACAATATGGAATCCTCACCATAGCTGATCTCATCGAAATGGCATTCCACTCTGTAGGTCAAATAGTTCTGTCCTTTATTATTGACCCCAAATAATCCTCCTTCTCCTCCCATCCAAACGTTCATGTAAACGGGGTCAACCTCTATGCTGAAGACTATGTTTTCGGTGGTAGCTTTGAAAGCATCATGAACGAACTTTTCCCGTGGAATGATGTAGCCATTGAAAAACTCGTCGAGCTCCAGGTTCAGTGAAACGACCCAGAGTTCACCAGCTGGTCCCTGTGTAAGTCGGAAAAAGTAGTTGTTCCAGGCGTTCTCTTCTTCAAGACCAAAGTCCGTTCTTGAAAATCGATCGTCTTTTTCAGGCAGAAAGATTCCATCTACCGTTCCGGCAATGATTTGATCCTGATAGAAACTTGGGTTTGGATCTCCGACGGATAAGCCCGAAAGCGAATCAATATGGATGGGGTTTTCAAAATCCGGAATATTGGTTTTTTCGTTCATGCCGATCCTGATCATTCCGTATCCATCGCTTCCCATATAGATATTTCCTTTTCCATCGGTCTCAATACTACGGATCTCCATATTCAGGGCTTCATTGCGATGCTCTTCCACCAAAAATCCGTCTTTCAGGTAAAAGCTAATGTAGCCGTTTTCCGTCCCCACCCAATATCGGTTTCCATCATTCCGCGAACGGCGAATCAGAAACGGGGAAGCGGAAACAAGCCGTTCAAAGCCCTGTCCGGGAGTGTATTCCGTGATGGCTTTCTCAGCTCCGGCGAGAATTGAATATTTTCCACCACCCTTTTCCACTTTTTCAAGAGTCCAGCATTCTCCGTTAAACCCCTCAACTCTCTTAAATCGTTTTTCCAGCGGATCCCATTGATAAATACCTGTGGTGGTTCCAAGGAGCAAGGTTTCCCTGATGGGTAGAATTTCATTGATCACGAAATTCACCCCGAACTCCTCTCCGAAGTGCGAGACGGGGGCGTTGTAATCGATCATGGAAATGCCAAACTCCAGGGCGGCCCAAAGGTTTCCCTGGTGGTCAAAGCAAATTTCATTTACTGAATTATTTTGTAGGCCCTTTTTGAAATCGGAAATGGTAATCAGATTTCCCTGCTGATCCAATTTGAGGATCCCGTTACTTTCGGTGGCAAGGACCAAATCACCGGAGGGGTCAAGGCGAGCTTTCAGGACAAAAAGATCCAGCAGCTCGGGGTTGGACAAAACCCTGGTCGTACTTATCCGTTTTCCATCAACCTCTATATACCGCCAATCGGTATCGGTGATCATCAAGTACTGGCTTTCTCCCAATTCAAACACATTTTGAATAGCGATCTTTCCGGGCCAATCGTTGATCAGAGGGACAAGGTTGCCACTTTCATCGATGATCTTGGGATCCTCAAACAATTCAAAAACCACTGGCTGTTGCCCGGCCATGAAGAGTCTCACCATTTTATTGACCGCAAACTCTTCCACCAATTGAAAATCCTTATCGATCACGAATATGGTGGAGGCCGCATAGAACCAAACTTCATCTCCACGAAAAAGAATGCCCCGAATCCTTCCAATGCTTCCAAGGTTATCCCCAAGCATCTTAAAAAGGTCAACCATTTTGCTGTTTCCGACCTCATCGGTTTCTACATACCCAAAAGAATTATTAGAGCCAAAAAACAGGGTTCCCTTTGGTGAGAATTCCAGAGCGAAAACCTCTCTTTGCTCCGGGTCTTCGACTTGCTTCCAGTTCTGACCGTTGTAAACAAGCAGTCCGCCGTTATTGCCCACATAGATTCGATGATCCGGCCCCAAGATAACGTCATGACATTGCCCTTCCCTTGAAGGAAATTGACTGGGATTAAAATTGTGAGTTGGAAGCTTCCCATCTGAAGGAACAGGAAGCTGCGCAAAGGCTCCCATGCCTATGAACATTAGGGCGATTACCTGGAATAGGATTTTCACCAAACCAAGTAATGAAAATTTGTTGATTTGATCGGCCTTAGTGAATGACTAGCTTCTGAACCTCAGAATACGATGAACCTTCTGCGGTGATGACATAAATCCCCGGCGCCAGATTTCCAAGGTCAATTTTACCTTCACTTGAAATGTTGGTGCTTAGAAGGGTTACACCTTTCAGGTTTTGAATACTGACCCGGCGGAAGGCAGAGCCGTCTTTTTGCCTGTAGTTCACAAACTCCCTTGCCGGCACAGGGTAAAACCTAATTTCAGCTGAGGATTGATCGGCCAAATCGATTCCCTGAGGTGCTGAAGGCGGATCCGGAGTGGAATTGTTGGACCTGGAGCGCCCAAGGGTCTTCCCTTTTTTGTCCGTATCGCAGCCGAAAGGCTTTTTGATCGCAACAACATAAAAAAGACCCGGATCATTGATCAGGGTGGGGATAACATCCGTATAGCTGTTCAGGTTTGATGGAATTGAGTCGATCAGTTCCCAACCATTGGCCCAGGTATTTCTGTAGATATAATAAGTCGCATAATTAAAGCCCTGATAGTCGTCCCAGGATAAATTGATGGAATTCGGAATAAGTCCCAAACTCTGAGTAAGGTGCATGGTCTTATGCTCGGGACTTAGGCTGCTTTCAACCCCGCATGAATCAACCGATGATATCTTGTACCTCCATGACCGGAACAGAGGCAGGGCCACGGAATCAATGAATTCCGCGTTTTGGTTGAATGGAACCGTACCGATCTGTTGGTAAACACCGGCTGCCGATGATTCCCGATAAATATTGTAATGACTGATTCCGGCAAAATAGTTCTTTTCCCAGGCGATCAGGTTCGAGCCTGTGGCACTATCCACGGTTACGAGACAGATATTATCTCCAAAGTTGACATCACCATTGAGTTGTGCGGTTATATTTCCAAGGCATCCCTGAGAATTTGCCACCGTCAGATTGTAAGTTCCCGAGCCCACATTGATCAGGTCCTCAACCTGACTACCGTTTGACCAGTTGAAGGTATATGGTGAACCCGGTCCGCTTACGGTAATATAGACGGACCCCGCAGGGTTTATGCATGTTGGTTGTATGATGGAATCAAGAACCACGTTTGGTCCGTTGTCCTCCGATATCGCTACCCAAATCGTATCGAAGCATGAGTTTTGATCTGTTACCTCTACGGAGTAAAACCCGGCAGCCAAATTATTCTCAACGGAATCAGACCCACCATTTGACCAGACATATATATACGATCCTGTGCCTCCCGAAGCTGATATATGAGCCGATCCTGTAGACGATCCGCAATTGGTGTTCGTGGTCTGACTTGAAAGGGAAATCGGATCGGGTTGTGAAATGTTGAATGTCGCAAGGCTGATACAGCTATCCCCATCCAATACCAATACCTCATAAGGCCCTACGGAGAGGTTTGAGATGTCCTGGTTGCTTGAACCATTGGTCCACCAATACGAATAAGGAGCGGTTCCTCCGGAAACATCAATATCAAGGGCCCCATTGGAACCACCAAAACAACTTACCGGTGTAATGCTTCCCGCGGAAATGGATGGGGCCTCAACATCTGAGATCAGGACCTGTCTATTGACCTTGCAACCGGTTGCATCTTCTACTTCAACGACATAAATGCCTGCACTTAAGCTATCTGCCCAAAGGGTTTCATCACCGTTGGTCCACCTATGGTCATATGGTGGAATTCCTCCTCCAATGGTGATGCTGGCAGAACCATTGTTTGATCCGCAATTGGCATTGGTGAAAGAGGTGTTCACAAGGATCTCCGGTGGTTTGTTGATCAGCACGCTATCATAACCATAGCATCCTGTTGAAGGTGAGGCCGAATCAAAAACCCGTACAAAGTACTCCCCTGAGGCAAGATTGTTGATGTCAGGAGTTCTTTGTCCGTTAGACCATCGGTAGGAAAAAGGACCTGTTCCTGAAAGGATATTGAGGTCAACAGAACCGTCCAATACACTGAAACAACTTTGATCAGATTTTAAAAGGCTGAAACGTGGTCTCGGAGGGTCCGAAACCTCTATAGAATCCGTAGCAGAACAGCCATTGGTGTCTGTAACGGTAACGCTGTACCATCCGCGGCTTATGTTAAACACATTCTGTACCGTATCTCCCGATGACCACATAATTCCATATGGTCCAGCCTGACCTGAAATTTGAAGGATAGCCGCCCCTTCGTTTCCATCGCAAGTTTGCGCATCACTTTTTGATAAACTGAGGAATGGTTTATTGTAACCGGCAATATTAAAATTCAACGTGTCAGAGCAGCCGGAATTATCGGTAATCGTGACCGAGTAGGGACCTGCAGGAAGCTGATTGACGAAGGGGCCCATCACACCGTTGGACCATTGAACAGAGAACGGAAACTGTCCGCCTATCATGGTCACTGAGGCAACACCGGTATTTTCTGAGCAGCTATCTGAATTAAAAGTCGTGAGCGAAGTCGTAAAGGTTACGTTGTCTTCCAGATTAATCATCCTGAACAGCTCACATTGTCTGGAATCTCGAACTCTCACCCAATACTGGCCGCTTGGGACATTGAAGAGGGTCGAAATGGTGTCACCAGTAGACCACAGATATTTGTACGGCGGAGTTCCTCCTTGTCCGAAGGCGCTGATCGATCCGTTTGATTGAGTACATGCAGGCCTGATCGAATCTACCATAACTCCTAGTGGTAGGGGATTATGGATCAGGAAGGTATCGGTGGTAACGCAATTGTTATTGGCAAAATCCGAATCGGTTATGGAGACCGTATATGTCCCGGGACTCAGGCTATCCACGTCTTGGGTCATTGGCCCATGCCCCCATGAATAGCTGTATGGGGGAACCCCGCCACTGATACTCAGATCAATGGAGCCATCGCTGTTGCCATGGCAGGAAGGGTTGACTACCTCCGCCACTATGGCAGGACGATCAGGTCCATCCACAAAAACAGAATCGGTTGACATACATCCGGTCGTATCCGTAACATCCACGGTGTACCAACCCTTGGGAAGTCCGGAGGCAATTGAACTGCTGTGTCCTGAAGACCAGTGCACCGCGAATGGTCCATTTTGACCTGCGATATTGACGATTGCAAATCCATCGGCACTGCCGCATGTTGAGGTCGGTGTGGATGAAGTGCTTAATTGTGGTGGGCTTGATCCACCGACGTCAACCACCCTGATCACCTCACAATTGTTTGCATCGGTAACAGTCAGGGTATATTGCCCGGAGGCAAGGTTGGAGATCACCTGACTTGAGGAGCCCGTCGACCATTGGAAGTTATAAGGAGGCGCTCCTCCTGTCACAGAAGCTATGGCCATTCCGTTGTTTGCTCCACAGGTATCCGCACTGAAAACCGTGACGATAGGATCCAGGGTTATTTGCTCCTGAACATTAAATGTTTCCTGTGTTTCGCAGCCATTGGCATCAATGACGGTGAGCTGATAATTACCCGGGACCAGATTGCTGATTTGAGTTCCGTTAGGACCATGTGACCAGGTTTCGGTATACGGTGCTTGTCCACCTGAGTAGGAGACATTGATTGCCCCGTCATTTCCAACTCCGCATGTTACGTCGGTTACCGTGGAACTAAAAACAATCGGTTCATTCTTTAACTTGGAGATTCCGATATCGTATGATCCGTACCCTGTTAAGGTCTCGTTACCTACCGTCATGTTTAGGCTATTTGATCTGAAAAAGATCCGCAGATCTTCCGTTGGCATGACGCCAATGCTAATACCGATTTCATTTGCCAAACCTCCTCCGCTTCTCATCCAAACCAAGTTTCCCGAAAAATCGATTAGTCCGCCGTAGAAATCGGAAAACCCGGAGTTCGTATTTGTCAATGAATCCTGACCGATGATCAAATCCGCCCCGTCAAAATTTCCCGTGAAGAACAGGCCTTTATCCTTGTATGGTTTGATTTCATTGATCTGGTTTGACCCCGGATAATCAAGGTCTGCCACCCAGGTAATGGCTCCGGAAGGTGAGATCTCTCCCACTACGGGCTCAGCGGAACCTGTTCCCGGATCGCTATTCAGGTACTGGGCGCCATCAAGATCAACGGTATCACTTGTGAAGTATCCAAGGAAGAACGGCTTTCCGAATTCATTGACTTTGATCTTATTGATCCTGTCATCGTCCGATCCCTTCAAAAATCTTATCCACTGAATGGTCCCGGAAGAGTTTATCTTTCCCATGTATCCGTCAAAATCTCCACTTAGGCTATACACTTGCCCATTCAGCGTCATCGTTGGCCCGTTACAATATCCGGCGAAGTATACATTTCCACTCAGGTCATAATCAATGCCATATCCTTGCGCTGTCCCCGTTGAATAAAATCCATGGGCCCATTGAGCGGTCAGATTTGAATTGTATTTTACCAAAAAGCCTTCGCCTGTTGCGTTTGTGGGAGGGTTTAGTGAACCCCAACCTGTGAATCCAAGAGCCGATGAACTATAAGCCCCGGTTATCGCAACTTCTCCGGAAGGAGAAACAGCGATGGAAGCCGGATAGGCATAAGCGCCCCCGCCTCCGCCTTCCTGCCTTTGCAAAAGTTTTACCCCCTGAGGACTATACTTAAAAACGAACATATAGCTCGCCCATGGGAAGTTATTGGTTAATCCATTGTAGTGGTTTGAAGTATAGCCTGTATAGTAGACATTTCCGCTCGCATCGGTAGCAGCATCTGCTACCACCACCCCGTTTCCAAGAATTGCCCAGTCGACGTGGTCATTTGAATCCATTTTTACCACATATCCGGTATAACCTCCGAGTTGCGGTAACAGGGTATCTCCGATTCGAAGGGTGTCACTGTAGAAGTATCCAACAATGATCTGATTTCCGGATAGATCAACTTCTGCATCGATCACGTAATCATCCAAGGATCCTCCTCCATTTGAAGTGTTTCCCCAAACTTCGCATTGCGCCAAAGATGAAAATGGTAGAACTAGGGAGAGAAAGAGAGGTAAAAGTAGTCTTTTGCCCATATACCCGGTTTTAGATATCACAAATATCGAAAAAAGCAGAGTTAAAGGGATTTCATGCTGCTCTATATGGATACGATATATTGAAGAATCTGTTCAAAAAATCGGGGAAATAGGGCGGGTTGTAAGATTCCCAAAAAGATCAAACCGAAAACTGCCCCGTAAAAATGCGCCTCATGATTGATGATCGACCGGGGATCCTTAGAGGCCTGGTGTGAATAAATGAGGAACAGGGGTGCCAGAACAAATCCCGGAATGCAGATGATGGCAAACAAACAGACCTTCTCCAAAGGAAAGATCAGAATACTGGCAAACAAGACGGCGCTCACTGCTCCCGACGCTCCAAGCGATGCATATTGGGGAGTATTTCTATTCCTGAGAAAGGTGGGAACATTGCTCACGATGACGGACAACAGGTAAAACCCCAGATAAAGAATCCCACCTATGTTCAATCCATACCAATAGACCAGGGCTTTTTCTGTTATGGGCCCAAAGAAGAAGAGAGTGAACATATTGAAGAAAAGGTGGCCGTAATTGGCATGGATAAAGCCTGAACTCAACAGGGGAAGCCAATTTCTTTGCCGACTATTGGCATATGGCCTGAGTGCCAATTTCAACAATAGCTCATCTCTTTGGAATGCAACGATGGAAAGCAGGGAAGAAACCCCGATGATGGCCCAGGTATACATCAGATCGTTCTTCGTGCCAGGAGTTGAAGATAAGCTCTTAGTTCTTCTTTAGCCTCTTCTTTCCCATTAAGATCTTTGATCATCGATCCTACCGAATCAAATTTTTCCCTGATCAATTCATCGATCTTTTGGTCGATTCTCAGTGCGGAGAAGACCTCCATTACCTCGTCTACGGTCTTTGAATCCCTCTGAGTCTGGCTGTAGATCGACTTGAGCTTTTTGATCTGGTCGGCTGTTCCAATGTCCATGGAGAGCATCCAAAGAATGGTCTTTTTGCCCGCGAGAATATCTCCCCCGGGTGTTTTTCCGAATGACTCCGGGTCTCCAAATACGTCGAGGAAATCGTCCATGATCTGGAAACCCAAACCCACTGTTATGCCTACCCGATACAGGTTTTGCAAGTCACCTTCCGATGCTCCTCCGAGTTTTCCACCAAGCCATAGGGAATAACCGATCAGGACAGCCGTCTTTAAGCGGATCATTTCCAGATAATCCTCGGTTGCTGGATCGGGTTTCTTTTCAAAATCCATATCCATCTGCTGCCCTTCACATACTTCCAGAGCGGTGGTGTTAAACCTTTTAAAAACCTCCATAAAATGGGCTCCTGAAAAAGCCAACTGTTGGTAGGACTTGACCATTAAGGCATCTCCGGAAAGAATGCCGATATTCTCATTCCATTTTTCATGCACTGTTTGCTGACCCCTGCGCAGTGGAGCTACATCCATGATATCGTCATGTAGCAGGGTGAAGTTGTGGAAAAGCTCAATCGCCGAAGCCACTTTAATGTCCGATTCGCTTGGCTCGGTGAAAAGCTCTTCTGCCAGAAGTGCCAGAACCGGTCTCATCCTTTTTCCTCCCAAGTTCAAAAAGTACCTCATGGGATCGTAGAGGTTGGAAGGGTTGGCGGGAAGGTCAATTGCGACTAACTCCGCTTCTATCTTCTCGCGAAAATATTTTGCTCTTTGACTCATCCTTTCGAAATAAATATGAGATCAATGGTCCTTTTATTGATATCTGTCGAGCCTACCTCAACCATCACCTGATCTCCCATGGAGATCACCAATCCGGATTGTTGCCCTACTACCCGGAACCTTTCGGGCTCGGCCACAAAAAAATCATCGTAGATCTCTCTGATCCTGATCATGCCCTCGCAGCGCATTTCCGAGATCTCCACATAGATCCCGAAATCAGTGATGCCAGATACAATGCCTAGGTATTCGGCTCCAACCTGATCCTGCATGAATTCGACCTGCTTGTATTTCACAGATGCTCTTTCGGCTTCCGAAGCCGACTTTTCCTTGTCGGAGAGGTATTGGCATCTCTTATCAAGTCCCGTGAAAGATCTGGCCTTTTCACCCTGCAATTTTTCGGCAAGAATTCTGTGGACCATGACATCGGGGTATCGACGGATCGGAGAGGTGAAATGGGTGTAATCCCTGAACCCCAGTCCAAAATGCCCGGTATTCTCGGGAGAATACTTTGCCTTTGCCATTGAACGAATGGCGAGGCCCTGAAGGACATTTTCTTCAGGCTGACCGGCGATCTGTGCATTGAATTGGTTCAGCTCTTTTGAGAGGTTCCTAGAATCGATGTTCAGATTATAACCGAAGTTTTTTGCAAACAAAGAGAAGTTCATCAGCTTCTCAGGATCAGGATCATCATGTACTCTGAAAACGAAATCCCGGCCGACCTCTCCTTCTTTTTTTTGAAATAGTTCGGCCACTTTCTTGTTGGCCAGAAGCATGAAGTCTTCGATCATTTTATGGGCTTCCTTTCTCTCCTTGGGAACCAATTCGATCGGGTAACCGGTTTCATCCAGTTTGAATTTCACTTCTGTGGTTTCGAACGATATTGATCCTTTTCGAAATCTTTCCTGTTGCAGATTTTCTGCTATGGTGTTCAGCGTTTGGATCTGTTCAGAGAAGTCACCCCCTTTTCCTTCAATTCTTTCCTGTGCCTCTTCATAGGTAAATCTCCTGTCAGAGTGAATGATCGTCCTTCCAAACCATTGGTCTGAGATATTTCCTTCCAAATCCATGTCAAAGACTGCAGCGAAAGCCAGCCGATCTTCATTGGGCCGGAGGGAGCACATGTTGTTGGACAGTTTTTCCGGAAGCATGGGCACAGTTCGATCGACAAGGTATACCGAGGTTCCTCTTCGATATGCTTCTTTGTCGAGGTTCGAGTCGGGAATCAGGTAATGTGTGACATCTGCAATATGTACCCCAACCCTGAATTGATTTTCGGAAAGCTTTTCCAGAGAAAGCGCATCATCAAAATCCTTGGCATCTTCAGGGTCTATGGTGAAAGTCGTGATGTTCCTGAAATCTCTTCTCCTCTTTATTTCCTCTCCCGGGATTTCCTCCGGAATACAATTGGCTTCCTTTTCAACTTTTGAGGGAAATTTATAAGGCAATCCATATTCCAGCATGATGGCATGCATTTCCGCATCGTTCTCTCCTTCCATGCCGAGCACATCTGATATTCTGCCTTCGGGGTTTCTATGTCGATCTCCCCAATCCACAATATTTGCCACGACGATGTTCCCTTCCTTCGCTTCCCCAAGTTGATCAATCGGGATGAAGATATCCTGATGGAGTTTTTTGTTGTTGGGGATCACGAATCCATACCTGGGTGAAATGTCGATTTTTCCGACAAACTCTTCGCTTTTCCTTTGGATGATCTCCAGAACCCTCCCGGTTTTTCTGCCATCTCTTTTTGATCCCGGATTGACCTGTATTCTGACCTGATCACCATCCCAGGCACCTCCCAATTCCGGTGTGCGGATCATGACATCCTCCGAAAGGCCTTCCACTATAACGAAGGCATATTGGGAATTAACATGATCAACGATTCCATCGTAGGCCTGGATTTGGTGGGTACTGAAATATTTGTTCCCGGTTTTAACCAACTTCCCCTGGTGGACAAGATCATTTAGCTTTCTTTCGATCAACGCTTTGTCCAGGTGACTTGATGGTGCAAGTGATCGAATGATCTGCCGCGAGTTCAATCCTTTGCCAGGGTTCATATCGAGAAGTTTGACGATCCCGGATATGATCGACCCGGAATTCCCTGATTTGGTCCGCTGGTGACTCTTTTTCCTTTTTCTACCCAATTTTTTCTCGAGGAGCGGTTTTCTCTTTCCAGGCCCCCTCTTTCAGTTCAATGATCCTTTCACAGACATCCTCCAGGATCTCTTTTTCGTGCGCAATAAAAATAAGGTGGGTTTGCTTCTCCTCCTTGAGTTTCTTGAGGATTTCCAGGATTTCTTTTTTGTTTTCCCGATCCAGGCTGGATACGGCCTCATCCAGAACAAGGACTTTTGGTTCCAGGATCATAGCCCTGGCCATCAGCAGCCTTTGCCGTTGACCGACCGAAAGTTGATGCGGATATCTCTTCAGAATATCCTTACCCAGATTTACCTTGTTTAGCAGCTCATGGATTTTTTCGTCCTGCTTGTCTGAAATACCATGGATCCTCAGTGGTTCACGAAGGTGAAATAAAACGGTTTTCAGAGGGTTCAGTGATAATGTCAGCTCCTGTAGCACCAACTGGTTTTCGCGGTAAAATGCTTTTTTCTCCCTTAAGGTCTGGGAAAAGGGACTTCTCCCGTTTAGCCTTATGCTACCTTGGTCCGGTTCAATTAGTCCAAGTATCAATTTGGCCAGGGTACTTTTCCCGGATCCTGACTCTCCAAAAATACCCAGGGATTGTCCTTTGTTGATCTCTATCGAAAAATCCTTTAAGACCGCCTTTTTTTCCTTTTTCCATTTCCATAGATCGGAGCTGGTATAGAAATCAATGTTCAGATCTTTTATTTCCAACCATGGACCCTCATTAGAGGGCTTCTGTTTGGAAATAGGAGCGCGCTCTTGACTTGGAGCTTCGACCGATGCTCGCGCAAGCTTCCCATTTTCCATTTTCATGACGTTCCGGGTTATGGATTTCATTAACCCGAGGTCATGGCTTATGAAGATCAATGAAAGGGACTTCTGCTTGACTTCATTTAAGAGCAGATCCATGATGATACCGGCGTTTTCCTCATCCAGAGAGGAAGTGCATTCATCTGCGATCAGGACCTGGGGATTTCCTGCAATCGCAATGGCAAGGTTGATCCTTTGAGCCATACCTCCGGACAATTCGGAGGGAAGCGAATCATAGACTTTTTCGGGCTCGGGAAAATTAAGCTCTCTCAATAGAGAAAGGGTGGTTTCTTTTTTTGAACTGAGCCTGGCTTCCTTCTCCATCATCTGTTCGATAATATGTCCTGCTTTCCGGGAAGGGTTCAGAGCAGCATGTGTCTCTTGCATCATTAAGGCGATCTCGTTCCCTCTGACCTGATTCATTTGTTCGTTGTTCAGATCCAGCAGGTCAACCGATCCGAATCTTTTGGACTCAAACCGGATCTTTCCGGAATCGATGGTACCAAGGTTTTTTGGGATCAGTCGCAGAATGGCCTTGCTCAGGAATGATTTTCCAATCCCCGAGGGCCCGACTATACCCAGGACCTCACCTGTGCCCAGCTCGAGGTCCAGGCCGCCCAGTATTTCTTTTTTGACGTCTCTTTGAATTGCAGAAGCCCTTAGGTCTTCAATTCTTAGTATTGATTTGCTGCCTTCGATTCTTGTAAGAATTCCATTCCAAAGATCATTTCAAAATTTTTCAAAAGGATTTTTTTGACCTCTTCCATATCGACTTGGTGACCTAATTCCTTTTGAAGGGAGGTTACTCCTTTGTCATCAATACCACAGGGAACAATATATTTGAAGTAATCGAGGTCGGTGTTGATATTGAAGGCCAGTCCGTGCATACTTACCCATCGGCTGGTTTTGATCCCAATTGCACAGATCTTTCGCGCTCTTTCTGTATCCGGCTCCAGCCATACACCTGTAAAGCCTTCGTATCGTGAAGATTCTATGCCATAGGATTTTAGGGTTTCGATCACCGCCTCTTCCATTGATCTCAGGTAAATGCTTAAGTCGGGTTCAAAATTCTCGAGATCAAGTACCGGATAAACCACGATTTGCCCGGGACCATGATAGGTGATATCACCTCCCCGGTTGATGGGGAAATAGCTGGCATCGATCCTGTCCAGCTCATCCAATGGGACCAAAAGATTTTCTTCGCTTCCGTTTTTGCCAAGGGTGAAGACATGAGGATGTTCCACAAAAAACAGGTGATTCTCCGTGAACTCATCACCTGACTTCTTTTGCGCTATGATCTTCTCAAAATACCGGGTTTGAAGTTCCCAAGTATCTTCGAAAGAT
The DNA here is from genome assembly GCA_028282565.1 of Cytophagales bacterium. Classification (GTDB taxonomy): domain Bacteria; phylum Bacteroidota; class Bacteroidia; order Cytophagales; family CCMP332; genus JANQHS01. The sequence goes on along the minus strand of JANQHS010000002.1, from coordinate 1,989 downwards.
CTGATGCCAAGATCCTGAAAAACAGTTTTTCGATTCTTTATGGTACCCATGTTTCGATAAAAACCCAGTCGTCTATGGCCTTGAAGCTGAATTCCGGAATTTCGGCCGGAACAAGGATTGACTGACCGGTACTCAACCGAAAGGACTTATCTCCCCAAATTAATTCTCCTATTCCTTCCAATACCATATAAACCAGAAATGAATCATGACTGTTCCTTTTATTCTCTTCTTTCCCTTCGGGAATTTTCCAGAGCCTGGTGTTAAAATATTTGGAATCGATCAACTTTTGAGAACCTTCCTCGGGTAGAACATTGATCTTGTTGCTACCGGTTTGAGAAAAGTCCAGGGCCTTTGAACCTTCTTCAACATGGAGTTCCCGAAAACTCCCATCGATATCTCTTCTTTCGAAGTCGTACAACCTATAGGTGGTATCCGCATTTTGTTGAATTTCCGCCAGCAGCATGCCTTTGCCTATGGAGTGAATTCTCCCTGAGGGCAGGAAGAAGCCATCGCATTTTTTAACCGAATCCTTATTCAGGATTTTCAGAATATTGCCCTTTTCAAACTCTTCTTTAAAGGAATCGGCATCCAGATCCGAAGCAAAACCGGAATAAAGGCTTGATCCCTTCTCTGCCTCTATGATGTACCACATTTCCGTCTTGCTATTTTCCAGGCCCTCCTGGGGGTGTACCTGGATGGACAGATCGTCATTGGCATCAATAAATTTAAAAAGTAGCGGAAACCAAAATCCATGCTCTCTGAAGACCTTTTTTCCTACAAGATTTTCCTCGTGTTCCAGGAGAATTTCATTGAGGGTTTTTCCCTTCAAAGGACCTTCGGAGACGACACTTGGATCCGATTCGACTGCGGAGACCTCCCAGGATTCTCCAATATGGAGCCTTCCGTCAATCCTCTTGTTTAGAATGTCTGAAAGTTTGTTTCCTCCCCAGATCTTTTCTTTCAGGATGGGGTCAAATCGAAGTGGGTACAATTCAGGCATTATTTCCAATCCTTGATTTTTCGGATCAAAGCTTTTGTAGAATCTAGCAGTTTTTCACCTTCGGATTCGCCTTTGAGTACGGGAAGCAGTGTATTGGCGATTTCCTTTCCCAATTCTACACCCCACTGATCGAAGCTGAATATATTCCAGATCACGCCTTGAGCAAATATTTTATGCTCATAGCAGGCGATCAGGAAGCCAAGGTTCTCCGGCGTTAATGTCTCAAACAAAAACGTATTTGAAGGGTTTAGGCCAGCAAATACTTTGTAAGGCGCAAGCTTCTGCGCGGATACCTGATCGACCCCTGCCTTTTCAAGTTGTTCCATCACTTTGTCTCTGGACTTTCCCTTCCAAAGAGCCTCTCTTTGTGCCAATCCATTCGCCAAGAGCATTTGATGTTGCTCGGAATTTTGGCCGGGATATTTTCCAAAGAGAATAAGATCCACCGGGATCAAATGTGTGCCCTGATGGAGCAACTGGAAGAAGGCATGCTGTCCATTGGTTCCAGGCTCTCCCCAGACAATGGGTCCCGTTCCATAATCGATATCCCTTCCTTCCCTGTCTACGGATTTTCCATTCGACTCCATGTCGGCCTGTTGGAGATAAGCCGGAAATCTATGAAGGTCCTGTGAATAGGGTAGAATGGCCTGGGCTTCAGAGTTGAGAAAATTGCCATACCAGATCCCAAGCAATGCCATGAGCATTGGAATATTCTGCCTGAAAGGCCTATCAGCAAAGTGTTCATCACAGTCTGCCGCCCCCTGAAGAAGCCGGCTATAATTATCCCATCCGATCGTGCAGGCAATGGAAATACCGATGGCAGACCAGAGGGAGTATCTTCCCCCGACCCAATCCCAGAACCCAAAGATCCTTTCTTCCGGGATGCCGAAATCTATGGCTTTGGACTTATTGGTTGAGACAGCCAGAAAATGAGTAGAAAGATCGGTCTGGCTTCCAAGTTTCACAGCAAGCCATTTTTTTGCTTCTCT
>JANQHS010000001.1 GCA_028282565.1 Cytophagales bacterium | reverse complement strand
TGAACCCTTACCCCTTTGGAATCCAGAATTTCGATCAGGACCTTGCCATTTGCATTTGGAATATCCAGTTCAAATTTTCCGTCATTTGGATTCGGGAATACATTGATCTCAGCGCTCCAGGGATTTTCCTCAAGACCAACAGCTACCAATATCGCCCTTGAGGTGTCATCCTCGCATGATCCATTGAATCCCTGGTGAAGCACCACATAGATGCCTGACTGGGTATAGGTGTGGCTTGGGTTCAATTGGTTGCTGGTTGCCTGATCACCAAAATCCCAGAAAATGCTGTCAAAATTCGTGGAAAGAGATGATGTAAATTCCACGGTTCCGCCTCCGACTACGCTGTGGGTGAAATCAACGTGATCGATCGTGCTTACCTCTGCTACCACAGGCGAAGCAATACTCAAACACCCGTTATTATTCCTGGACCTTACATAGTAGGTAGTTGTGGAACTCAGAGCAGGAGTCTGGTAGGAATCACCGGTGAAAAGGAAATTGGTCAATGCGGGATCGCTATACCAGTCAGCTGAATCACCGCTGTGAGTTATGGCAAGGGTCATTGCACCGAAGTCGCATACTTCACCATCTTGCGTGGCTGTGATATCCGGTTTTTGCAGTCCAAATACGCAAGAAGCCGGAGAAGTATTGTTGGTAGTATCCGTATCGGCGGTGTAAACCACCTTGGCCTCAATACAATACAATTGTGCCTGAGACAGGTCAACCCCGTTTATTTTATATGATTGGGTCGCTCCTGACGCTAAAGGCGTAGTGACCGTCAGACCGACTGTCCACGGCGAAGTAGCAGATACCCTGTACTCAATGTCAAAGTTGTTGGCACTGAGAAGCCCATAGTTGCTTACCTCGACATAGATCGAATCATTTGGGGACAGATTACATCCACTATTCGGGATGGTAACCGAGTTGCTTTCCAGGTCATTATCCGGAATCTGGCGAAATTGAGCATCATCAATAGCCATATCACTTTGGAAATTGGAACCTCTCCTTGCCCTGAACCTATACCTCATAGTATTGGAAGTCTTCGCCGAGGTAAGATCCGTATTTCTCCTTAACCAGGGCTCGTTCGAACCTGTTTGCTGTTGTCCCCAAATACTGTCCATATTCAAAATCCAGTTGGTGCCGTCAAAAGCATCAACGAATAGCGTTCCCATCCCATTACCGTACATGTGATAGTAGAAGACGACTGATGGATTTGCAATATTGCTAACATCAAAACAAGGAGAATTCAGTACGGCTATATCTCCCTGTGAACCTGCTATTGATGGGGTATACATAAACGTGCCTGCCGCGGTTCCCAGAGTATGGTCTGCATTCGGACCTGAGCTACCCGATACCGTTGCGCCGTTATTTCCTATCCATAGGTATTCGGCTCCGTTTCCGTTAGGGAAGTTGGTCCATCCATTTTGAAGTCCGGTGCCATTGGGGTTATTTGAGAATGTTTCAAAATCCTCAAATGAAGGGAAGGTGTTTTGCAATTGCTCGGCCAGAACTTCGAAACCGAATATAGAATCATTCTGATCATTCAAATCTCCGTTCAGCTCAGCGAAGAGATCAAATTCATAGATGCCATTTTGGTCGAAATCCCAGTCTCCAATAACAAAATCCAAAGTATCGCCAGGGGCGAGAGGAAGTCCGCCGTTTACAGCATTGGTTGTGAGCAATGTGTCCAGCACTCCAGTACCTGCTCCGGAAATATCCACCGTGATCAATGTGTTGTTCGCGCTGAAATCTATGCTTTGTGATCCGGCATTGTACACCATTACACTCACATCCTGAAAACCATTCAAACAACTTCTCGGGCCGGCGACTTCAACAGCAACTACCTCGATATCTGTTGGGACGGGCTCAAAAACGGAAACGTTATCCACCGCCATATCAGCCAATTGCCCGTTTCCTCTTCTTGCAGTGAGCCTAACCCTTGAAATTCCTGAATATCCCGAAAGATTTAGGACTTCCGTTTCGAATGAATCTGTCTCATTGGCCTGCTGGCTTCCATTCAGGCTGAAAATATTGTTATGCCATACCGATGAGCTGTAAACGTCAATTTCCAAGGTATTCACACTGAAACCGTACATGTGGTAGTCAAAGCTCAATTTGGCCGCCTGTACGCTATCTAGTTGAAGACAGGGAGAGATCAACTGTGCAAACGCTCCCTGACTTGATGCTTCGGAATACACATATTTACCCATTGTAATAGTGGCATCAGGGCCCGTACTGGACGTGGGTGTATTGCCCGAATGTGCATTCCAACGATAGTCAGAGGTGGTAGGAATGGTTGGAAAGGCGTTGAACCATCCGTTTTTCATACCCGTACCATCCTGTGCAACATCGAAGCTTTCGAAATCCTCGGTCCAAGGAAATGAAGTGATCATTCCAAGGAATATACTCTCGGCACCTTCATCATTTATGGGTTGCTGGTCGGCGGAATAACTGATGACGGTATGAAAACCATACTCCCCAAAAGCATCGACCTGCACTTGTCCCACGGTGATGTTCATGGTATCGCCCGAGCCAAGAGGAAGTCCACCGTTCAAGGAATTATCTGAAATAGTCGTTGAGATGGTATCCGGATTTGGACCGGTGATATAGACTTCTACAAACATAGAATTCGAACTGAAGTCAGCTGAACTAAGTCCTGTATTGACCGCAGCCACGATCACATCGGTCGGACCGGAAGGGCAGGTGGCATCCTGAGCGGGAGCGATAAGCTCGGCATATGCCATATCAAAACTTGCTGGGGTGTACTCATCCGCCCCGATATCCGGGGTTGTGGCGCTTCTTGTCTCTCCATCAATGTCAACCAGGATTCCCAGGGCAGTGGCCGAATCATTGGCGATTGTGCCCAGCAGATGTAGGTCGGTGGGAGAGTAGAATTTCGGATCACCGGACTGAGATTTCTGGTTGTATTGAGGGAAAGCCGCTTGCCAACTTGCCAGATCGGTATATTGATTTCCATGTTTGACAAAGAACCACCCGCTAAAAACATGATAGACATTGTGGTCCAGCATAGGGTGGATACTTGAGATCGTCGTTTCGAAAGCGTAATCAAAGTTAGAAGTCAACACATTGTTCACTACGCTGATCCCCGTAAGTGTACCTTGCATATAAAGGCCTGGCTCTCCGAGGACTGAGTTATGGTAAATCTGAATATCAGTACCGTCAGCGATGTAAATTCCATCACCATCGGGGCAAACCACCATGTTGTTGATGATCTCGGAGGTGCCAATCGGAAAATCAAAATTGGCGTCTGTGAATTGAATTCCATATTTATTTCCATGCACGTAGTTTCCGTTGACCTCAAAGCCGTTGAGATCCCTGAGACTAATACCATAGGCAGAGGCATGTGCAAGGTTGGAAACATGGTTCCCATTAACCTTTGCTGAATCTTGCGACCACATGTAAATTCCATAATACCAACCGTTTTCTATGGTATTGTTCAGGACTTTGTTGCCATCGTTTCTATCGGACGTTCCTCCGCCATAGAACCTGACAGCATAGTACCCTCCGCTGATGTAGCTGTTCTTCACAGTGTTGTGATTTGCATTGTTTCCGGAACCGGATGCGCTGGTAATACTAGCGGATGACACAACGGCTGCCGAACTGGAAAAGCTTGTTACAGGCAGGATTACCTTACATGAATCGATAACATTATGGTCGGCACCATTGGTGAAAATGATTCCCCATTTGGTGTCAATCGAAGCCATATTCTCGAAAGTGATATTCCTGAACCTGATCCAATCCGCTCCATTGAGATGAACAACCGAATTTTGAGAGGACCCGTCTGAAATGATGGTCACTGAATCAGCCGATAAACCGTCAAATGTGAGTGTGTTTACATTCGAGGCTCCGTTGATCTCTGTGAGTTGAATTGGTTCAACATAGCTGCCGGGGTTGATCTGAAAAACAGTTGGTCCACAAATTCCCGCGAAGAGTACGTCATCCACCGCATCGGTGATGCTGGCATAATCGGCCCCCGGACCACCGATGGTCAATGTTCCGATCAGGGATGTTTTGGTCAATACACTTGCACTGTCATTGGTAGTGTTCGGGTCTGCTGTTCCATTGGGATGAGAGGTCCAAACATCAATGTTGTAGTTAAGCCCCAGTAGGAAATTGAAAGAACCCAGAGTTACTTGAGCGGTTTGACTTCCCGACCCGCCAAATGTGTCAAGCGGCTGCAAAAAGAAGAACGTCGGCTGTTGAACTCCATTGATCGCCCAATTCACCCTTAAGGAGTCCACAACGGAATTTCCGAAGTTACTTACTGTAGCTACAATGTTCTCTGTTCCAGGGCAGAAAGCGAAAGGAGAATCTATGGAGACAATTCCAACATCATTGGAATAGATCTCATATTCGATCGCTCCGGCATCAGGAGCACTGGCACTTCTGGTGTTTCCTTCAAGATCTTCGGTAACACCTACAGCTGCGCCGATGTTGTTGGCCAAGGAATTTGTAGGCTTTAGATAAGTTGAACTGAAGAACCCGGGATCTCCTTCTTTGGACGAGGCATTAAAAGCAGGTTGTGCTGCCTGCCACTGGGCAAGATCGGGGTAGGTGGTTCCAAATAAAACAAATTGGGAAGGAGAAGTGGTATAATAGACATTGTTATCCACATGGCTGAAAGAGTCGTAAAGCACTGCCTCGATCGCATAACCGGTAGGGGAGTACAGGATGTTATTCCTGAGGTCGATCTGGCTTTGAGTTCCATAAAAATACATTCCTCTTTTCCCTTGGATGGTATTGTGATAGAACTTCACATTTGTGCCTTGATAGACCCTGATCCCGTCATCGTTGTCAGCGATGATCATGTTATTCGAGATGATCGCTGTGCCCGCGGAATCCATATTCGGCCTGTTGATGTCCATTCCGTAATCCGGGGCCTGCACATAATTGCCATCAAGCATAAATCTTTGCATGCCTCTCAAGCTGATCCCATCACCCGCGACATTTGCGATACCGGAAATATGGTTTCCCTGGATCACGCTTGAGTCCATTTCGTCCATCGTGATCCCGAAATCTCTGATGGAATGGATTACATTGTTTCGCACGATGTTTTGATGACCCCTGTCAGAGAATAAGCCGTTTAGATGAAGTCCTTCGGTACCACCTGAAATTGTACATCCCTCAACCCTGAAGTAATCCGCATTTTCTCCCTGCGCCCCGGGGTTGTCATCAAGAGTGGA
>JANQHS010000470.1 GCA_028282565.1 Cytophagales bacterium | reverse complement strand
GGAACCGAAATTTATCAACTATATGCTGGAAACCTATTTGAAAGGCACACCACAAACAAATCCGGAGAGCTATTATAACTTCTCATCATACAGCTACTTTGATCCAAAAAATAGAAATATCAATATTTATAAGGACTATGCTATTCTCGCGTATATAGAACCCGCAATAAAGTACAAGCTCAGAAATCAACTCAGGACTTTGTATGAAAACAATTCGACAGATATGGTTGGCTTTTTAGCCGAATTGGAACTGGCAGGTAATAAAAATACCGAGCTAATTGTATTACAACCGGAAGACAATCAATCGCAGACAAAGAACACCCAGTCAACCTGGAATGCAATTGACAAAGACGAACTCATGACCTGGATTGACAATCAGGCGGAAAAGTAAAGCACGAACAACCCGATGTATAAATAATGGCAGTCTAGGTGATCAAGAAAGTATCATTATAATTGAGGCCAGTTGAAACCAAAAAGTCAGGGAGTAGAAATCCTCCGCGACTCATACAGGAGACAGTTCAACAAACCAAACCTCATTGAACCAGTTATAAAGAGGAAGAAGATCGGGTCTTACCCTATTTACAGAACGATGAAATCACGACCCCAAACATGAAGTCAGAAAATACTCAGGAAACAAGGACATCAGGGGACTTTTACCCCAATGCAGATGTTGCCTGGCCGGAATTGTCAGCAGATCTGATCAAGATCCTGGAAGAAAATGGAACAAAGGAGTTTTTACCGGAGGGCAGCGTGTTTTTTGAAGTTGGCCAGGATTCCTACGATTTTGCCTATATCATTGAGGGAGCCTTGAACATCGTAGATCGCCTCAAGAATAGAGATGTAGTGAGCATCAAACAGGGACAATTTGTCGGCGAGTTAGGACTATTGATGGGACAGAAAACCTTTCTTGCCGGTGTTGCTGATCGTGATACCCACATCATCAGGGTTACACATAAGAAAATCATTGAACTTATTGGCGCGGTACCCGAATTAGGGGATGTATTGGTTAGCGCATTTATTGCACGCAGGCATTTGTTGATCGAATGGGGAGAAGGCGGAGTCATTTTGGTTGGAAAGGATAAAGACCCGGGTCTCAATAGAGTCCTTGAGTTTTTGAACAGAAGCCGCATCCCTTTCCGGCTGGTCGACAGAGATGATCAAAAAGAACTGGACAAGATCTCCGAGAACTGCGTTTTGCCCGAAACGGAAAGCTTTGCCGTGGTCGGTAATTCTGAAGTAATACCCGATCCAAGTCCAATGTCTATTGCCTCTTTTCTTGGTTTAGACCTGGTTTTGAGTACTGAAGACGAGTTTGACCTGATAGTTGTCGGTGCGGGCCCCTCCGGACTGGCTGCATCTATCTATGCTAGCTCGGAAGGATTAAGCGTATTGACGATTGAAGACACGACAATCGGAGGGCAAGCCGGAACTTCATCCAGAATCGAAAATTACCTGGGGTTCCCAACAGGAATATCAGGAGCGGAATTATCATACAGGGCTGAAATTCAAGCATTTAAATTCGGAGCAAAGTTTACGGTCCCAAGAAGAGCTGTGGGTTTAGCCCGGGAAAACGGGAAATATAGGATTGAACTTGATGATCAAAAGTGCGTCGTAGCCAAATCGGTGATCCTTGCAAATGGCGTGCAATACAGAAGACTTGGTATTGATCAATTAGTCAAATTTGAAGGGAATGGAATTTACTATGCCGCAACGGAACTGGAAGCCAGATTTTGCCTTGGAACAAATGCCGTTATTGTCGGAGGGGGTAATTCGGCAGGCCAAGCGGCCATGTATCTTTCCAGATATGCAAAGAAAACCTATATCGTAGTGAGAAAAGATGGACTAGGTGCCACAATGTCTTCCTACCTATCAGAGCGAATCGAAGAAGATCCGAGAATAGATATTATCACAAACACCCAAATAAAAAGTCTAAGCGGTGAAAACAGTTTGTCTTCAGTGGAACTGATCAATGACAGGGATGGCTCAACACGAACAATTGACACTTCTTCCCTATTCATCCTCATTGGGGCCGTCCCGAATACAGATTGGTTGGAAGAAACCATAAGACTTGATGACAAGGGATTCATTATCACCGGGAGCGATGTAAATCAAGATGCCTATCCCTATGAGACTTCCTGGCCCGGCATCTTTGCCGTAGGAGATATAAGGAGTGGCTCGATTAAAAGGGTAGCATCGGCAGTCGGTGAAGGATCTGTGGTCATATCATATGTGCATCAATACCTGGAGAAAAGAACAAACCAAATATGAAAACCATATGTCTATCTGCAATTGTTCTCAGTTGTCTGATTTCATGCAATAGTGGAAATCACCATGAGAACAAAGAAGATCATCAAAAAGAAGTTGATATGAATAGGGAAGACAAGACTTCATTAAAATCCAGATTGGAAGAGAGAAAATCAAATTTCGAACTCAAAGCCGATGAAGAGAAAAAGAGGATATATAAAGAGGGCCTCGAATCCGTTGTGGAAAGTGGAATAGTCAGTACGGCAAAACAAATAGGAGACAAAGCACCGGATTTCTCCCTTAACAATGCCGTAGGCAATCCTGTATCACTATCAGAATATCTAAAAAAAGGCAATGTCGTTTTGACCTGGTATCGAGGTGGATGGTGTCCTTATTGCAATTTGACACTTCATGCCTTACAACAAGAATTACCAAAATTTAAGGCAAATGGTGCCAATTTAATAGCACTGACACCTGAATTGCCGGATGAATCCATCAGCACTTCTGAAAAGCATGAACTGGAATTTGAAGTGTTAAGCGATATTGGAAATCAGGTAGCAAGAGAATATGGAATTGTATTTCA
>JANQHS010000468.1 GCA_028282565.1 Cytophagales bacterium | reverse complement strand
CGTTCCTGTTGTGGATCTGGGAGGGAACGTGGTTACCTGTCCTGGTACGGTCACTCTGGATGCCGGAAACCCCGGGGCCAGCTACCAATGGAATACCGGAGATACGCTGCAATCGATTTTTGTTACCCAATCGGGCGGCTATGCCGTTACCGTTACCGCCGCGGGGGGATGCTCCGCCTATGATTCGGTTTTTGTGTTATTTCAGTTGGCACCGAACGTTGATTTGGGATCCGATACCATTTTATGTGCTGGAAGTTCCATCACCCTGGATGCTACCGTTGCGGGAGCGACTGCATACCTGTGGTCAGACGGTTCAACCAATCCTACTTTGACCATTTCCCCCAACAACCCTTCCGCTTATCATGTGACTGTGACCGGTAGTAATGGATGTGTAGGTTATGACACCATAATGATTGATCTTGCCATCTGCGATGGTTTGGAGAGAGGCATTGAAGACAAACTTTCGATTCATCCCAACCCGGCGAAGGATCATGTGGTTCTGGAATTTGAAGATGGAACCGAAGGCGCATGGCAATTCGTTATTGTTGGAAATAATGGAAAAACCCTGAAAATGGGTACATTTGAAGTTGAAAAGAAGAAAACGGTGATCGATCTGGAGGGATTCTCTTCCGGAATTTATCTGATCAGACTCTTCAACGAAACAGAAACGGTGACCAGAAAACTGGTGATCGATTAAGATTTTAATTTGACCTCCAATTGAAAGGCCCTTGTCGTTTTCGACGGGGTCTTTCTAGTTATAGCCCCTCGCGTAATCAAACCACCTTTTTTTCAGATGAAACCTGGTTTTGAGTTTATGAACAAACCTTACAGAATGCACTTTGGCGGTATTAATAGGTAAATTTGTACTACCGGCAGCAATAGCGCATGACTCGCCTTATCCTCTATCTTATCTCAATTTTCCTTTCATTGAACTGTCTTGCACAGGAGATGCATTTATTCTCCGGAACCTCTTTTGAGGGGGCTACCGTCGCGGATATGGATATCGATGCGAACCAAAATATTTATGTGACGGGCGAGTATTACTTCACCGGAGATTTTGATCCCGGACCGGGGGTGCACACATTAACGTGGAATGCGCTATCAGTTCCTGGGGGTTGGCGGCATGCCAACTACTATGTTTCCAAATTTGATTCTCTCGGATCATTTGTATGGGCATATGGTATCCAAAATTCCGATACGACGATTGGAGACATCCTCATCGAAGCAAGCGATGCCGGATATGCCATTATTGCCGGTGGCTTTGGAAGGCAAAGCGGCGCTGTTGATTTTGATCCGGGGCCAGGGCAAATCCTTTTAACAGCTCAGGGCGGTGCTGAGGACATATTCATTACAAGGGCAAATGATGATGGATCCGTTGAGTGGGCTTACGAAGTTGGAAGTAATCAATCGATGCATCCCTATGCTGGGCAAAGAGAAATATTGGATTTGGACTTAGACGCTAAAGGAAATATTTATATCACGGGTCTTTTTCTGGATTCCATGGATTTTGATCCGGATCCGGCAGGGAGTAAAATTATTGTTAGTAATACAGGCTCATTGTTCATTCTAAAGCTAACTCCCGATGCCGAATATGATACCCTATTGGAATTTCCTATCAATAACTTTCCATACAACTATCACTATAGAAAAAGGCATTACTTCGGATTAGACATCAATGACTCCGGAGAAATATTCATATATGGTTCAATTGAACCCGGAATGGGAATAGATACCGACCCCGGACCCGGAACAAACACGGTTAGCGGGAACTCCAGCATGGGCTTTGTTCAGAAAATGGATACCAACCTTTCGGTTGTTTGGAACAAAACACTCGACTATGCTCCATTGGCAATTGGTCATGTGATTTCTGAGATAAGTGAAATTCAACTCGATGGAGATAGCATGTTATACCTCGCTGGCCAATTCAAGGGACACGTGGATTTTGACCCGGGACCCGGATCTCTTGTGGGTGTTTCAACTGTCCCTGATCCTTACTTTCTAAAATGGACTCAAAACGGTGATTTTGAATGGGTTTATATCCTTGATAATGGGGGCAGCACCTCCCAAGAGTCCAATCGAGGAAGTCTTATCTGTCCTGGGCCTGATAATTTAATTGTAGCCTCAGGCTGGGTAACAAATACTTTGGACTTCGATCCGGGACCAGGTATGGTATTGGAAGGTCCTGATACCAAGCCTCAAGCTCAATTCACATTGCTAATGGACCGGCAAGGGAATTTCGTAGACGTCGCTGTTATGGATAATCACTACTTCTGGAGGAATCAATATTTAGGTGGACTGAAATTTTTGAAAGATGGATCAATTTTAAAAGCAGGTCATTTCAGAGACTCCATTGATGTGGATCCTGATACGTCCACCTATTATCTCCATTCAAATGCTCCTCCCTCATACTTTCGATTCAATTGCTTTTTCCAACAATTGTCTTTGGATAGCTGTAATAAAATTCTTGTAGAAACCGATAGCCTGGTGGAGGTTAGATGCAATTCCGCCGGAAATCTTTATGCTCAAGCTTCTAGGGGAAATGCTCCCTATACTTATTCGTGGAATACAAACCCGGTTCAAAATGGCCCCTCAGCAAGTTTTTCAGGCCAGGGGACCTATACCTTAACCGTTGGTGATTCAACAGGATGCTCGATAGATCGACATTATTTTATTCCTGGCCCTGAAAACCCGAATGACTTTGATTTAAAGACAAATTTGACCTTTGGAGTGCTCAGACCGGGATTCCCTGCTTCGATTTCATTAAATGCTTTTAATGATGGTTGCACTATGGTAAGCGGGGATCTATGCCTAGTTCTTGATTCAGTTCTTCAATTTGATAGCGCAAGCATCCAGCCTTCAAGTTTGAGTGGGGATACTCTTTGCTGGAATTTTTCTGACCTGAATTTTGATAGTGCTTACTTGAATCCAATCGTATACGTGACGGTATCTCCCGCGTCCATTCCGGGAAATCAGGTTTGCCTGGAAACCTATATTACTCCTTTTTTACTCGATGTGGATTCCACCAACAACCGGAAATTCTATTGCATCCCGATCATTGGTAGTTATGATCCCAACGATAAGCAGGTTTATCCAAAAGGAGAATGCGCTTCAAACTATGTACTTCCGGACTCTAGCTTTACCTACACCATTCGTTTCCAAAATACCGGGAATGCTCCAGCTATAAACGTCAAGATCTTGGATGAGATTGATCAATCCCTTGATTTGAATAGCTTTTCAGTGGTCGGGTCGAGTCATGAATATTCGGGCGTTGAAATTCTAACGGGGAATGTAGTTCAATTCAGCTACGACAGCATAATGCTGCCTGACAGTGTTCATAATGAGCCTATGAGTCATGGCTATGTGATGTTTGAGATCAAGCCTAAACCAGGCTTGCCGGATGGTACGCGGATCGAGAATACCGCTGAGATCTATTTCGATTTCAACTCCCCCATCCGGACCAACACTGTCTTTTCCACTATGGTTAATTCCATTCCATATGTCGATGCTTCCGTCAGCGTTAACAACAAGACACTCGTGGCCAACATGCCCGGTGTTCAATACCAGTGGTTTACCTGTGATTCCGGATCCGTTGATCCAGGAGATACGCTC
>JANQHS010000452.1 GCA_028282565.1 Cytophagales bacterium | reverse complement strand
TCCCAATCCTTGAATGATTGTGCTCTGATGCTTTCAATCGATTCTTTCAGAAAATTTTCACTGTTCTTATAAGGGAGAATGATAGAAACCTCAGGCATTCGAGGCCAGCCTTTTGATCTGCTCCAGATCTAAATAGCAATTCTCCCATTCGGAGTCGATTTCGGACCCAAGGCCTTTGTAGAAATCAATGGCCTCCTGATTCCAATCCAAGACCTGCCAAACCATGTGTCGGCAATTCCATTCCAGGCATTTCTTTGCCAAAAAGCTAAAAAAGGATCTTCCCAGTCCCAGGCCTCGAAATTCCGGTTTGATATAAATGTCCTCCAAATAGAGCGCTTTTCCACGCCAGGTCGAATAACGAAAATAGGTTACCGCCATTCCAAGCACTTCCTCCTCTTTTCGGGCCAGGAAAAAGTCAAATACCTTGTGGGGGCCAAATCCATCGACCTCCATGCTCTCGATACTGTTGGTGACTTTTTCCGGTGCTTTTTCAAATGCTGCAAGATCCCGGATCAGGTCCAACAACTGGAGAAGGTCTTCTTTCCTGCCTTCGATTATCTCAAAATCTGATATCTGCTTTTTCAAGGTGGGCAAAACTATTAATTTTAGAAATCAATCCAGGAGAGGAAATATGGTAAGATACGATCCCAAAACATGGATAGGGCTGCTCTTGCATTCCTATAACAAGCATATCATGAGACAGCTTTTTCCAAATATGCTGCTCATCGGAATGTATACCTTCCTGGTCACCTATTTTGTGCTGGATTTTCTCGGGGTCCATTTCAAATCCATAACCGCTTTTCACTCCCTGCTTGGAATTATCCTTGGTTTGTTCCTGGTGTTCCGTACCAACTCCGCCTATGATCGTTGGTGGGAGGGAAGAAAACTTTGGGGAGCCCTGGTCAATAACTGCCGAAACTTTGCCCTGAAGGTGAAGGCCATTATCCCGGAATCGGATCTGGAGTCCAGGGATTTTTTCAGGATCATGATCCCCAATTATGTTTTCTCCATGAAGGAGCATCTGAGGGATGAATACATGCCCGAGGAGTTGGATTTTGAGGCGGGCCTTGCACAGACTGCACTGGAAAGGGTTGATCATAAACCCAATTATATTGCCGGTCTGATGTTCGATAAGACCAACAAACTCTATAAGAACAAGGAGATATCAGGAGAGCAGCTTTTTATCCTTGACAAGGAGTTGAAGGCTTTTAGTGATATCATCGGAGGTTGTGAGCGAATTAAGAATACACCGATTCCCTATTCCTACAGTATGTATATCAAGAAATTCATTTTCGCATATATCATCACACTTCCTTTGGGATTCGTGCACGACTATGAATATTGGACGATTCCATTGGTCATGCTACTGTTTTATTTCCTGGTGGGAATAGAGCTGATCGCCGAGGAGATCGAAGATCCTTTTGGTACGGATCAGAATGACCTTCCCACCGATGACCTATCGTCGAAGATCAAGAAAAATGTAAACGAGATCCTGCAGGGGCAGAAATCTGTACAGTCCAAGCTTCCAAAGCCTGAGGAAGTCAAGTTAGGCTGATCCCTGGCTGAAATCAACATCGATTTCCAATTCCCTCATGCACTTAAAATGCCCTTTGGGACATTTCGAATGGCCAATTTTTGTGCACGGCCTGCATGGTACGTTCGGGTTTTCGATCCTTTTATGCCAGGTCTGATAAGGATACATCCCAAATTCGGGTATGGTATTTCCCCAATATGAAATGATGGGCACATGAAATGCGGCAGCGACGTGCATCAAACCGCTATCATGGCAGAAGACTCCCTTTGCCTGCCTAATGTAATCGGCGGAAGTTCCGAGGGGTATTTTTCCGCAAAGGTCAACAACCTTTTCCCTGGTTTTGGAAGTCAGGTTTTCCAATATCTCCTTAGCTCTTTCCCGATCATTTTTATCACCAAGGAGGACCACTGGCAGGTCAGCCGCTTCACAGATCCCGACCAATTTGTCTACTGGAAGGATCTTGGTATTATGTTGGGCTCCAATTGCCAGGGTATAGTACCCGGTTTTTAATCCCGGGTCCATCTTGTCCCTACTGATCCTGTCTTCATCTGCGATGTAAAACTCCAAACCCTCATCGTCTTTTTTGACTCCGAGGTCTTTGAGTGTTTCCAGATAGCGGTCAACGATATGGACATCAGGCAGCCGATTGATCTTGAAGTTGACCATGAACCATTTTTGTTTGTTCAACTTGTTAAAGCTTCTGGATGGTTTTTTCAGGGCTCTCTTGATCCGTAATGTCCTGAGGTTATGATGCAGATCAATAACCATATCGAAATCCTCTTTCTTAAGATCTGAAATGAGGGACTTCAGATCCTTTTCGAGCTTATGGACTTTGCTGACGTTGGGGTTCTCCTCGAGAATTTTCGAATACTGTGACTTTACGGCAATATGGATCTCGGCATTGGGGATCTGCTGTTTTGCAGCCCGAAGCGCCGGGGTGGTCAGTATAATGTCTCCGATACTGGAAAACCTCAGAAAAAGGATCTTCAAGGATTCAGGGTTTTCTATTGTCGAAATATTGCTCAACCTCTTTTAATGCAAGCGCATTAAAGGTCATTTCCTTTTTTAGCCCGCCTTTTCTCCCTGTGATCACACCGAACCTCATGTCATCGATCCCCGTGATCACATGTGCATCAGGATTGATCGCGATCAGTACCCCTTTCTCCTGGGCGTAGCTGATCCACTTCCAGTCAATGTCCAATCTCCAGGGGTTTGCGTTGATCTCAATGATCACATTGTTACTGGCACAAGCATCGATCACCAGTTTATGGTTTATGGGATATCCTTCTCTTCTCAATAGAAGTCTGCCGGTTGGATGTCCCAACATTGTCGTGTAAGGGTTCTCGATAGCATTGAGTAAACGGGCTGTGGCTCTGCGCTCATCCATGTTCAGGTTTGAATGGACAGAGGCGACAATAAAATCAAAGGAGGCAAGAACCTCATCATCATAGTCAAGAGAACCATCGTTGAGGATATCCGATTCGATGCCTTTGAAGATCCTGAATGGATCCAGTTTCTTGTTGATTTCATCGATCTCCTGATGCTGTTGTATGATGCGATCTTCATCGAGGCCATTTGCATAGAACGCGGATTTTGAATGGTCGGAAAGGCCAAAATATTCATAACCCCTTTCTATACAGGCTTTGGCCATTTCTTCAATTGAATTCTGTCCGTCACTGTAGGTGGAATGGGCATGAAGCACTCCTTTGAGATCAGCATCCTTGACCAACTGGTCTATTTGGCCCGGATCCGACAAAATGTTCTCAATTCCTCTTAATGGCGGATCGATTTCAGGAATGGCCATTTTGCTGAAAAAATCCTTGGCGCTTTTGAACTCATTCTCACGCAAGGCGGCTGATACCGATAAGCCGCTTTTGATCTCTGCACCAAGAAAACCGGAAGGGGATGAAAACCTCAGCTCTGCATTTCCAAAGTCTTCCGAGGTAGAGGTCTTGATCGAAAATGGAACATTTCCCATGATCTTTCCCCTGATCACGAATGGGCCTGAATTTTTTTCATCGATGGAAAGCTCTTTTTCCTTTGGTAACTCTTGCTTCAGCGCTTCGAACGAATCCCTGTCGACAAGCCAATCCAGCGATTCCAATATATCTTCCTGTAATGCCAATGGACCAATTCTGCCCAGCGTTTTTGCCTTAAACTTTGAAGAAAGCCTTTCCTCCATCTCTACCGCAAGGTTTTCCCATTCGGCATACAGGCCTTTTCCTTCCTGTTCTTTTTTGTAATCCAAACCATCAAGAATGATCTTCTGGGTTTTTTCTCCGAAGCCGGGTAGCTTGGCGATGATGCCGTCTTGTCCTGCCTTATAAAGATCATCAATGGTTTCGACCCCGAGTTCTTTCCAGATGGTCCCAACCTTTTTGGCACCTATCCCTTTTATTTCCAGCATTTGGACCACACCTTCGGGTGTTTTGGAGAGCATCTCATCGAGCTCGGGAAATGAACCCGATTCTCGGATGGAGCCTATGGCGGCAGCGATCTTCTTGCCTACCCCGGCATGTGCTTCCAGGGTTTCTATAGACTCATCATTTAAGCGGATCCCCAGCTTATCCAGATTGAAGATCTTCCCTGAGAGATTTCTGATCTTGAAGGGATTTTCGCCATGGAGTTCAAGAAGCGAGGTATACAGATTGAGTATTTTCTTAAAGGCCTTGTTCTCCAAGTAATGACCTATTTTTGGTTTCTGTCAAAACTAAATAAAATCCCCCTGCATGAAGAGCTTCCGGATATATTCTGCTTTACTCACCGTCTTGGTATCCTTTGTTCTGTTGGCTTGTAAGGGCAATGAAAAAAGCGGTAAGGCAGACACTGAAAGTCAGGTAGATATTTCGGTGGCCTATGATTTCAATTGGACACATTCTCATGAAGAAGATCAGGGCGAGGAGAAATTCTTCCGGCATGAGCCTTGGGAATTTCCGCCCTCGAGAGGACGTGTGGGTTTCAAACTCATGGAAGACAAAACCCTCAAATACCTCGCGATAGGGGCTGCCGATATCCCTGAAGAACTGGATGGGGTGTGGTCAATCTCGGATGATATTCTCCGGATGGATCTGAAGGGAAATGAAGCGAGGCCCGGATATTCCATCAGCGCGAAACTGATCAGGGTCGAAAAAGACCTCATTATTCTCAAATATCAATAGTCGAGTCGATTCGTTTTTTTAATTTTGGCTCTCAGGATGAAAAAACGCCTGATCCTACCCGAAAAGCAGTTGGACATAGTCCTTTTGAGACTTTGCCAGCAGGTCATTGAGAACTTCCCGGATTTTTCAGAAACAGTATTGATCGGTTTGCAACCGAGAGGTGTCCCTTTTGCTTTGAATATTAGTCGCAAGCTTTCGAGCATGGGCCACCCGGATGTGCCGGTGGGCGAATTGGATTCCACATTTCACAGGGATGATTTTCGCAGAAAAGAGACGCCCATCAAAGCCAGCCAGACCAATATTCCTTTCTTGGTCGAGGATAAAAATGTGATTTTCATAGATGATGTCTTGTTCACGGGAAGGTCGGTCAGGGCGGCTATGGATGCGATCATTTCCTTCGGTAGGCCCAGATCGGTGCATCTGATGGTTCTGATCAGTAGAAAACATAGCCAAGAGCTTCCGATTACCGCCACCTTTGTAGGTAAGCAGGTGAACACCATGCCAAGCGAGCGGGTGGAAGTGCAATGGATCGGCAAAGAGGAATCCAAGGGAAAAGTATGG
>JANQHS010000376.1 GCA_028282565.1 Cytophagales bacterium | reverse complement strand
ATTCGGAACGGCGGCTTTTTGAAGTACTCCCATAGTATCTACGAGCCAGATAAATGGGATCTTCCCATAAATATGTTTCTCCTCCAACTCCAGGTATTTATTGAGTGGAACCAACAACTCCGAGTCATAGGCCGAAGGGACATGCAGGAGTTCTTCCAATTTTTCAGGAAAGAGGCTTTTGTAATCCGCATAGGTATAGGCGAGGCCAATGGCTTTTTCACGCTTATCCTCTGTCATCGCCTTGAGAATGAACTTTGGCCATTTGACATCCGCCTGGATATTGCCGCTGAGGTCAATTCTTCCCGTACCATCCCTCTGCTGGTTTGGCGTGTAGTTGAAGGAAGGAAAATAACGCCCTGCCGCAGATGCCCATGATGCCAACGCAGGGCTGACCGATCCCGGATCAGGCACTGAAATATGGCAAAGCCCGGGGCCAACCATTTCAAGACAATTCCTGATCCCTTCAATCCAGAAGCCGGGATCCTGCATTCTCGATTGAAAAGTATAGGTATTTCTGTGTGAAAAAGTCAGTGCTGCGAGTTCCTGCCTGAAGCGGTGTGAGGCATCTTCCCAGCTGACATGCTCATCAGGTGAGGAGATCTGCTGATGATTCAGGACCAGGAGATTGATCGGCTGATTGAGCGAAAGCAATTTTGAAAGCGAGCCAAGATGGTGTATGACATAATCATAATCCGCCACCAGGATGATCGGATGGAAGAGGTCAAGCTCTTCCTCAACAAGGCGATGCCAGGTAAAATGCTCAAAGTATTCATCATGGATCTCCTCCTGGTATGAGCCTTCGATCTCCAACTCTGCAATACGATAGGCCCTGATCAGTTTGGTAAATGCTTTGATCTCTTCTCGAAAGAGCTCGTCCGTCTGTTCCAGGGCATTTTCACGCTCTTCGATGATCTCGGTATGATAAAACAGATCCTCCTCCAGAAGGTGTTTGGCCAGCTCTTTTTGGATAACAATACCGGCTACTCTGTCAAAATAATGGTTCAGCCCGTTTTGAAGATCATCGATCAACTTTCGAATTCTTGTAAGCCTGTGTTCGGGAAAATCCTCACTTGATTTCTTCGGGATCATTTCGGCCATCTTATCAAAGGCGATCATCTCTTCGGCGAAATCATAGGTTTCCCGCAGCTTATCTCCCATGGGGGTTTTTACATCCAACCGAAGTAGCTCTTTTAAACCTCCCACCAGATCGGAGAGTCTGGTTTTGAATTTTTTCCGGTTCTCCTTTTGGTGCTCATTGAGAAGATGATCGAGGGTTTTGAATAGAGCCTCGGAACCCGGTTCTGCTATGGTATCCTCTTCCTTGTCTGCTGTATAGGGATAAGGATTATCCTCAGGATCAAATACCTCGGCGCCCAAGGGGAAAAGGTCTTTCATACCGGCTTTGGCATTTCCTGAAAGGGCTTCCGGTTTTTCTCCGGTCCTGTAAAAATGTCTTAGTTTCTTCCAGAATTCGATCATCGCTTCTTCGGAAGCGGATTCCTCCACTCTCCATTGAAGCAGCGTCTTTCCAGGTATGGCTTTTTTCTCGTCCTTCATACCGCCGATCTGTTCAGATGACATATCTGTCCATTAGTTCGTTGATGGCATCTATACGGTCTTCAGTTGAAATTCCAAGATTATGGGCTCCGTATTGGTCATATCGGCTTGCAGCATGGTTTTGGTAGAACAATCCGATCGGAGTGGAATCCTTGATCAATTCTGCATTCTCCCTTGCTTTGACAATATCGGAAGGATCATGCTCAATGACCTTGCGAAATTTTTTCATGCCCTTCTCGTCCAGTGCAATGCCGTTTTCATGGTGCATCAATGTGATCGCCTCGGGGTCTTTCACCGTTGGCTCATAGTCGTCCCGCATCCATACCGGGCAGCGTTGAACAATTCTGACAAAGGCCAGGCCCGGATGTTCATAAGCCTTCCGGATTGTGGCATGCAGATGAGCTGCCTTCCAGTCAACGGTTTGAGCTACAAACGAAACATTGGGAAGTCCCAATGTCGCCTGAACCGGGCTTATGGGGGGTAGGACAGAACCTGTAGGATGGGTATTTGATCTTGTTCCCAATGGGCTGGTCGGGGAGGTTTGTTTCTTGGTCAGCCCATAGATCGAATTGTCAAACAACAAGACGACCATTTTCATATTGTACCTGATGGCATGGACCCAATGTCCCGCTCCGATTGAACAACAATCTCCATCTCCTGTGATCACAAAGACGTTGAGGTCCGGCCTTCTGAACTTCACACCGCAGGCAACGGGGAATGCTCTTCCATGCAAACCATGGAAACCATAGGTCTTCATATAATGCGGGAACCTGCTGGAACAACCGATACCTGAAACAAAAACAGTCTTTTCCGGAGCGAGCTGTTCCTCTTGGCAAAGCTTCTGGACAGAGTTCAGGATGGTATGTCCCCCACAGCCGGAGCACCATTTTGCCTTGGCACTGGAATAGTCTTCCATTCCGTACTCATAATTCTCCGGCAGGGTGATATCGCAAAAATCGGGCTTAAGTGCTATCATATATCCTCGGTGAATTTCATGTCAAATTCTTCTTCAAGCATCTTCAAAATCCTGTAAGGACTGATCGGTTGGCCGAAAACATTGCTGAAACAATCAATATCGACAAGGGTATGAGCCCTGAGGTACCAGGCCAACTGGGCATACCTTCTGTTTTCCTTGGTGATCAATGGATCCCCAACGGTATCACTATAATTAATCTCTACGGTCTTCACCTTTTTGAATTTTTTCAGTATCTCTTTTATCCCGGGTTCAAGGGGACTTAAAAAATGCAAGTGAAGGCTGCTTATACTGGCCCCCATATCTCTGGCCCTGTCAACTGCCTCTTCGATAGCGCCCTTGGTTGACCCCCAACCGATCAGGAGCAGATCACCTTCCTCATCTCCATGGACAACCGGTTTTTTCAATGTTTTGAGCAGGGCTGCCAGCTTCCGGCTCCGACTCTCTGCAGCTCTTTGATTAATGGCGGGGTCGTAGGCTACATGACTATCTTCATCATGGGCCAGTCCTGTCAAAGTATACATTCCACCTTTTTGTCCGGGAATGGGTCTTTTGCTCAGGCCTGTTGCATGGTCCCAGTCATAGGGTTTTAAACCTTCCTTCCAAGGGCTTTGATCAAGCGGCGGGGCGAACCAGTCGGGCTTGATCACAGGCCTGGGAAAAGGTTGAACCCCTGTGGCAAGGTTGGCATCGGTCAGTACAAAAACCGGTGAACGGAAGGATTCGGCCAGCTTTCTGGCCAGGATCACATAATGAAAGCATTCTTCGATCGTTGCCGGGGCGATCACAATTTTTGGTGCATCACCTGCAGCTCCGTACAGGACTGAAAGCAGATCTCCCTGTTCAACCTTGGTGGGAAGCCCGGTTGACGGCCCTCCTCTTTGCACATCTACGATCACCAATGGGATCTCGGCCATCACGGCCAAACCAATGAATTCTGTTTTTAAGGCTATGCCGGGTCCCGAGGTTATGGTCACGGCGGTCTTCCCGGCATAGGATGCTCCTATGGCAAAACCGATGGCCGCGATCTCATCCTCGGCCTGGTGTATAATACCCCCGGCTGATTCCATCGTCTCGGCCATGGCATGGGTTGCTGAGGTTGCCGGGGTAATGGGGTACATGGAACAGACTTCGATTCCCGCCGCCATTACACCGAGACTCAACGCTTCATTTCCATTCATCACCACATGATCCCCTTCTCTTGGATTTGGTGGAATTGAATAATGGATATCCAGATTTCTTGTTGCCCAATCATAGCCGGCTTGCAGTAGATCCAGATTGTTTTGGATCACCTGTTGGTCCTTTTTCCGGAATACATAGCGGATCTGTTCTGATGCAATCTCGAGGTCCCGGTCATAAATATGGCAGAGCAGACCCAGAACCCACATATTTTTTCCCTTGCGGGCATCGTTGACGATCTTCAGGCATTCCTCTTCCATGGGGATCTCATGGATCAGGTATCCGAGTTGCTTGAATTTGCGAATGGATTTTCGATAGTCGTTTCGAATATCCTCGGAAGGATTATCGGCCCATTTTTTTTCAATGAGCAGATAAGTTCCTGGCTTGAAGGCTTTTTGATCGATCCTGCCGTAGAGAACCTGCTCATTGAGGGCCACCACGAGATTGGCCTGATCTCCCATGTTGGTGATAGGCCCGCTGCCCATTCTTACCCGGATGCCCGAAGCACCGGCTTTGGATCTTGCCGGAGGTTGTATTTCCGCGGGGATGATTTCAACGGTCCAGACGCCATTGCCCATTTTGGCTGAAATTGCGCCCAGGCTCTGACCGCATTTCTGCGCCCCTTCGCCCGAGTCGCTCACGATCTCTACGATCGCCTCTTTTACCTGCTTGGGTTTTGGATCACTTTTAACCGAGCTTACTGCTGAATCTGTCGGATTGGCCACGATTACGAGATTATCTCATTCAAATGAAGGAATAGGGTCGATTTTATAAATTGATCCATATCAGCTTCCGTGAAGAAAGAAATCAAGTCCCAATCGGTCTATTCCTGGCCTGCAGATCATGAATATCCCATTTCCCGGTCTCCTTGACGAATGATGGACTTACTTTCCCTGCCTTTGATGACCCCCTTTTTCGGGTCTAGCCATACGATTGCCCCTGTTGGACATCTTTGTATGGGGTCCATGGTTTTATGCTCTCGCGAATAATCAATTACCGGGAGATTATGTTCCATTACGATCAGATCTCCCTTAGCATCCATGGCACAACGGCCGCAGGCGGTACAGGCCACCTGGCAATCCTCAAGGACCTCATCTCCATGCTCCAGGTTTTTGCAGGCGACCCAAAGCTGGTGGCTGATGGGGTGGAGGGAAAACAGGTCTTTGGGGCAGATCTCAACGCAATCTCCACAGGCCGTGCAAAGCTCGGTATCAACCACAGGCAGGTGATGTTCATCCATGTGGATCGCATCAAAATCGCATACCTCCATACAATCCCCAAATCCAAGACAACCCCAAAAGCATCCCTTTCCGCCCCCGGATACCAGGGAGGCAGCCCGGCAGGTTTCCAGGCCTTTATAATTGGCCATGTTTCTGGCCACATTGGTCCCTCCGGCGCAGGCCAGCCTGGCGACAAGCTTTTCTTCGCTTCCCAATTCCACACCCAGATAGGTGGCGATCTCCTCTCTGCCCTCCTCGGAACTCACGGTGCATTTTCCCGGAAGCACGGATCCTGAAACCAGGGCTTCTGCAAAAGGCCGGCAGCCGGGAAATCCACAGGCCCCGCAATTGGCATGTGGCAAAAGATCCTCGACCACATCGATTCGAGGGTCCTCGTACACATAGAGCTTCCGGTTGGCAATGACCAGGATCAAAGCCAACAAAAGTGTTAATCCACCGAGAGCTGCTATGGCAATGGGAATGGACATCTGGTCTAATAGATCAATTCAACCCATTTTCTACCGGCGATCAGTTCCGCTTTTCTGGTCTGCCATTTTTCCTCGGAACCCATGACAGCAGCAAAGGTTTTATCCAGACCCTCCAATACTTTGTCATAGCCGGCGACATAGACATAAGTGTTGAGAATGGAAAGCATATCCAGGATCTCTTCGGATCTTTCTTCGATCGCCTGGTTCAGAACAGCATGATCATTCCAAAGCGGGCGGGGACTCAGGGCATTGATAGCTTCAAAGGTTTCTTCGTCATAATAGTTTTTCAGATCGCTATCCTTATCGTTTTGATAGATCAGGTCCAAACCGCTTTTGGCGCCGTAGAAGAGCAATATTCTGCCCTGCCAATCCTTGATCTTCTTGTAGATATGTTTGATGAAGGCCCTGAACGGAGCGATCCCGGTGCCCATTCCGATCAGGATCAGGTTCGCATCCTTGTCCTCGGGAATTGAGAACGGAAGTTCGTAGGGGCCTGTAATGGTGATCTGATCACCTTCTTTTTTGTTGCAGAGATAGTTGGAGGCTATGCCCTCATGCAGTTCACCGCTGAAGTCATCGATGTAATGACAGCGTTTCACCAGCATGGTGATGCGGGTTTTCTTATTGGCTTTCCTGGGCAGATCCGCCACGGAATAAAGCCTGTGGTGCAGGTGATTGCCAAATCCATCCTTGACATCCACCAGAACCCCAAAACTTTGGTCGATCTGGCATTCAAATTCGGGCTGACTGATCTCGAGCAGAATTTCCCGAACTTCATCCGTATCCTCAGGACTCATCCGGCGAGATTTTTTGATAACCGCATCATATTTTTTTCTCGTATCGTAATCTGATAAATGTGCCATTAGCCTGTCATTTATTTTTTTGAATCTGAAAATTTGTTCGCACAGCTGCCTGCGCATCCACAGTTTCCGCAATCGGACCTTCCCGCCAAAACATCATTGTCCGTTAGTTGATCTGAAAAGGATCTACCCCAAAGCTTTTGGATCCAGGCCCATCCCATCATCAGGAGGCTGATTCCGAATATTCCTATGATTAGCTTTTCTATCATACTATGCTTAATTGCTTCCCAAACCTGAAAACCCCATAAAGGCCAGGGAAAGTATCCCGGCCACAATTAATGTCAATACCGTTCCCTTGATCACATCGGGAACCTCGGCAAGGTCCAATTGCTCCCTTAATCCGGCAATTAATACCAGGGCCAGGGAGAATCCGGCCCCGGCTCCAAGCGCATACAAAACGCTTTGGATCAGGTCGTAGCCCTTATTGGTTTGGAATAGGGCCAGCCCGAGAATTGCGCAATTGGTCGTGATCAAGGGGAGGAAGATCCCCAAGGCCTTGAACAGGGCCGAACTCAGTTTTTTGATGATCATTTCCACCAATTGAACTGTTGAGGCGATCACGACGATATAGCTGATCAATTGCAGAAAGAGTGCATCGATTGTAACCAATAATGCATGGATCCCGAAAGCGGCAACGGAACTGATCAGCATTACGAAAGTCACCGCTCCCCCCATTTTTGTCGCGGTATCGATCTTGCCCGAAACCCCGAGAAACGGGCATATACCCAGAAAATAGGCCAGGACGAAATTGTTGACCAGGCAGGCGTTGATGAAGATCTGCATTAAGGGTTCCTCATTCATGATCCTGCCTCCTTTCTTTTAGCCAGATTGAAGATCAGCAGCCAGGCGGCCAGTGTAAAGAAGCCTCCTGCAGGAAGTATCATCACCACCCAATCCTGAAAATTTGATGGAAAAAGTTCGAAGCCAAAGAAACTCCCGCTTCCCAGAATTTCACGAACAGCACCCAGACAGAACAAGGCGAAAACAAAACCCAGTCCCATGCCCAACGCGTCCATGATCGACTTCAGCAGCGTGTTTTTTGAGGCAAATGCTTCTGCTCTACTCAAGATCAGGCAATTGACCACGATCAGGGAAATGAATGCCCCAAGGCTTTTATGCAGCTCCACACTGATGGCCTGGATGGCGTAGTCGGTGATGGTCACGAAGGTGGCTATGATGAGTATATAGCTGGCGATGCGAACTTCCTTGGGAATAAAATTGCGGAGCAGGGAAACCAGAATATTGGACATCAACAGTACAAAAGCAGTGGCCAAACCCATGGCCAGGGCATTCACGGCGGTATTTGAAACCGCGAGCACAGGACACATTCCCAGGACCTGGACAAAAACGGGGTTATCCCTCCATAATCCCTTGATGAATTCATCGGTGTTGCTCGGATCTTTTTGGGTCATATTTGTCTTGGGACTACTCATTTCCATCTTGCTCAAAATCCGATTTTTGCTGATAGATCAGTGGTACCCATTGTAGCGTACTGCTTCCCAAAATATTTCCGATCGCACGTGAGGAGATGGTCGCTCCCGTGATCCCATCTACTTCCCAGGGATTTGATTTTGTACCGCTTTTGACCGGGACGATCGTGTTTTTGAGATCCTGATAATCCCCGCTGAGGGAAACGTCCAGTGCTTGGAAATTTTGAAGGAAGTTTTCATCCTTTTCTATCTTATCACCCAGGCCCGGTGTTTCCTTGCTTTCCAATACATGGAATCCTACGATTTGCTGGTTTTCAACATCGTAGCCGTATAGGATGCGGATCACATCGGCATATCCCTGCCCACTGGCCTCCAGCGCGATTCCTTGCAGGTTGCCAGTGTCATCGTAGCCGGCATAAACAAGATTTTCCTCTCCGTCATTGGCCGGATGAAATGCCCCGTCCCTAAAAGTATAGGTCTTGGTTTCGGATATACCTGGCAGGACCTTGAACAATGCCTGTTGGAGTGCTTCTTTCCTGAGGCGTTCAATTCTGGGCTTGGAACCCTCGAAGGTGAGTACGATCAGCAGCCCGCACAATGCACCTATCCCGGCCATCGCTCTGATCATATGGAAGCTGTTGGTTTTCGGTATGGTTGCAGCTTCGCTCATGCTGATTTAAGCTTGGTTCCATAAACCCTGTATCTGATCAATCTGTCGATATGGGGTGAGACTGCATTGGCCAGGAGTATCGCGTACATCACACCTTCGGGTAGTCCACCCCAGATCCGGATGATCACCACCAGGACCCCGATCAGAACACCATACACAATGACTCCAAATGAAGTGATTGGAGAGGCTACCATATCTGTGGCCATGAAGACCGCTCCGAGCATCAGCCCGCCCGAAAACAGCATAAACCCCGGAGGCGGGTAGACCATTGGGTTGATCAGGTATAAGATCCCGCTGAAAATGTAAACCGTAGCCAATATGGCGACCGGGATCCTCCAGTTCATAAAATTTCTCAGGGCCAGATACAACCCTCCCAAAAGGATCAATATCGCGCTGGTTTCCCCTGTCGATCCGCTGATCAGCCCGAAGGCGAGATCCATTGTATCGGTGGTTATTCCATCAAATTTGAAGGCTGACAAAGGTGTCGCTCCCGAACTTGCATCCAGGACGGGTTCCATAAGGGGAGGGGTTAGCACTGAAGGATGAATGCTTGAAAAACGATCTCCCAGAAAAGCGGCATACCAGGTGGTGATGGCCACAGGAAATGCTGCCTGAAGTACAGCTCTTCCCACCAGGGCTGGGTTGAAGACATTATAACCCAAACCACCAAAAAGGAACTTCCCCATTCCGATGCCGAAGACCCCACCCAGGAAGGTCATCCAAAGAGGGAAAATTGGGGGTAGGGTCAGTCC
>JANQHS010000311.1 GCA_028282565.1 Cytophagales bacterium | reverse complement strand
GATCCTATCCTTTGTGGCGGCAGATTTGCTGGGTCCCCAATCTGTGATTTTCGGAAGCGGCCAGCAGGTGGTCGGTGAGATCAAGGGTCAGAAGGTCACCTATCCTGAATTCATCAATGAGATCGAAAGGCTCAAGGCTGTTTTCTATGTGAATAACCAAAGAACACCGAATGCTGATGAACTGGAGACCGTACGCCAGCAAGCCTGGGGAAATTTCTTGAGAAGGATAGGCTATGGCGCCGAATACAGCAAACTTGGTATTGTCGTAACCGATGATGAAATGGTGGATATGGTTCAGGGAAACAATATTCATCCTGCCGTTATCAATGCATTTACGGACCCCAACACAGGAGTTTTCGACATTACAAGGTTGCAGGGTTATCTACAGAACCTGTCCAGTCTTGAACCGCTTTATCAGCAACAATGGGCTGAATTTGAAAGAAGCTTAAGGCCCGAGCGGGAAATGAATAAGCTGAATGCGCTGATGTCAAAAACGGTCTACGCCAACAAATATGACCTTGAAAGAGAGCATATTAAGACGGGGGCAAAGGTTTCCGGAACCTATTTGTATGTTCCTTATTTCTCAATCGCAGATTCGACGATTGACATCACTGATGATGTAATGAAAGAAATCCTGAGTGAAAGGAAAGAAGAATTCAAATTGAAGGACAATATTTTCTTCGATTATGTCTCATTCTCCATAGCACCCTCATCTGAGGACAGCGCCTATTACCGTGAGGAGATGGAAGAGATCCAAAAAGAATTTGCAGCGGTTGAGGATGACACATCCTACATAAAGTTGAATTCCGATGAGTCAACATTGCCGGCCTTTTACTCGCCCAATGCCTTACCCCCTTCTATTTCGGATACCATCGCTAAAATGGCTACAGGATCGACATATGGGCCGATTGTAGAATCAGGAAACCTGGTCATCTACAAATTGATCTCCAAGGGCACAGATTCAACAGGGCAATATGTGAAGGCCAGTCATATCCTGATCAAAACAGATGATAAGGAGGACGCGGAGGCAAAAAGGCAAGCCAATAATGTCCTGAGCCAGGCAAGGTCCGGAGCGGATTTCGCCTCTTTGGCCATTCGATTTAGCGAAGGTCCTTCAAGCACCAATGGAGGTGATCTTGGATGGTTTGGCAGAGGCCAGATGGTGGCACCTTTTGAAGAGGCCGCTTTCTCCATGGATCAGCCTGGACTTTATCCCGACCTTGTCAAGACACAGTTTGGTTACCACATCATTTATGTCTTTGAATCCAAAAGTGAAGAGAACTACCTTGTCGGATCGATCACCAGAACGATCTCTCCAAGTGACGAAACGAGGGATATGGTTTACCGTGAGGCGGATTATTTTGCGGGAACCTCCCAGACTCCCGAAAAATTTGAGTCGAATGCTGCCGAGCAGGCGATGACCATCCTGAAGGCCAGAAACGTAGGGAAAAATGACCTGCAGATCAATGGAATCCAAAATGTTGGTCAGGTGATCAGGTGGGGGTTTTCGGAAGCTGATCCGGGCGATGTTTCAAATGTTTTTGAATTGGATGATCAGTATATGGTTGTTGTCCTGACAGCCCGCCAGGAAGAAGGCTATGCAAGTGTCGAAGATGTGGAAGAAAGGTTAAAACCTTATGCACTGAAAAGACTGAAAGCCCTGGATATTAAATCCAGATTGGAACAACTTCCGGAGCAAGGTGACTTGGAATCCATGAAAGATGCTTTTGGCGATGATGCCAAGATCTACAATGTGAATGAAACCTCATTTAGTACATATTCCCTTACCGGGGCAGGTTTCGATCCTGCAGCCGTGGGAGTTCTCTTTGGGTTAAATGGCAATAGCTTATCGCAAGTCTTTGAAGGTGAAAATGGAGTTCTGATATTCCGTCAGGACGCTTTGACACCTGCGCCATCTTCAGATAATCTTTCTGCAAATTCTGTCCAGTTTGTTTCCAGGTATGCCAACTATGCTCCCACGGGAATTTCTGAGGCGATCGCGGAAGATGCCGATATTCAAGACAATAGATATAAGTTCTTCTAGGCGGAGAAAAAAGGAAAAAGAAAAGGCCCTGATGAGGGCCTTTTTTTATTGGGTCTTGTCAAAGGATGTGATCACCTTTTCTATAATGTCGCAACACTCGTGAAGTTGATCCTCATTCATGACCAGAGGAGGTGCGAATCTGATGATGTTTCCATGTGTGGGCTTTGCCAGAAGACCGTTTTCTTTCAGTTCCAGACAAATATTCCAGGCTGTCGAACTGTCCGGGTGATCATTGATCACCACTGCGTTTAATAGGCCTTTTCCGCGGACTTTTTCAACCAGGTCGGATTTGCTAACCAATCTTTCCATTCGCTCCCTGAATATCTCTCCAAGCTTCCGGGCATTTTGCATCAGGTTCTCATCATAAACAACCTGCAGAGCTTCGATAGAAACTTTCGCGGCAATAGGATTGCCTCCATAGGTTGATCCATGTGTGCCTGGCGTAATCACTTCCATGACAGCATCATCTGCCAATATCCCCGAGACCGGATAGGCACCACCCGAGAGAGCTTTGCCCAGAATGAGAATATCGGGTTTGCTATAGCTGTTTTGTCTTTCACATTTCGATTCGCAACTACAATCACCACATATGGCAAGTAGCGAGCCTGTACGCGCGATACCGGTCTGGATTTCATCGGCCATGAACAAGACATTGTTCTCCTCGCAGAATTTGGCGATTTCCGGAATGAAGTCCGGGTCAGGCACATTGACCCCAGCCTCACCCTGTATGGGCTCAACCAGCACGCCAATGATCTCGGGGTCGTTTTCAAGTTCCTTCAGGCTATCGATATCGTTGTAGGGGATTTTAATGAAGCCATGCGTGAAGGGGCCAAAACCCTTTCTAGCTGCCGGGTCGCTCGAAAAAGAAACAATTGTAGTGGTCCTCCCATGAAAGTTTTGATCGAAGACCACAATTTTCCCCTGGTTCTGGGCGATTTTCTTTTTGTCATGGCCCCATTTCCTGCAAACCTTGATGGCGGTTTCAACTGCTTCGGCCCCGGTATTCATGGGGAGAAATTTGTCAAAGCCGAACATCTCAGTGATGAATTTTTCAAAAGGCCCCAGAGAGTCGTTGTAAAACGCCCTGGATGTCAGGGTCAGTGTTTCGGCCTGCTCTTTTAATGCGTTGATGATCCTCGGATGGCAATGCCCCTGATTTACCGCGCTATATGCTGAGAGGAAATCAAAGTACTTTTTTCCTTCGGTATCCCAGAGATATACTCCCTCTCCTCTGGCAAGGACGACGGGAAGGGGATGATAGTTATGCGCCCCATGTTTATCCTCCAATTTCATGAGGTCTTTTCCACTTGTGATTTCGCCGATCATTCTGCTTTTTTTTCAAAAATAGAAATCCCTCATTGGACTATGTTGACCTTCAAAATATTAGATGATAATTTCCTGATGGGATTTCATTTTATATCAAAAATTACGACATTTGCAGCCCTAAAATTTTTGAGGTATGTCAAGGATTTGTGAAATATCAGGAAAGAAGCCCATGGTCGGTAATAATGTTTCGCACGCGAACAACAAGACCAAGAGGTGGTTTCTACCCAATTTGCAAACAAAGAGGTTCTATATTCCTGAGGAAGACCGTTGGGTTACCTTAAAGGTTTCTTCAAAAGTGTTAAAGACGATCAACAAGAAAGGTCTGAACGAGGTTTTGAAAAAAGCCAAGACCAAGGGATTAAAAATTGTTTGATCTAAAAAGGTAGAAGAGAAATGGCCAAAAAGGGAAATAGGGTACAGGTAATACTTGAGTGCACAGAGCACAAAAACAGTGGTATGCCCGGTACTTCAAGATATATTACTACAAAGAATAGGAAGAATACTCCCGACAGAATCGAGATCAAGAAATACAATCCTATTCTCAAGAAGTATACAGTTCACAAAGAAATTAAATAACCATGGCTAAGAAGACTGTAGCAACTCTACAAAAAGGAAAAAAGGATATGGCCAAGATCATTCTGACCGAGAAGTCGGAAAAAACAGGTGCATATACCTTTAGGGAGATCATGGTTCCTGCTGACAAAGCCAAGGAATACCTCCAATAAACCAGAAGAAAGCTGATTAACC
This sequence comes from Cytophagales bacterium, assembly GCA_028282565.1. GTDB lineage: Bacteria > Bacteroidota > Bacteroidia > Cytophagales > CCMP332 > JANQHS01. Next base: position 3,615 of record JANQHS010000311.1, on the reverse strand, counting down.
AAAAGTCCCTATTTTCAGGGACTTTTTTTTTGAGTATGGCACTGTTTGGATTTTTAAAGAAGGAAGAAAAGGAGAAACTGGATCAGGGTATGGAAAAGACCAGATCTGGTTTCATGGGCAAGATCGGCAGAGCTCTTGTCGGGAAAAATAAGGTAGATGTCGAGTTTCTTGATGATCTGGAGGAGATCTTGATCAGTTCGGATGTTGGCCTGGATACCACAGTAAAGATCATTGATAACCTTGAAGGTCGTGTAGCACAGGATAAATATATCAATCAGGATGAATTGAATCGATTACTCAGAGATGAGATCACAAAGCTTTTCAAGAGTAAGAAGGACAGCGGTGATATTGGCTCTGATCATAAGCCTCATGTCATCCTGGTTGTTGGTGTTAATGGAGTGGGAAAAACAACGACAATTGGAAAGATGGCATCCCGTCTGAAAGAAGATGGAAAGAAAGTTGTCTTAGGTGCCGCAGATACCTTCAGGGCAGCAGCGGTAGAACAGCTAAAACAATGGGGCAACCGTGTGGACGTACCGGTTATTGAGCATGGAATGGGTAGCGATCCGGGTTCTGTTGCATTCGATGCCGTTAAAAGGGGTGTTGAAGAGGATGCCGATGTGGTGATCATCGATACTGCCGGAAGGCTCCACAACAAAGTCAACCTGATGAACGAGTTGAGCAAGATCAAAAGGGTTGTACAGAAATTTCGTGAGGATGCACCTCATGAGGTTTTGCTTGTCCTGGATGGAAGTACAGGCCAAAATGCATTGATCCAGGCAAAAGAATTTTTGAAAGCCACTGAGGTTACCGGAATTGTGATCACCAAACTGGATGGCACGGCCAAAGGTGGCGTGGTTATTGGTATTTCTGATCAACTGGAGATCCCCATTCGTTTTATCGGAGTTGGTGAAGGAGTGAATGATCTCCAGCCTTTTGAGTCGGAATCATTTATTGAAAGCTTATTTAAAAAATGAAAAAGACAATCTACCTGGCCATGATCATTGGCCTATTCGCTTGTAAAGGGAATAAAACAGCAACTGAGGAAAACAAGGAACAAGAGTTAATATCCATGGAGAAATCCGATCCCTGCGCCGCCCAGGTTCGAACCGGAGTCACCGGAAACATTGTATGGTCTGAAGGAGATTTTATGCCTTCACCTGGTGAGGAACCAAGAAAGGGTGAACCTACGCAGAGGGAGGTCTATATTTTCAATTCACTAAAAAGGACCGGAGTAAAAAGCGAGGATGGGGTCTTCTTTTTTCCCGATCGGGATGATGCCGTAGGTAAACAACTTTCGTCCAAGGAAGGTTGTTACAAGATTGGCCTAAAGCCCGGGATCTATTCTGTTCTGGTTATGGAAGGGGACAAAGGGTTTTTCGCCAACAGCTTTGATTCGCGGGATATGATACAGACCGTTGAGATCAAGGAAGGTGAACTTACCACGCTTAATATTGACATCAATTACAAAGCCGCCTATTAATTGAAAGCTAGAAACTGGAAGAAGGAAAAGATCGAGATCGTGACCCTGGGTTGTTCAAAGAACCTTGTGGACTCGGAAGTCATCCTTACCCAGTTGAATGGCCAGGGGCTAAACGCCAAACACGAATCAGGGGAGCAAAATCCTGATACTGTCATTATCAATACCTGTGGCTTTATCGAAAGCGCAAAGGAGGAATCCATAGATACAATTTTGACCTATTCCAAAGCCAAGGAGCAGGGATTGGTCAACAGGGTCTTTGTTACAGGTTGCCTGAGTCACCGATACAAGGATGAGCTCCGCGAACAAATTCCGGAAATCGATGAATGGTTTGGTACCGCTGAGGTCCCGAAGCTCCTGCGCGAATTCAAGATCGACTATAAGAAAGAACTTTTAGGTGAGCGAATGGTCACTGGGACGAACCACTATGCCTACCTGAAAATTTCGGAAGGTTGCGATCGCCCTTGTTCCTTTTGCGCTATTCCATTGATGCGAGGGAAACATCGTTCTTTCCCGATAGAAGATCTGGTGCTTCAGGCGGAAAGCCTGGCTAGGAAGGGAACTCGTGAACTGCTTCTTATCGCTCAGGATTCCACCTATTATGGCCTGGATATCTATAAGAAGAGAAATCTTGCAGAGCTCCTTAGGAATCTATCCGATGTCAACGGGATTGATTGGATCCGCCTGCATTATGCTTTTCCGCATGGCTTCCCTGAGGATATCCTGGAGGTCATGAACGAAAGACCCAACATCTGCAATTATATTGACATCCCCTTGCAGCATGCCTCGACCAATGTGCTCAAAAAGATGAGAAGGGGATCAACCCTTGACTCTACCAGAGCCTTGCTGGAGAGGATCAGGACCAATGTCCCTGGGATCGGTATTAGAACCACGCTCATGGTCGGTCACCCCGGAGAAGGAGAGCAGGAGTTTCAGGAGCTTTGTGATTTTGTGAAAGAACAAAAGTTCCATCGCCTGGGTGTTTTTACCTACTCCGATGAAGAGGGAACCTATGGAGGGGAAAACTTCAAGGATGAAATTCCCCAAAAAATAAAGGATGAGAGGGCAGATGCAGTAATGGGTATACAGGAGGAGATCAGTTTAGAAAGAAACGAGGCTCTTGTTGGAAAGGAAATGAGGGTGTTAGTGGACTCTTTCGAGCAGGAAAGCTATTTCGGCAGGACTGAATTTGATTCTCCCGAAGTGGATAATGAGGTGATCATCAGTGCGGGAGATAAACACCTCAGGGTCGGAGACTTCACCAATGTGGTGATCACTGAAGCACAACCCTTCGACCTCATAGCAAAAGTCAAGAGCTGATGAAAAAAGCCGGAGAAGTTGATTTTCTCGAAACAGGGCTGTTTCCCAAGCTTTTTTGTGATTATCTCAATCAAAAGAAAGGTCTGAAAGGTTTTTTTGGACATTTCCCTGATCTCGGGAATTTCGAAAAAAAGCTCAACGAAAGATCCGGTTTTGGAATCGATCGAAAACTTCTGGTTCGGGATCTTGAGGAACAATATGATGGACTGGAATGCAGCGATGAACTAAGCGCCAACTTAAGATCGCTTTCCTCTGAAAACACTTTCACGGTCGTCACAGGGCATCAGTTGAACCTGCTCTCGGGACCCTTGTTTTTTCACTATAAGATCCAAACGGTTATCCGGATCTGTGAGGATCTCAAGAAGAAGTACGGAGGCTACAACTTTGTTCCGGTATTCTGGATGGCAAGTGAGGATCATGATTTTGAGGAGATCGATCATACCTATATCGGAGGAGAAAAGATCCATTGGAGCACAAAGCAAAAAGGACCGGTAGGGAGATTCAATACCGAGGGACTCCAAGAGTTAATTGTGGGTGCTGGATTTGATTCGGGCGTTGTCACGAGGTTTTACAAAGGAAAGACGCTGGCTCAAGCAACTCGATCACTGGTGAACCATTGGTATGGTGAAAAAGGCCTGGTGATTATGGATGGGGATAGAAAGACCTTGAAAGAGTCATTCTCTCCGATCTTAAGACATGAGCTTGAAGACTCTCTTTTACATCCATTGATCAACAACACGAATGAAAAGCTGGAGGCACTGCATTATAAATCGCAGGTGCATGCCAGAAACATCAACCTTTTCTTTCTTGAAGAC
>JANQHS010000283.1 GCA_028282565.1 Cytophagales bacterium | reverse complement strand
TCAATAGCAAAATGAAGAAACTCAGATACAGGAGAAAGACAAAGGCCTTCAGTATTGGATTATGGGCTCTCATGGCACAAGACTATTTGGACATCATTGGCCCAAATGCCATGCCAATTGCTTAGAGAAGATATCCATCTGTGGGCTTCAACTCTTCTTTGCACTCCGGCTGACGGATAGGAAATCCGGGGTTTTTATCTGAAGAAAGATGATCTGATTTTCGATACCTCCCGACTCATCATTGCTATGGAATTCTCAATTGCAATCTCATCATCAGGTGTCATTTCTTGTCCGATGAATGTAATGTAGGAGTGAATATTATCACAAATCGGGATTTGAGATGTAAGGTTTTTTCGATCATGAATTTTTTATGAATTGAAACCATTGTTCATGCAATATAAGGGCCTGAGAATTTTCTTGAATATTCACAAAATACGCAAGATATACCATTATCCGATATTACTCATCAGAACATATTTGCCGGATTGGGTGAGCATTCCTGATCTGTGTAAGTTTTGAAACGAGAAAAGAAATTTTGAAGCTAAACAAATCACCTCAACGAGTAGAATAACTCTGTCCGATTTCTAATTTCGCGCCCTCTTTTAACGCGCAAGTTTTTTTATGTAACCAAGAATTTCGTCATGCACAAAACCGTATTAATTCTATCTCTGCTTTTCTCATTGTTTCATGTTGAAGTGTTCGGTCAGGAAGAATCCGAGCATGCATGGTGTGCCTGGAATCACGGGGACTTTCTATATGATTATTGTATTCCTGAGTTTAAGTATGCGGATGACCCTGTTATCGAATGCTATTTTGCTGCTTATGAGGTACAACCCCAGGGTGCTTATATTGTCGGAGCCGATCCGATCGGTCCTTGTATTCCCTATTTTTCTATGGAGTATTTTTTCCACTATCCTCCTGTTGGCGGCTTGATCAGTATAGATTCTATCGAACGGTTCTATGGTCCCGGCGATACCCTTTTGCCATGGTCCTGGCAACCCTTCGATCATATTGATTCTGTTAATATGCTCAATGGCGCCCAATGCCTGGACTCCCTTTATATCATGATCAGGGTAGGAATGATCAGCAGGGTGTCTGGCATTTATGCATTGGATACCATCATGCGTAAAATAGTTTTCCGCTGCGATTCATCCCCGGAGGTTTCCATACTTCCATCGCCGCTTCCGGATAGTATTTGTCAAGGCGACACGACTGAGATCTACAGCACCTTGGGTGATGATAGTAGATTTTCGTATTCCTGGTTGTATTCGCCTACGAATTCTCCTTATGCCTTTATTGAGGTAGATACCAATTGGAGTCACCCCGCCACGGTCGGTGGCTATTATGTATTGGAGGTTTTAGAGGATGGGCTCTGTGCTCCCCAAAGGTCCGATACGGTTTTATTGAATGTTACCGGGCTTGATCCTGTCATTAGCCCGTCGGGTTTGTATCATATCAATTGCGCCGATACAAGTGTTCAGTCCTTCCCGAGTATATATTTGAACAATCCACTGCAATTTCTCAACCATTATTTTCAATGGATGTGGAATGGAAATCCGGTCGGCAATGGCGGCATCAGTCATGGGCCGGTCAAACTGAATGGTGAGTATTGGCTGAAGGTAACAGACGCTTCTTCAGGCTGTATGGGTATTTCCAACACTTTCAAGCTGGCCTTGCACGGATTGCCCCCTGCGAATATCTCCCTTACGGGCGACACGGTTTTTTGTACCCCAACTCAAAACAGGCCTCAGCTGAGCACTACTCATTCAGATTGGATACATGATTTTTATGCGATTGATTCGTTGGGGAATGAAATTCTGTTGGGATCACAGGCACCACCGTTTGAGATCAATATTTCGGGAACCCATTCGTTTTATGCGGTTTTCACAAACCCGGCCGGATGCCAGGGATATACCGATACCATTAAGGCCAGGATCCGACCTTATCCTGATCCGGACCTGAACGTACAGCTGGAGCAGACCGTATTTTGTATGGGCGATACGCTTGCCTTGACTCATAACTATAATTCCAGCTTCACCTATTCTTATACATTTACCGGAGGAAATATCACGCATGTTCCCAAGGGAAATCTTTTTTCCTATAACCTAAGTCAACCCGGTATTCATACCATCGAAATACAAGGGCTTACTCCGCATGGTTGTCAGAGTACCTGGACAAAAAGGATCTATGTTTCTCCGGAGGGTTGTTGCGACCAGAGTACAACGGATCTTATTTTTCTGGATACCCTGAAGCCGGGCGCCTATTCTGGTAACTACCTGATCGCAGGTGATCTATATACTTCAGTGAATGGGAATTTTCAATTCCACTATGCCATTTTGAAGTTTGTTGGCAAGGCGGTTAAACATCAAAACAAACAAGGAGGATATTCTACCGGCCCGAGCATTTATGTTGGGGATAGCTCTACCATTACCTTTATCGCATCTGACCTGAGGGCTTTTTGCGATACCATGTGGGGAGGTATTAAACTTGGAAACCATTCCAATCTTGAATTCGAAGGCAATACCATGATGGATTCTTACAATGGTATTATACCGGATCTGCCCTTTTTCCCCAACCCGCCTGATCCAAATCACCTGTTCTACATGGGTGGTTCGGGAAATGTATTCAAGAACAATTTCACATCGATGACCTTGTATCAGCAGAAGTCAAACGGTATCCCTGATGCGATCCACGGACGCTTTTTATGTAATCCATCAAAGATGCTCTTTCCTTTTGACTCCGCTTCGAACGGAGAATTACAAAGGTCCAAGGTGGGTGTCAGGCTGATGTCATTTTCCTCACCAAAGTGGTATCCAAGCAGCCAAACAAACGACACCATGATCTATGTTTCAAATCATCAGTTTGGCTTGAAAGTGATCAACGGGACCAATGTCAGCGGTGTTCAAAACTTTCATTTGGACAGTAACACCATAGCCTCCATACATGTGAAAAGCAGCAATAATGCCGTGACTTTTTCGAACGGCGATATTGTTCTGCCCAATACCCTTGCTTCGTTCTCCTTGCAAGATCAGGAGCGGTTCAACATTCTCAATATTCCCGCAAGGAACTATGGGGTTCTTTCCTCTGCATCCTCCCTGGTGCTGAGGAATTTTGAAGTCGAGTCCGATCAGCATGGGATCATCGAAGATGAGTTCAGCAATGGCAATGCAGGTGTCTATTTTTCCGGAACAGGCAATACCCTGAAGGCGGAATCTTCGGGTTTCACCGGCTTGGACATCGGCTTTGAGATCGACAGGTCCTTGGGCATTCATCTGGACATCGATTCCTGTTTCATCTTTGGGAACATGTATGGCCTGAGGATCATTGATTCTGAAATTGACACATTCGAATTCAGATGCAATCATATCTCATCGGCGGAGTTTGACCTGAACACCACCACTTATGGGGTCTATTTGGATGCAGAATCTTCATTGTTAAATGATGTAGGGCGCAGATTTAACCCTGCCGCACATCATTACCCGGCTGGGAACGGCTGGCCCGTGGACATGCGGGCGTCCCCGGGTTGGCCGCATACGACCACAGGAATTCAGGGCTCCCCAGATGTCACCCTATGGACGCCCTGGACCAATTGGTATTCCTGGTATCATGACGGATACGGCTTTAATGATGAACCGGGATACAAATATTGGAGTTATGCGAATGAGTTTTTTGGCGAGGATTCCATTCAGTCAAATTCTGCTGTCTATCCATATAAAATCGCACAAAGAGACCAAGAACCTGCTGGATTAGACCAATGTTTCCATACAAATTTCATATACTTCCCTACTGCGCGTGTAGGAAGATCTTTTGAATTCTACGATTCAGTTGAAGCTAAAACCACAGATCTCCGGGTTTTTCCTAATCCCGCCGTGCATTATTTTTCGATCGAGGGGTTACAGGATGAGGCGTTCCATAGATTAACCATTAGGAATGCTGTTGGCCAAAAGGTGGGTGAACATTGGGTACAAAATCAGGACAGGATTCTCGTTGGAGAACTCTCTTCCGGGTTATATTTCCTTGATTTGTACAGTAGTCTTGGAACCGTTGATAGAATTCCGATTGTTATTAAAAAATGATTTTGAGGATTGTTTTCTTTCTTCTGTGTCTGTACCAGATTGGGATCAGTCAATCGCTTGACAAGGAGTTCATTTTTGCGGGGACTTCCGGCCAGGCATTGCGAGATGCATATTTTTTGAATGATTCGATATATTTTGCCCTTGTAGATAAGAACAATGATATTGGAATCAAGTATTGGACCTATTCAGGATCAATTGAGGTTCAGCATAATTTCAATTTTGTTCCCCAGCATTATTCAGTTGTTCATGGCCGGGATTTAATTCCAATCCCAAGAGAGGACTTTTTTTACATCATTGGGAACAGAGTCCAATCTGGCATTAGCAGAGACTATATCCTGAAAGTTGATACCACAGGGATACCTGCATTGGATACTTCCTTTGGTTATTTCGCATACCATAGCACCTGCGAGGCAGGAATGGTACTCCATGATAAATCCTTGGTGACCACGGGATATATAGATTCAACAGGTACCGATAGAAACTTGTTTGTAAGAAGAATTGATTCGCTGGGAAGCAGGCTGTGGGAAAAAACATATAGACATCCCGGAAACCAGATTGGAACCAGCGTAGAAATGAGTTTTGACGGAAGCCTGCTCATCGGAGTAGGCGGAGATGATTCATCGGGATTTGCAAGGTTGAACCTGGATGGCGATCTGCTTCAATATGAACTCACGGCCCAACAACCGGGATACATCCCTGATTCTTATGTTAGCTTTGATTCTCTTGGAAATGTTAGACTTACGGGAGTCCGGTTCCAGGGAGGGGGCTTCTTCTCTCATTATGATAGCATTGGGATCATTTCAAATTTTGCATTCCCGAATTCACCTACGGTTGATGCAATCACAACAAGGGATTTTCTGACCAATACAATAACCAATATTAATGGGGATATTCAACTGGTAGGCAAGTCTGTTGCAAATGGGCAGGATCAGTGGAGTTATGTCTTAAGTTCTGATCCCAATGACGGCAGGGCTCCTTTTAAAATCGAAATGAATGGGACTAGAACAATTACGTGTGGGTATACCTTTGGGTCCCTTCAAAACGATGAGCAATGGGCGGCCATTGTCAATTGTCCTTCTCCTGTTTGGGATCCCGATCCCTGCACTTTCTCCCCTCCGCTTGCGGGTTTTTCCTGGTTCTATGCCGGCGGGTTATTGAGTTGTACCGATACTTCCTTCAGCGGCATGATCTATCATGATTCTATTTATGATTATCAATGGATAGGTGACAATGGCTTTAGCTCCGATTCCTCTACCTTCTTTGCGATCTGGGATACCTCGATCAATGATGAGTATACCGTGAGCCTGGCCATTGAGAATTTTTATCAGTGTAGAGATACAGTTACCGTCACATTGAAGAAATATATAGGATCCATCGGATCCGGTGTTGATGACGAGCTGATGGTATCCCTTTATCCCAATCCTGTTCGGGATGTTTTGCAGGTACAATTCGAATCCGGTTCTTCCGATGGAAGGATCAGCTTGAGGAATGTGAATGGCATGGAGGTTTACTCGGCGGGGCTTCAAGAGTCCATGACTACACTCAACCTGTCTGAGCTGGCCCCCGGGGTCTATGTTGCGATCATCGAAGCGAACGGTAGACGGTATTTCCATAAGTTGGTCAAGGATTAATAGCGGGAATTATGTCCGGGGTGCTTGACTCAACGAGTATGGGTCAACGAACCATTGATAGAATTCCGATTGTTATTAAAAGATGATTTTGTGGATTGTTTTCTTTCTTCTGTGTTTATACCAAGTTGGGATTGGTCAATCGCTTGATAAAGAGTTTATTTTTTCTGGCACGAACGATCAATACTTTCTTGAAGCTCATTATCTAAATGATTCCACATATTTTGCACTTGTAGATAAGGACAATGATATTGGAATCAAGTATTGGACCTATTCAGGATCAATTGAGGTCCAGCATAATTTCAATTTTGTTCCCCAGCATTATTCAGTTGTTCATGGCCGGGATTTGATTCCAATCCCTGGGGAGGACTTTTTTTATATTATCGGCGACAGAGTTAATTCTGGCTTCAGTCGGGATTATATCATAAAAACCGATACCTCAGGGGTAGCCGTCTTGGACACCTCCTTTGGATATTTCGCGTATCATAGCACCTGCGAGGCAGGAATGGTCCTGCATGATAAATCCCTGGTGACCACAGGATTTATTGATTCAACGGGTAATGGATGGAATCTGTTTGTAAGAAGGATCGATTCATTGGGCAGCAGGATGTGGGAAAAGGTTTTTAAGCATCCTGGAGATCAAATTGGAACCAGTGCAGAAATGAGTTTTGACGGAAGCCTGCTCATTGGAGTGGGTGGAGATGATTCTTCAGCATTTGCGAGGCTAAACCTGGATGGAGACCTGCTTCAATACGAATTCACAGCCCAGCAACCTGGTTTTATCGTGGATTCATATGTGGATTATGATTCCCTTGGAAATGTCAGACTAACAGGTGGCAGGTTCCAGGGAGGCGGGTTTTTATCGTCTTATGATTCTCAAGGTCTGATAACCAACCATTTTTTTGCTGATGTTCCTTTTTTGAATGCATATACAACGGAGGATTTCTTGACCACCTCAATTGTCCGTCAGAACAATATAATCAGGCTGGTAGGAAAGGACATAGTAAATGGTGTAAACCAATGGAATTATGATATCAGTTCAGATCCAAATGATGGAAGGGGTCCTTTTAATTTTTCAATGAATGGGGATAAGACCTTGTTGTGTGGCTGGACTATCGGCTCTCTTCAAAACAATGAGCAATGGGCAGCCATTGTCAATTGTCCTTCTCCTGTGTGGGATCCCGATCCTTGTACTTTCTCTCCCCCGCTTGCAGGCTTTTCCTGGTTCTATGCCGGCGGGGTGTTGAGTTGTACCGATACTTCCTTCAGCGGCATGATCTATCATGATTCCATTTATGATTATCAATGGATAGGTGACAATGGGTTCAGCTCGGATTCTTCGACCTTCTTTGCGATCTGGGATACCTCGATCAATGATGAGTATACCGTGAGCCTGGAGATTGAGAATTTTTATCAGTGTAGA
>JANQHS010000259.1 GCA_028282565.1 Cytophagales bacterium | reverse complement strand
AGTGGCGGGCTAATTTCGAATTTTCCGATAACAGCGAGGGTTCCTATTATGCCCTCGGTGCTTCCCTTGGGATGAGTGCTTCTGACTTCAACTTGAATCCTTCGGGACTTTCCCCGCTAACGGGAAAACTCACTTATACCAGTCCTGTTCCGGGCCAGTTTACCATAACCATCAAAGGTAAGGACGGATCAAATCCGGATTATGTCAATGCCTATAATCAGTTTGGCTCAAGCCATGAGGTTCCTGTTTATGGTCTTTATGATAACCACTCCAATGAAGTGACCTTTACTTTCACAAACGTAGATGGCCTTCCAAGAAGAAGCTTTAGCATGAGCGCCGTGACAATTGATATCGCGGATAGCTTGTTTTCCTCCAATGTGCGAATCAATAGTCTTCCGGCAGATGACCAGTCCTTTCTCTTTCTCTCTGCTTCAAATGCGGCAATTGACAATCGTGGAAATATCAGGTGGTATTATACCGGAGGCGAAGCCGGAGCCATTCTAAGAAAGAATTCCAAAGGAAACCTGATCGGAATATCCTCTCAATCATCTGCTGGCAATTACCATGGAGATCACTTCCTTGAACTGGATCTCTTTGGAAATGTGATCACGAAGATCGCCTTGCCAAACCTGGTTCATCACGATGTATGGGAAATGCCCAATGGGAACTACCTGATCGGAACAAGTACCACTTTCCCTGATTTTAATGACGGAAACCCGGATGAAGATCTGATCGTGGAGTTGGATCCTACTACCGGAGAAATCGTTAAGGAATGGGATCTCAACCTGATCATGGATCCAAACAGACCAAGTTTTGATGTCGGAGGATCAAGGCCCGATGACTGGAACCACAACAATTCGATCAAGTATTACGAGGAAGATAATTCTATTTTGATCTCCTGCAGGAATCAGAACGCAGTGCTAAGCATTGACTATACCACAAGTGAGATCAACTGGATACTTGGTATTCCGGTCAACTGGGAGAATCAATTCCAAAGCAAACTCCTCTCTCCTACCAATATTTCTGATTCAGCCTCTTGGTTCTGGATGCAACATGCTCCCGTATTTAAGGAAAATGGTGATTTGGTGTTGTTTGACAATGGGCTAAACAGAACCGTACTCACGGATGAAACCGTAGATTATAGTCGGGCGGTTACCTACTCCATCGATGAAGACGCCATGAAAGTGACACAGGTAAACGAATATGGCAGAGACAGACCTGATATCTATTCGAGGATCATGGGAGATGTCGATGAATTGTTCTTCAATGATCAAAGTCATATCATGATCACTTTTTCAATGTCAAGCATGATCGTGATCATTGACGAATCTAACACCGTGGTGTTCGAAGTAAAGACCTCCAACGTGAACTACAGATCAGAAAAAATAAACCTGTACTGATTTGCCCACGCTGTCCATAGTCATCCCCGCATACAACGAGGAGAACAGCATACTCAACATCCTGGAAAAGGTCCGGGATGTTGAGCTTGACTATGGGTATGAAAAAGAGTTGGTCGTCGTCGATGATAAATCCAAAGATGGCACGATTGGCAAGGTAGAAGAATTTATTTCTAAGAATCCGGATGTCAGGATCTGCTTGAAGAAGCATGAAAAGAATCAGGGGAAGGGAGCTGCGCTAAGAACCGGATTTCAAAGTGCAAGCGGGGAATATGTGATCGTACAGGATGCCGACCTGGAATACGACCCCAGGGAATTCAATCATATTCTCAAGCCTATTGTAGAGGGATTTGCTGATGTGGTATACGGAAGCAGGTTTATGGGAAACAACCCGCATCGCATCCTTTTCTTCTGGCATTCAATAGGAAATCGCTTTCTCACCTTCATCTCCAATATGCTGACCAACCTGAACCTCACGGACATGGAAACATGCTATAAGTGTTTTCGGCGTGACATCATCCAGGGTATCAATATCAAGGAAAATCGCTTTGGCTTTGAGCCTGAGGTGACCGCCAAGATCTCAAGGATCAAGGGTGTTCGAATTTATGAAGTCGGGATTTCCTACTACGGCCGCACCTATGAAGAAGGAAAAAAGATCGGCATGAAAGATGCCTTCCGGGCCCTCTATTGTATGCTGAAATATAACCTCTGGTCTAAGAAGTGATCAGCGGCAATAGTGTTTTTTGAGGTTTGCAAGCTGGGAACTGCTGCCCAATAAAATAAGACTCTGCTCAGGCTTCAATCTGAATTCCACGTGCGGATTAAGTTTAAAACCCTCCCTACTTCTGATAGCTAGGATCGTTCCTCCAACGTTTCGTCTCATATTGAGCTCTTCGATGGAATTACCCTGGAATTGCTTTTTGAGATCATCGAATCCGATCTCGTCAAGATGAAGATCTTCCTTACCCAGCCCGCTTAACATATCGATAAATTCCACAAGATCCGGCTTGGTAACGAGGGTGGCCATATGCGTTCCGCCTATGGATTCAGGCATGACAATATTATCCGCACCGGCCCTTTTAAGTTTTACGATCGAAGTCGGTTCCGAAGCCCTGGATATCACCTTGATGTCGGGGTTGATCTGCTTGGCAGTGAGTGTCACAAAAACGTTGTCGGTATCCTTGGGCAAAGTAGCGATAATGGCGTATGCCCGCTCAAGGCCAGCTTTCTCCAAAACCTCATCCTCAGTAGCGGATCCCTTAAGAAAATGGAGATTCTTAAAATCCATTCCCTTGGTTTCGGTTTCCATATCGATATCATCATCGATCACCACCACGGTATGATCCGAATTCTGAAGCTCCTCCACCGCCTTTGTTCCGTTCCGTCCAAATCCACATACAATTACATGATCCTTTAGACCCTTCATGACTTTACTTTTTCGATACTGATAGAATACCCTATTAAGCTCTCCCTCAAATATATAGGTCGATATTGCGGACAATATATACGCAAAAACGCTGAGATTAAAAATGATGAAAAAAGTGGTAAAGATCCGCCCCGCCTGGCTGAGGGACTGTACTTCGCCATACCCTACTGTGGATATGGTGATCACCGACATGTAAAGCGCATCCAGGAAGGTATAATCTTCGATGAGAATATACCCGGTGGTTCCTCCGAAGATCGAGATCAATGAAAGAATCACTGCAATGATGATGCGGGGGATATTTTGTTTGTAGAAGGGTCTCATGCGGAGATTACATTGCCCAATAGCTTGGCGATCTGCTTTTCCTTTTTCTTCAGATCCTTTTGCTGCCTCATCAGTTTAACGATCTCGTCATAAGCTTCGTCCGTACCTTTTTCCTGTAAACCCTTGATCTCCTGCTGATTGTCTTTGATCAGGGTTTTCAACTTTGTCCATTTCAATCTGAAAATATCGGTTGACATCTTGTCTCCAAGGACTTCCTTAAGCGTAGGAATATGGATCTGATGAGCCTTCCAGTTCTTACTGACCTCGTATTTCTCACTGGTCAGATCGATTACCGTTTCCTTGAAAGTTTCCAGCTCCTGATCACGGAAAAAGTCCTCGGACTCTGGATAATCCTTTTCCGGGTCCAGCGATTTATAGAACTGCAAAAGCTTGCTATAACTGGGGTGAGAAAAATCAACCTCGCGAATGTTATCGAGGATATATTTTGCCAAGCGCCCATGTCCTTCTACATCCACATTGCCAAAAAGCACCATGATCTTCAGCAATTCAGCCTCCCTGGGTGCCAGTAACATTTTCGGGTCAATCTCCACCCTACTCTGCTGGGAGCTTAAGCTCTGGGGTTTTTGCTCCCTTACATCCCTGTATTTCCTTTCCGAAAACTTGATCTTGTTATGTTCCGAGATCAGCAGGTTTTCATCAAGCCCGAATTTCTCGGCGCATCTTTTGAAATAGAAATTCTTCTTGATCAGATCGGGAACCTTCGAAATACTCTTAACTACCTCACGAACCGCATTCGCTCTTTTAACCGGATCATCTCCAGCTCCTCCAAGAAGCCTTTCCGAAAGGAAATCGATAAAGTCTTTCTTCTGATCGAGTATCTTCTGAGTCTCCTCAAAACCCTTCTTTCTCAAAAATTCATCGGGATCCATGGCATCGGGAAACACTACGACACTCGGGTTCGACCCTTCCTCGAGAATGAGATTTAGCCCACGCTCGGCAGCGTTCAGGCCTGCTTCGTCACCATCGTAAAGCAGGGTGATGTTCTTGGTAAACCTTGCGATCAGGCGAATCTGTTCTACAGTCAATGCAGTTCCGCTTGAAGACACTACATTCTCTATTCCACCCTGATGGAATGAAATGACATCCGTATAACCTTCCACCAGATAGCATTCATCCTTGTTACGAATAGCATTTCGTCCCTGGAACATTCCATACAGGATTGAGCTCTTATGATAAATCGGACTTTCAGGACTGTTCAGGTATTTGGGTTGGTTTTTATCATTGGTAAATATCCTTCCGCCAAATCCAACAACCTTCCCACTCAGATTATGGATCGGAAAGATCAACCGGTTCCTAAACCTGTCATAAACCCGCTCCTCCTTGCTGATCAACAGTCCCGCTTTCTCGGCAAATTCGATGTTATACTGCCCGTTCTTCAGTGCTTTGCTCAAACCATCCCAGGCGGATGGCGCCATGCCGATATCAAAATCTTCAATTGTTTTCCCCAGAACACCTCTCTCCTTCAGATATGTCTGCCCGACCGTCCTTCCTTCTTCAGAATCAAAAAGGTGCTTCTTGAAAAAGTCGGAAGCAAAACTCGACACAATATGTAGGCTTTCCCTTTCCGAGGCCTGGCGCTTATCTTCCTCGGAATTCACCTCCTCGATCTCAATACCGTATTTTTTGGCCAGAACCTTAAGCGCTTCGATGTAGTTGAGGCCTTCCATTTCCATTACGAAGGATATGGCATCGCCACCTTTTCCGGAACTAAAATCCTTGAAAATTCCTTTGTTTGGTGAGACTGAAAATGAAGGGGTTTTTTCGTTGTTGAATGGGGAAAGGGCCCACCAGTTCTGACCCTTTTTTTTCAATTGCACATAATCACCGATAACATCCAGGATGTCTACAGCTTCCTTAATTTTTGCAATAGATTCGTCGCTCAACGGCATTGACTCAAAATTATCAAATTTGCATCCCGGTTCATTTCAATTTCAAAACAATATTCACCATTATTTTATTTGAATTAAGAAAGGGGAAATGCAGATAGAACAAAAGGTATACGAGGCACTCAGAAGAGTGGAAGATCCTGATCTGAAAAAGGATCTGGTCACACTCAATATGATCAGGAAATTACAGATAGAGGATAAGAAGATCAGTTTTGATCTTGTATTAACAACACCTGCCTGCCCTCTCAAAGAGTTGATCAGGGGTAACTGCGTGAAAGAACTTGAAGCTGAAATTGGTAAAGAGTATGAATTGGATATCAACGTAACCTCCGAGGTGACCTCCACCTTTCAGGTGAACAAGGGCGGTATTCCAGGCATCAAAAATGTGGTCGCCATAGCTTCAGGTAAAGGGGGCGTTGGGAAATCCACAGTAAGTGCCAACCTTGCCGTAGCCCTGGCCAAGGAAGGAGCCTCTGTCGGGTTGATCGATGCCGATATATTTGGACCTTCAGTGCCCACAATGTTTGGGATCGAGGACAAAAGACCAGGTATCGTCAAGGAAGACAACAAAAACATGCTTATTCCCCTGTCCAGTCATGGAGTAAGATTGATTTCCATAGGCAATCTAACCCCAAAGGATTCTGCTGTGGTTTGGAGAGGTCCCATGGCCAGCTCCGCGTTGAGGCAATTCTTCAATGATTGCAAATGGGGAGAACTCGATTATCTCCTGGTCGATCTACCACCCGGAACTTCGGATATTCATTTGACCATGGTACAAACGGTTCCCGTCACCGGAGCGGTGATCGTGACTACTCCTCAGAAGATCGCGCTGGCCGACGCCACCAAAGCCAT
>JANQHS010000244.1 GCA_028282565.1 Cytophagales bacterium | reverse complement strand
AAGCTACCTGGATGGGAATCCGGTCGACGAAGCTGAAATAAAAGCCGAAGTGATGCGTATTTATGATGAAACCAAAAGGTTTGGCGGCAAGCTTTCACTCCTGATCCATAACTCTACTTATCAGGAGCCGGGGGGGCGGTTTGTGAACGATTTGTTTTTGGAACTTTGCCGCCTTGCCAAAGAAGCTGATTCACGATGGAAATAAGAATGGTAGACCTGGTTAGCCAATACCAGGATATAAAGCAGGAGATCGATCAAGCCCTGGAGCGGGTGATCACCGACTCAAGATTTATCAATGGTCCGGACGTGCAGGGCTTTTCCAATTCACTTGCTCAATACCTTGAGGTTGGACATGTGATTCCTTGTGCCAACGGAACCGATGCCCTTCAATTGGCTCTTATGGCTCTTGAATTACCGCAAGGCTCCGAGGTGCTGACTCCAAGCTTTAATTATGTCGCTGCGGCAGAAATGCTTCCGATTGTAGGATTGGTGCCAAGATTTTTTGACTCGAGACCGGATAGCTTGAATCTTGATGAGGAACTGATCGAAGGATCCATCACGGAAAAAACCAAAGCGATCATAGCGGTACATCTTTTTGGGCAGGGTTGTGATATGGACCGAATTATGGAGATCGCCAAAAAGCATAATTTGATCGTGATCGAGGATAATGCTCAATCCATTGGAGGTACATTTACCTTCCGGAACGGAACCACAAAAAAACTGGGAAGCATCGGTCATATTGGAACCACTTCATTCTTTCCTTCAAAGAACCTGGGATGCTATGGTGATGGTGGTGCTGTCATGACCAACGATGAGGGGCTTGCCAAAAAGATCCGGATGTTTGGAAACCACGGGCAGGTAAAGAAGTATGAATATGAACTCATCGGGATCAACTCGAGACTCGATACCATGCAGGCTGCGATTCTAAATATAAAGTTACAACGCCTGGATGTTTATATCGAAGCACGCCGGAAGGCCGCTGGTTATTATGATCTTCATCTTTCCGACATTGAACATATTGAAACCCCATTCAGGAATTCATTCTCAAGACATGTATTCCATCAGTATAACATGAAGGTCAAAAATGGTCGAAGGGATGAACTACAAGACTTTTTGAAGGGCAAGGGAATTCCTTCCATGATCTATTATCCAAGACCTCTTCATATGAGTACGGCCTATGATCAATACCCAAGAGGGCCCTTGCCTGTTGCTGAATCACTTATGAATGAAGTATTGGCCCTTCCTATGCACACTCATTTGACAGAGGAGATGCAGGAGTATATCTGTACCTCGATACAAGAGTTTTTCAGCAAAGCCTGAAACTCAATTTTTTAAGATCTTCTTGATCCTTTTCTCACCGTCTGGGTTGATCATTTCCAGGTAGTACATACCCGGGGGGCCATCGAGCACAATGCTTTCCCTGTCGTCTATTTTGGTCTTCTCCATGATCAGCGTACCGCTGGGGTCGTATAATCTGATCAGGACTTCAGGGTATTCAGGTGTTTTTTCTACTATGATCAGGCCATTGGTAGGGTTGGGGAATACCCTGACCGTGGCAAGGCCTTCCTTAGGCAATCCGGTGACAATGTTGTTGAGCTTCCTGAGGTAAATATCCCTGCTTAATCCTGCGTCCAATTCATGAGTTCCGAGGCCAGGGTCAAAATCTGCTTCCAGGATAAAAGATCCCGCCTCATAAATTGCTCCATTCGGTCCAATTGATATGCTGTTTGTTCTGGCCCTTGCGTCTCCATCTCCACCGGTATTGATCACCCAGATCAGATCTCCGCTCTGACTGATCTTGCAGACAAATCCACTGTTTATTCCGTTTGCCCAAACATTGTCGACTCCATTTCCCGGATCGAAATCGCAAAGCGAGTCAAACTCACCGGCCAGATAGATGAAACCGAACTTATCGATTTCAGCATCATTGATTTGGGTTATACGATATCCGCCAATTTGTAAGCCATGAAGAAAATTCATGTTCGGATCAAGGGTGGAAACATAATTGTCTATTCGCAGGGAATCGAATGCCGTCGATAAGTTCCCGGCTGCCTCAAGCACATGATAGTTGGGTCCGGGATCAAAATCGACTTGAGAATCAAATCTTCCAACCGATACCAAATTGTCATCCGGAGTAATTCTAAGCATGGTAGGCAGCATAAAGAATCCCACAAACTCAACATGCTCCTGGAAATTTCCTCCGGAATCGAGCCTGAAGATGTAAGAACATATGTTTGAACAATACTTGGAAAGAATACCTTGTCCCGGATAGAGATCAATCCTGAAGCCCTCGCAAGAACCGGCGAGTAGAATATCCCCATTATCCGCGGTAGTGATCGTAAGGCCGTTGTGTTCGTCCAGATAGTAAAAAGGATTTGTTGGGGGGACTCCCGGTGGGTATGGTATAATACCGAATTCCTTTGCAAAAATTAGTTTGCCGTTTGGGTCATATTTTGCAATGAACCTGTCATCCGGCCCGTTTGCAAATAACTCGTAGCGATCTGTTCCCGGGTTGAAATCCGCTGTTCCACCGAAATACCCGGAAATAACAACATTTCCCTGAGAAAGCTCGATATCAGTAATAACGTCGGCATCCGGTCCTCCAATTCTTTTGGCCCATTCCAGGCCACCGTAGGAATTGAATTTTGCAAAAAAGCCATCAGTATCGCCATAGGATAAAATATTCTCAGTCCCTGGTCCCGGATCAAAATCAATGGTTCCGTAAAAAATCCCGGCCAGGAAAATGGACCCGTCTTCATCCAATTCCATATCATACAAATGGTCAATTCTACTACCTCCAAAGCTTATCGCCCAGAGCAGATTCCCATTTGAATCCAATTTAAGAAGGCCGATATCCGAAAACCCATTGGAAACCAGGTTTTGATTTATTACTGATGGGTTGGCATCGAATGTCAGATTAAATGTAACCGCCATATAAATGTTTCCTTCCTGGTCGGTCTCAATCAAAGGCAGGCTATACGCTGCCGGGCCATTGAACTGGGCAACCCAGGCCAATTCAGGCTCCCTTGCAAGGGAACCTGTGATCGTGACCATGAGAAGCAAATACATGAATGACCATCTCATAAGGACAATTTATGAATTCTTCTACCCTAAATCAACTCAGCGCGGGCGGTTGAAGCGATGCGTTGCGCACATGGATGGGGCTGGACCGGAGCTTGCCATAGGTATTCAGGGACCCGCTCTTAAATCGTTCCAGGATCTTTCGGATGGCATATAAATTGACCAGATTAATGGGATCTCTTTTTCTTGTTCTTTAGTTCCCGGAATCCTTCATACATGGTTTTGGCATCAAGATGCATGCAGAGGTGGTCGATCTTGCAGTCAACCCGGCCCCAATCATAACAAGGGGCACAAGGAAGATTCCTGGTCAAGACGATTGAATCAGGGTTAATAGGTCCATTTTTCAAGATGCTTGTACTTCCGAACACAACTAGTGAAGGGATTCCCATGATATCCGCTAGATGATATACTCCGCTGTCGGTTCCAATGTAATACTCTGCTTTACCCAGTTCCCTTTGAAGATCCTTTAGTGTTGGCGTGACAATGTGTTCCGCGATCCCAATGTCATGATCGAGGGTATAAACCTTGAATCCTTCCTTTTGAACCATTGCCTTGAGCTCTATCCAGCTGGATTTTGGGACCGTCTTATGCGCTTTCGGAGAGATCGAAAATATGACCCTCCCTTTTTCAGGATTTCTACCGGGGATTAGAAACGGGATTTCCTTGATCTCTTTCTTGAAAACCCGGTTATACAGAAGCCTGTTGTTCTCAACCTCCGATAGTTCCTCGTTAAATGCCATTGACCTGTAGTAGCCAAGCCCAACAGACCTTCCCTTGATCCGGTACTTAAATCCCGCGATCCGCCCCTTATACTTTTTAAGCTCTTCCAAAAACCACTTGTGGTTGTAGTGAAAAACGGTGATGTAAAGGTCAGCCTTTTCATCCTCCGAGACTTGATCAAGAACCCCAAATTGCTCATAGACCTTCGAATCCGAAATGACCTCGTATTCTTTCTTTAGCTCTTCGATGACCGGGATAAACTGAATCTGATTTCCCAAGCCGGTTCTTTTGGCCAGGACCTTTATGGTTTTATTCTTTTTCAATGTTTCAAATAAAGGCCGAATTGAGGTGGAAATAATAACTTTGGCTCCATTTCTAACGAGCCGGGAGTTCGAAATAGTCAAAATTTTTTTAAAAAGGATAGACAGAAAGCAGAGTGGCCGATTCGCAGGAACAGAAGAAAACCAAGATCCTGATCTTAACCTATTACTGGCCTCCCGGAGGAGGCGCGGGTGTACAGCGTTGGGTGAAGTTTGCCAAATATCTTCATGAGTTGGGATATGGGGTTTTTGTGGTGACGCCAAAA
>JANQHS010000236.1 GCA_028282565.1 Cytophagales bacterium | reverse complement strand
TCCCCCGTTCAAGGTATTCATGGCAAAGTTGAAACCGAATCCATCTTCACCGATCCTGTTCTCTTTGGGAACCTTCACATCGTTGAACATGAGGGAGTGTGTGTCGGAACTCCTTATGCCCAGCTTATCTTCTTTCTTTCCTACATCAAACCCTTCCAAGCCCTTCTCTACGATCAGGGCATTGATCCCCTTATGCCTTTTTTCAGGATCGGTTTGAGCGATCACAAGGCAGACATCCGAAATGCCACCATTTGTAATCCAGTTCTTTGTTCCGTTCAGAAGATAATAATCCCCCTTATCTTCTGCGGTGGTTCTTTGTGATGTTGCATCTGATCCCGCTTCCGGTTCCGAAAGGCAAAAAGCTCCAATTTTTTCTCCGGTGGTCAGCTTGCTCAGGTATTTTTCCTTTTGCGCCTCATTTCCAAACATCTCCAAGCCCCAGCAAACAAGGGAGTTATTCACCGACATGATGACCGAAGAGGAAGCATCGATCTTGGAGATCTCTTCCATGGCAAGAACATAGGAAATGGTATCCATTCCCCCGCCGTTATACTTGGGATCGGTCATCATTCCGAGGAATCCCAGTTCCCCCATTTTCTTGACCAGATTTATATCGCCTTGCTGGGCGTTGTCTCTTTCTATAATGCCTGGAAGCAACTCAACATTGGCAAAATCCCTGGCCGCATCCCGGACAGCGATCTGCTCTTCAGAAAGTTCGAAATTCATACGCAGTACCTATTTAGTCTCTATTTCCTAAAAAAAGCGAGATGTAATATAACAAAGTTACCAGTGACCCAATCGCGGCAACCACATAGGTCATCGCCGCCCATTTGAGCGCATCTTTGGCCTGATCGTGTTCGCTGGAAGTGACAATTCCATTCTGATCTATCCAGGCCAAAGCCCGTTTACTCGCATCGAATTCTACAGGCAATGTCACAAAAGAGAATAGTGTGAAAACCGTATATGCGCCGATGATCACCATCAGGACCAGGTTGGTCGGAAATGCCGAATAAAACATAAAGCCACCAAACAAGCTGGCAAGGAAAATAAAGTTGATGATCTTGGCACTCACCGCCTGGATAGGGACCAAAGCCGATCGGAATTCCAGCATGGAATAGGCCTGAGCATGCTGAACGGCATGACCACATTCATGAGAAGCCACAGCAGCCGCGGCGGCATTTCTTCCGTTGTACACTTCCGGGCTAAGGTTCACAGTTTTATTTGCCGGATTATAATGGTCACTGAGTTTACCGGGTACGGAAACCACATTAACATCGTAGATCCCATTATCGCGGAGCATCTTCTCTGCGATCTCTTTTCCCGACAGGTTGCTGGAGATCGGAGTTTGTGAATACTTTCTGAATTTGCTTTTCAGCCTGCTTGACACGGCAAAACTGAGAATGCCGAAGAATATGATGATTATGAATATCATTTTAAAGTCTCTTTAATCTTGTTGACAATATTGGTGGTGGAGTAGCCCACTACCAACGGTATGGTTTCCACCTTACCGCCATTTTTCATAACAACATCCGAACCAACGATATTTTCAACAGAATAATCGTCCCCTTTCACCAAAATATCTGGCAAAATGGCAGATATCAGGTCAAAAGGAGTGTCTTCATTAAATAATATGACCGCGTCAATAAAGTTTAACCCGGACATTACTTTTTTTCTGGAGAATTCATCCTGAAGAGGTCTTTCGGGTCCCTTCAATCTCCGGACCGAGTCATCCGTATTAAGTCCAAGCACCAGGAAATCTCCCAAACCCCTAGCCTTTTCAAGATAATCAACATGCCCGGCATGGAGAATATCAAAGCAACCGTTGGAAAAAACGACCTTCTTTCCCCTTTCCCTCAGGGATGCCCTCATGGGAAGAAATTCTTCCAGGGTCATGATCTTTTCTTCATTGCTCATGCCGGGGCAGCGACCTTTTTTCTTGACATAAATACCGCAAGAAAGAAAGATAATCCCCCTGCTATAAAATAAAGGACAAGTTGGGAGGCGTGCATCAGCGTAGCATATACCAGTCCGTCCTCATTGCTGACCCCATAGAATATCAGGGTTGTCGCGATAAAAAGATGAAAAGCACCGATACCACCTTGAACAGGGACCAACATCGCAATACCGCTCATGACCAATACCGCCATGCCGGCCGATAATCCCAATTCGGAAGTGGGTGGGATAGAAAAGAAAACAAAGTATGTCATGAAGAAATACATGCTCCAAATGATCAGGGTGTTCAACCCGAACAAGGCCTTGTTGTGGACATACCTTATGCTCTTCACTCCTTTCCAAACGTTTCGAAATACCGCCCTTAGCTTAACCAGAAATCTTAACCCCTGAAGTCGCACCCAGATGACGGTACCGAGAATCGCGGTGATCAAAACTCCAAATACGATCCAGATGGTTGGAATTCCACCTGATTTGGCGGCCTCATCTTCAGGCACCTGGGCCAGGGCAGCATCGTAAATATCTGAGAAGAGATCGTAGTTCACCAGCATGGCTGTGAGAATGAGAAAAAGTATGGTCAGAACATCAAAAGCTCTTTCGGCGATCACGGTTCCAATGGACACCTCAAACGGGATATCATCTGTCCTTTTCAGCAACCCTGCCCGGGATATCTCCCCAGCCCTGGGTATCAGGATATTCATGAAATACCCAAACATGATCGCAAGCAGTACCCTGAAAGTCGGAGGTTTATAACCTATCGGAAGGTACAATTGTCTCCACCTGGAAGCTCGAGCGGTATGGCTGATCAAGGAAACAACATAGCTGAGCATGATCCATCGATAATCCGCGCCCTTGATGTCCTGCAATATTTTACCGAGATCCTGGTTCCTGAAAACCAGCCAAACCAAAACAGCAGATGCCAACAGTGGTATCCCGATCTTGAGTATCTTTTTTATCTGGACCAAGCGTCTAGCTCACTTTATTGTCAGGATCCGGAAATACCAAAATGGGCTTGTGCTCTTGTACTTCTGCCTTATCGATAGCGCAATAAGAAATGACGATCACAATATCTCCAACCTGGACTTTCCTGGCGGCCGGGCCATTCAAAGAAACCTCACCCGTACCCCTCTCTCCGGTGATCACATAGGTTTCCAGCCTCTCGCCATTGTTCAGATTTACAACCTGGACTTTTTCGTTTTCGTAGATGTCCGCGGCTTCCATCAAAAGCGGATCCAGAGAAATGCTGCCCACATAATGCAGTTCGGCATTGGTGACCTTCACTCTGTGGATTTTGGATTTTAATACTTCGATATGCATGGCCGACAAGGCTTAAAGCCTGCAAAATTATAAAACCTTTACATGGCTTTTGGCAAATAACGCTTTAATCTCAAAAAGCGTTTAGGGGAACTCAAAGATCAAATTATCGATCAGCCTCACATCTTCTACCCAAATAGCCCCGCAAACAGCATATCGGCTCCCATTTTTGAACTTCGAAACGGGAGAAAGATCGACCATATCACCTATTTCAAGATATTCCAAGCTAACATTGTTGTTCTGAGCTACCATAACTCTCGCATCGGTCAATACTTCTTTGACTCTCTTTCCAGCAAGGATCTTCTGAACGACCAGACTTAAGGTGCTCGAGAGGATCAGTCCATTTTCGAGTCCTTCTTTGCTAAGCCTGAGGTTTCGGGATGAAAAAGCCAGGCCAGACTCTTCTCTTACGGTTGGACAACCGACAATCTCAACTCCGAATCCCAGATCCTTATTTAATCTTTCGATAACCAAAAACTGCTGGAGATCCTTTAGACCAAAGTATGCCCGATCCGGAAGAACCGAATGAAAAAGCTTGGATACGACAATCGCCACACCGTTGAAATGTCCTGGCCTATTGGCACCCTCCATTACATGATCCAGATTTCCAAACCCAAAACCTGATTTCGGCTGTTCCTGATAAAAAGATTCCCGGGATGGGCAGAAGACGATATCACAACCCAACTCTTCCAGAAGGGCCAAATCCTTCTCCATGGTATTCGGATAGTTTTCGTAATCCCCGGGGTCATTAAACTGGATGGGGTTCACGAATATGCTTGTCACCACAATATCGTTTTGGTCCATAGCCTTCCTGACAAGTGAAAGGTGACCCTTATGCAGGGCGCCCATGGTAGGCACAAACCCAATCGACTTTTTATCAGCCTTGTAATTCAGGCTGCTTTGGAACATTGAATTTGGGTCCTTAATCAACTCCACAGATACGCAAACGGGTTAATGGATATTGGCCCAAATATTGAGAAAAAGGAAATAAATCCGTAATTTTGTACGCCATTTCCAAATTTAACTCCCATATCATATGGCAAATCAAAGGTTAAGGATATTATACGCTTCTTCAGAGATCAATCCATTTCTTCAGACTTCCAAAGTAGCAGATTTCGTAAGGAAACTTCCGCAGGGAATGCAGGAGAGAGGTATGGAAATCAGGATCTTGGTACCCAGGTTCGGGTTGATTAATGAGAGGAAGAACAGATTGCATGAGGTTGTAAGGCTTTCCGGGATCAATATTCCCATCGGAAATGAAGAGAAACCTTTGGTGATCAAGGTTGCTTCCATTCCAAATGCTAAAATGCAGGTCTATTTCATTGACAACGAAGACTATTTTCACAGGAAGAGCGTTTTCTATGACCAGGACAACAATTTTTATCCAGATAATGGCGACAGGGCGGTATTCTTTTGCAAAGGAGTACTTGAAACAGTGAAGAAACTCGGCTGGGCTCCCGACATCGTTCATTGCCATGATTGGATGACGGCGTTGATTCCTCTTTATATGAAAACCACATATAAGAACGACCCGATCTTCAAAAATGCCAAAACCATCTTTTCGGTTTATGACAGTTTCTTCGACCATAAATTCGGAGAAGACCTGCTTGAAAAAGCCAAAATGATGGACATTGATGAAACCCTGCTGAGCCCCTTGAAATCCGTGGACTTCAGTGGATTCATCAAGGTTGCGGCAAACTATGCTGACAAGGTTGTTCAATTGGAGGATCTGGATGAAGCAGGAATGAAAAAGATCATGGAAGATCTTGAAAATGATAAGAAGGTCCAGACAATTGAATCAGGGGATGATCTCATCGACTCCCACCTCGAATTATACAATGAATTGGCCGGCTAAAACCGGAAGTACGTTTAATATTCTGAATAGGCTGGCTGCAATTGTGTTGCCAGCCATTTTTCTTTATTCCTGTCAGGGAAGAGGAGACAATATCAGTTCGTCCACCCTGGATAGGAATGATGACTATACGGTTGTTTTCACCGACTCCTTTGAGATCAGCTCTTCTACTTTTTTGAGGGATTCGGTAAACAGTTCTTTTCCGGTCAATTACCTGGTCGGGGATTTTCAGAATAATGCCTACGGAAGGGTTAGTTGCAACAGTTTTTTCCAGGTGGTCCTCAACAACCTGTTTGCACCGGGGGCAGATGCCAACTACGATTCTATGGTTCTGGTACTCGATGCCTTCTACCATTACGGAGCCGATGACGGCATCATTTCGATGGGCGTTCACCGTCTGAAAGAAACACTCAATGTCGAAACAACCTATTACTCTTTTGACAACGCCGACTACTATAAGGAACCATTGGCCACAGTTACCTATACGGCCGATGATCTGCGCAAAAAACGACTGCGGATACATCTGGATGAACTTGGCCTGGAGTTCACGGATAAGGTACAGAACGACCAGGATTTTTCTTCGACTTTTTTTACAGCCGACGAGGAATTCGTCGAGTATTTCAAAGGTCTGGCCCTCATCACTAATCTTGCCGAGAATTCTGTCGTAGGCTTTTCACCCGTGATCGGAAGCAATTCAAGCCAGACAGGACTATACTACTATTACCATTTTATTGACTCCTCCAACTCAGGTCAGGATCCTGACACGATCCTAGATAGCTATCGTTTTGGTATCAATCAGGATGGAGCCGGATTCAATGAGATCATTTCCGAAAGGCCGCTGGAGCTGTCCTTCCTGAAAGAAGGAGATATCCTGGTTCCAAATGATACGACCATGGAACAGGGCTATGTACAGGCCGGAAGCGGGTTGCTGACCTATCTGGAAATTCCCAATATCGATGATTTCCAGGACCAGTACGAAAATATCATTGTCAACCGTGCAGAGATCATCATTACCAGTATTGACAATGATATCCCATACTATGATCCTCCGGAGACAATTTTTATGTTCAGGGCAGACTCAAACCAGAATATTTTGGACTGGGGGGCAGGAGCCTTTAATGAGATAGGCATCGCCATAAAAAATGAAAATGATTACCTGATCGATATTACCGGATATTTTCAGTCTTTGATCGAAGGAAGAGTTGAAAAAAGTGGTTACATTTTTGTGCCTCCGGTGAATGCATCATCAGTGAATCAGTTGATCTTTAATGGACCGAACGCCTCCACTACGCCAATGAGACTCCTTGTATATTATATACCAGTTAACTAGCGATTGAACAATGTGTGGAATTGTAGCATATATCGGGAAGAAAGAAGCTTATCCAATAATCATTAAGGGCCTTCAAAGGCTAGAGTACAGAGGTTATGACAGTGCCGGAGTTGCCATTCTCAATGGCGATCTGGACGTCTATAAGAAAAAAGGCAAGGTAAAGGAACTGGAGGATTTCCTGCAGGACAAGGAACTCAAGGGAACAATGGGCATGGGCCATACCCGGTGGGCCACGCATGGAGAACCCAATGATATCAATGCTCATCCTCACTTTTCATCTACCAACAAGCATGCGATCATCCACAACGGGATCATCGAAAATTATGCTTCTCTGAAAACCGAACTTGAATCAAAGGGCTACGAATTCAAATCCGAAACCGACTCCGAGGTTTTCATCACCTTTATCGAATACATACAGGAAGCCAATGCCTGTCCTCTGGAAGAAGCCGTTCGCCTGGCGCTGAACGAGGTGGTCGGTGCGTACGCCATAGTAGTGATCAGCAGGGAATTTCCGAATCAAATGATCGCGGCCAGAAAAGGTAGTCCCCTGGTGATCGGCGTTGGAGATGAAGAGTTCTTCTTTGCCTCAGATGCAACACCCATAGTAGAATACACCAACAGGGTGGTCTATATGAACGATTTTGAGATAGCCAGCATCAAGGATGGAAAGCTCAATATCAAAAACGCCGAGGATGTAGAAAAAAACCCCACGATCCATGAGATTGAAATGGCCCTTGAATCCATCGAAAAGGGCGGATTCGATCATTTCATGCTCAAAGAGATCTTCGAGCAGCCAAAATCGATCAGGGACAGCCTGAGGGGAAGATTAAAACTCGATACCGGTACCGTCGCTCTTGGTGGTATCAGGGAGTACTTTAACAAGTTTGTTCAGGCTGACCGGATCATCATTCTGGGCTGCGGCACCTCCTGGCATGCCGGTCTTGTGGCAGAATACCTTTTTGAAGAATTCGCAAGGATCCCGGTCGAAGTGGAATACGCTTCTGAGTTCAGATACAGGAATCCCGTGATCAAGGAAGGAGATGTGGTCATAGCCATTTCACAATCGGGTGAAACCGCAGATACCCTGGCGGCCATGGAACTGGCTAAGCAAAAAGGCGCGATCATTTTCGGTGTTTGCAATGTGGTTGGCTCCTCCATCGCAAGGCTTACTCATGAAGGCGCTTATACGCATGCCGGACCTGAAATTGGAGTGGCAAGTACCAAGGCATTTACTACTCAGATCACCGTACTGACCCTCATGGCCATGATGGTGGCCAAAGCCAAGGGAACGGTGAAGCAAAGAACCTTCCAGGAGATCCTGGCCGACCTGGAGTCTATCCCCGGGAAGATCACCAGGGTTCTTGAAAATGACGGTTATATCCAAAAGCTCGCAGCGCAATTCAAGGATTCCCGGAACTTCCTTTATCTCGGAAGAGGATACAATTTCCCCGTTGCACTCGAGGGCGCTTTGAAACTGAAAGAGATCTCCTACATCCATGCCGAAGGATACCCGGCAGCCGAGATGAAACACGGACCGATCGCATTGATCGATGAGGAAATGCCGGTGGTTTTCATCGCTACAAGGGACTCTTCCTATGAAAAGATCCTCAGCAATATTCAGGAGGTAAAGGCAAGAAAGGGTATTGTCATCGCCATAGTGACGGAAGGAGATCAGGAGATCAAAAAGATCGCGGATCATACCATTGAGGTCCCACACGTGCATGAAGCGCTGATGCCGATCGTATCGGTTGTCCCGTTACAGCTTTTGAGCTATCATATTGCTGTACTGAGAGGAACCAATGTTGATCAGCCGAGGAATCTGGCCAAGTCGGTCACAGTAGAATGATCAGGGCATAGAAGCCTTAAGCGCTTCTTCCCTCAGAAGGGGACAGGGTTTATACCTGTCATCCTTGTTTTCTTCATAGAGGTTTTCCATTAAGGCAAGGATGTTTTGGATACCGGCCTTCTCGACCATTTCAAATGGCCCAAAGGGATAATTGGTTCCGAGCTTCATGGCCGTATCGATATCCTCCTTTTCCGAAGTGCCTTCCATAACCGTAAAAAAAGCTTCGTTGATGATCATCCCTACCACACGTGCCGAAGCGAGCCCCACCCTGTCTTTTACCGGGTTTG
The DNA here is from genome assembly GCA_028282565.1 of Cytophagales bacterium. Lineage (GTDB taxonomy): Bacteria > Bacteroidota > Bacteroidia > Cytophagales > CCMP332 > JANQHS01. The sequence goes on along the minus strand of JANQHS010000236.1, from coordinate 5,685 downwards.
CCGAGATCCCCGCCTTTTGAAAAGCTTCAAAGATCTTTTCCTTTTCCTCTTCGAAGGGTAATCCCAACTCCCATTCCTGCCTATTTAAAAAACCGTTAAGACCAACGAATGAAAAGGTTGGAAAAGGAAGCCTTCCCCATTCCAGCATCTGAGAAAGGGCCGAGCCGTGAATTGAATTCAAACCTATGATGCCCTGGAATTTACTTAAGCTGTCCAGGTTCAGCCCTGAATAAGGCAACGGGTCGAAAATGAGCAGCAGATCAAGTAATGGAAGATCTTTTATCAGGGTTTCCGGATCCAAATATTCAGCCACCTGTCCCTTGAATCCCTCTATGGATTCCAAATCCACTTTTGCGCCCTGGCTACCAAATATTCCGATCTTCATTTTGCACTATTTTCGGGAAAAAATTCAGATGAGCAAAAATATAGTATTCACCAAAAATGCACCCGAACCAATTGGGCCCTACAGCCAGGCAGTGGAAAAATCAGGAATGCTTTTCGTCTCGGGTCAAATTGCCATAGATCCGGAAACAGGGCAACTCTGGTCCGGAGGACTTGTCGAAGAGACGGAGCTGGTCATGAAAAATCTGGGAGCGATCCTTCAACAGGCCGACATGGACTATTCCCATGTATTGAAATGCAGCATATTCTTATCTGACATGAGCCTTTTTGCTGAAGTGAACGAGATCTACGGGAAATATTTTCCCAATGATCCCCCTGCCAGGGAGACTGTAGCCGTTAAGACGCTTCCGAAAGATGTGAATGTGGAAATCTCCTGTATTGCGGCACGCTGAATCGGGTTTTGAAATAAGCTTATGTAATTTCGCGACATGGCAAATTCAAACGGGGAGGTCAGGGTAAGATTTGCTCCCAGTCCAACAGGTCCGCTTCATATTGGCGGTGTAAGAACAGCACTTTTCAATTATCTTTTTGCGAGAAGTCAAGGAGGGAAAATGATCCTCAGGATAGAGGACACCGACCAGACGAGATATGTTCAGGGAGCTGAGGATTACATTAAGGAATCGCTTCAGTGGTGTGGAATAGAGATCGACGAAGGGCCGGATAATCCCGGGGATAATGCACCCTATCGCCAGTCGGAAAGAAAGGATATGTACCGTCAGTATGCGGATCAGCTCATTGAGTCCGGCAAAGCATATTATGCTTTTGATACCCCGGAGGAATTGGAAAAAATGAGAGAGAGACTGAAAGCCGCAAGGATACCCAACCCACAATACAATTCCGTCACCAGGGAGACCATGAGAAACTCCCTTACCCTGCCTGAAAACGAGGTAAAGGAATTGCTGGAATCCGGTGAACCCTGTGTCATACGCATTAAGATCCCCAGGAAAGAAGAGATCAGGCTGGAAGACATGGTACGCGGATGGGTGATGGTCCATTCCGAAACACTTGATGACAAGATCCTACTCAAATCCGACGGGATGCCCACCTACCATCTTGCCAACGTGGTTGATGACCACCTTATGGGGATCACCCATGTGATCAGGGGTGAAGAGTGGCTACCTTCAGCTCCACTTCATGTACTTCTTTATGAATTCCTGGGCTGGGCTGATACCTCACCAAGATTTGCACATTTGCCACTGCTTCTTAAGCCGGATGGAAACGGCAAGCTCAGCAAAAGGGATGGCGACAAGCTTGGTTTTCCGGTTTTCCCGCTGGATTGGAAAGATCCAAAAACCGAAGAATTGAGTTCCGGATTCAGGGAAAGAGGCTTCTTTCCTGAGGCGGTGGTGAATTTCCTTGCTTTGTTGGGCTGGAGTCCGGGAAACAATGATGAGATCTTTTCCATGGATGATCTGATCCGGGTCTTCACCATTGAACGCGTGGGGAAAGCCGGAACCAAATTTGACTTCGAAAAGGCAAAATGGTTTAACCAACATTACCTTAGAGAACAACCTGATGAAAACCTGATCGCGGCCTTAAAAAGCGACCTGGACGAAGGAGGATTTTCCTACGATCAGGAAAAGCTTCGGGATATTGTTGATCTGCTTAAGGAGAGGGCGGTTTTCACAAGAGACTTCCTTAGCGATGGTATTTTCTTTTTCCAAAGGCCTGAATCCTATGACGAAAAAGTGGTTCGGAAAAAATGGAACGAAAAAAGCGCCGCCATCCTAGGTGATTTTGAGGGGCAACTATCCGGCCTTGGAGCATGGAATTCCGACATCATCAAAGAAACCCTGGAAAACTGTGCTTCCTCGCATGGATCTTCCGTAGGATCGGTGATGCAATTACTGAGGGTATGCGTTACCGGTCAGGCAGCAGGAGCTGACCTCATGAAAACCATCGAGATCCTTGGATCTGACGAAGTGATCGCGAGACTCGGTGTCGCATTCAAAAGATTGGAAGTCATGGAACTTTAGGATAATTTGACGTTTATTAGTTATGAGCAAGAAGAAAAAAAACGAAAAGAAGGATCCCAAGGTGCATGAAGAACTAAAGGGATTCGAATTTCAGATCAACTCATTTGGTGAGATCACGAGTACAAAGAGCGTCGAGGAGATCAACAAATTCCTGAACAAAAATGTCAAGGATAAAAAATTGAAAGACCGAAAGGATCTTGATGAGTAGCGTTATTTCTCCATTTTACAGAGGCTTTTTTCTGATACCTCTGCTGACATTTCTTTTAAGTTCATGTGAAGAAAAAGTTGAATCAGCAGATCAGCTTCGCTCATTCAGCGCTGAACTCGAAGACTGGCAGGAAGAAAGGTATGAGCGACTGATCAGCGAAACCGGATGGATAAATCTCGCGGGCTTGTTTTGGCTTGACTCCACATGGAGAACCATGGGTTTTGGTCCCGACTCCGATTTCGAGTTACAATATGGGGAAGGACCCGAAACCATTTTGATCGCCAGAACGATCAATGACTCCACCATCGATTATATGATCCCCGAGGGGCTGGAGATATTTCTGGATACGGCATTGGTTTCAGGCGGAAAAGTGTTCAGCGATGAGCATAAGGTCTTTTCATACAAAAATTTTCGTTGGTTCTTTATCGAACGCGACGGTTTCCACGCTATTCGGGTTCGAGACCTGGATCATCCAAAATTAGATGAACTTCCAAAACTCAAGTACTACGATGCCTCGTTGGAATGGAAGAAGGAAGGAACATTTACTCCTTACAATCCGGCCCAATTGGTGGAGGTACCTAACGTTTTGGGTAGAACCACCAAAATGAAAGTCATCGGAGAACTGGAATTCTTTCACAATGACCAAGCTCAGAAGCTGGTTCTATTCGAAGGAAGTCCCGAAAGGGGTTTTTTGATCTTTGCAGACAATACCAATGGCGATGAGACTTACGGAGGTGGAAGATACCTCTATCTGGATATCCCACAACGGGGTTCTGGAGAAGTAGAAATCGACTTCAACAGGGCATACAGCCCTCCTTGCGAGTTCACGGATTATGCAACCTGTGCATTTCCCCCTGCCCAAAACATTCTTGATTTTAAAGTAGAAGCCGGGGAGAAATCAACCTTCCATCACTGATTCAGGAGGTTTCTTCCTGAACCTCATGGTAAGGTGCCATAAGCCTTACGATCCAGTCTGCCCCCTTGGTGGTCTTCAAAACAACCCTAGCCAAGACGAGCATCGGCACGGAAAGGAGCATCCCGATCACTCCCCATAAAAACCCAAAAAAGACAAGTCCAAGTATGACTGTCATAAAATTGATACCCAGGTTTTCTCCCTGAAACCTTGGTTCAATGATGTTCCCAACCGTCATCTGAACTCCGAGCATCAGGCCAAGCATAACAAAATAGGGCACGGCAGAATCCAGAAAGAAAAGCCCCAGGAGGGCGGGTGGTATCGTTGCGATGATCGAACCTATGGTTGGAATAAAATTCAAGGCGAATGCGATGAACCCGATCAGCAAATAAAACTTCAACCCAAAGAAGTAGGCGATGAGCCCATATCCCAAACCGGTAGCAAAGCTGGCGATGAACTTGATCTTCATATAGGTAAACAAGGACCCATGGATCTCCTCAAATGCATTCAACAACACATGATGGGAGTCATCTTCGCCTCGCCTGTCGCGTCCATTTTCGAGATATTCAAAGTACTTTTCATAATTGGTCAAGCCGGCAAGAATAGCAAAGAGGTAGATCATCATGATCATAAAGCTCGCGCCGAAATTCGTCAGCTTACCGGCAAAATCCGTTGTCGATTTGAACAGAAAACCAAGGAAATCTCCTCCAAACATATTCTCGATAATATGAGTCCGTTCCAGGTCAATGTTGAAGGATTCCCGAATGCTTAGAAGTATATCATCGATCTGGGCATCAATGCCGGCCTCCAAAACCGCGTAATTGTTCACCAGTCTACCCGCGCTTGCTCCAATAGTGAATATCACCAGGAAAATCGCAAGAAACAGCAACGTAGCCGAAAAGACGGTGGCGAGCAGTTTCGGGATCTTTCTACTGATCAACCAACGGGTCATGGGCAAGAGCAACAATGCGAAGAAGATGGCCAGTACAAAGGGGATCAACAGTGATTTGAGCAACCACATGAGATAAATGATGGTAAAGGCAAAAAAATATGTCAGTATCCTGGCGATGATCCCAAGCTGGGCACTCATTCTGTTTTGGATGTCCATTGCCGGTTTTCTTGTTATTCTTAATTAATATTAAGACCAATTTTTCATTGAAATGAACAGCAGGAGAAGATTTTTGAAAAATTCCGGCCTGGGCACCATGGCCGCCCTTGGTCTTCCATACCTATCTCCCGGAGGTCCCATGCCACAGCAGAAAAAAGCAAGGAGGTTTGTGTCTACCTGGTCTCATGGCAAAGTCGCCAACGAAATGGCTATGGCCGTGCTGAATGAAAAATCTGAGCTGCTGAGCTCAGTGGAAGAAGGTGTCAGAATTGTGGAATCCGACCCGGATGGAAGATCCGTAGGGCTGGGCGGTCTGCCGGATAATTCGGGAAGGGTCACGCTCGATGCATGCATCATGCGAGGCAATGGGGCCTCGGGTTCGGTAGGTGCCTTGCATAATATTGAGCACCCGATTTCAGTTGCCAGAGCGGTGATGGAAAAAACCCAACATGTGATGCTGGTGGGAGATGGCGCAAGGAAATTTGCACTGGATCAGGGGTTCCCTAATAAGGATTTGTTGGTACCGGAAACCAGGAGGGACTATGAGAACTGGAAAAAGGAGGAAGAGCTCAAACTTCCGCCTATAAACCACGAAAACCATGACACCATCGGCCTGATCGGAATGGATGAAAACGGAAAGATGGCAGGGGCATGCACAACCTCAGGATGGGCCTATAAAATGCCCGGAAGACTTGGGGATTCGCCCATTATCGGTGCAGGCTTATTTGTAGATGAGGAGGCAGGAGCTGCCACGGCATCAGGCCTCGGTGAATCCATCATCCAGATAGCCGGTTGCCATTTGGTGGTTGAGTTGATGCGTCAGGGAATGAGTCCGGATGATGCCTGCAAAGAAGCGGTTACGCGGATCAGCAGGAAGCATTCAAAATGGAACAAAGAGAGTCTTCAGGCATGCTTCATCGCTTTAAGAAGGGATGGAAGTGTTGGGGGCTATTCGCTGAAAAAAGGGTTTCAGTATGTCGTTACAGATGATGAGGGCAGTGAGATCCTCGATGCTCCCTATCTGACCAAATAAAAAAGGCGATCACCCTTTTCCACCCTTTTCAGCGAGCTGGAAACG
>JANQHS010000227.1 GCA_028282565.1 Cytophagales bacterium | reverse complement strand
CAGAAGAGTCTTTCCGAGAATTTCAATTTCCACAGCTGACTCTGCTGAGGGAATGGTATCCACCAGAAGTTCGCGAACCCTTTTCTCATGGAAATAATTAGCGTAGTTCCAGGAAGGATTATTGATGTGCCTTTCAATGACAAGCCCCGCCCTTTCGCCTTGTATACCTGCTATAATAAGGCCCTTGCGATTGCTAAAGACGATGAGTTCCTTTTGGTTTTCGCCGGCGAGCACTTCCCTGAGATCAATTGAAAACCAAATGATCAAACCCAAAAGGAAAACCATGGCTTTCTTTGGATCTCTTTCATAACAAAGGGAGAAGAACAATAAGACCAATGCGACAAGAAAAAGCGCCTTCCAAAAAGGAAGTGGCGGGGTGTGGATGGTATTGAGCGGTATTTCTGAAATATGGTGAACCAAAAAGTTAAGAGAACTCAAAATGATTTCCAGAGCGGATCCAACATATTCTAGAAGTGGAGGAGCAAAAACTGAAGTGACAATGCCGGCCATAAAAAGGGATAGAATGAGCGTAGCTGCAACTCCGGCGAATAAATTAGTGAGCAAACCTAAGGGTTGGATCTCTCCAAAATGAAACCCCATGACCGGGAGAGTTGAAAGCATCACAGCAATTGTCACCAGGATGGCTCCGACGGGAAACTGAATGATTGGATTTCTAGGCAATCCTAAATATGGGATCAGGGGGATCAGAAAAAATATTCCGACCATGGCGGCAAACGATAATTGAAATCCAATGTCAAAAAGCAATAATGGGTTGATGATCAGGAGTGTGAGAGCCGCAAAACCCAAATGATTCCATCCGGAAGATTTTTGTCTAAACGTAGATCCGATTTCCATGATTGAGAACATCATGGCAGCCCTTAGGGCTGAAGAAGATGCTCCTGTTACAAAAGCGAAAACGAAAAGCAGTACGATGATAAAGGATGAGACCAGGTATTTGCTGCCAGGGTTCTTTCTGAATTTTGACAAAATCCAGCTGACTACTAAATAGACTATCCCAAGATGCAAGCCTGAAACGGCCAACAAATGCGATGCTCCCGCCTTCCTGAAATCCTCGATCATTTGCTTATCAAGAGCCTTTCTTTGCCCCATGGTAATGGCGTAGAGCAGTTTCAGATTTTCCCTTTGTTGAATGACCTGGTCGAATCTTGACATGATCCAGTTCCTGGAAATCGTAGAAATTCTGTTGATCGTCCAGGTATCATTCCTGATAAGTTGATACGAGTCTTGCACGGGAAATATCCTGAATCCTATGCCCTTGCGATCATAATATTCCCGTAGATCGAATTCCTTGGGATTTAGGGGAGGAGGGACGGAGAAAACTTTTGCAAACCCAGCAAATCGATCTCCGGGGAGTAATTGGCTGACTTCCTTCTTCTTTTCGAGGTAAAGGATACCGGAGGAAATACCTATTGTGTCAAACTCATCCGATATACGGACTTTTTCCAATACATATCTGGATCTCTGCTCATTTTCATCTATAAGGGTTTGGATCTGTCCTGAAACTTTGATGTCAAGCCCGTATTCAAACGCTGTATGGCTTGTAATCTGAGGCCTCTGAAGATTTGAATGCACTGTTCCCAATAGAAAAATGAGAAGCAGGGAAAGGCATCCCAGGATCTTGCTGCGTGAGGTTCCCGGAGGAAGTCTATTTTGGAGAATGGGGACGAGGGCAAAAAGAGATACAAGAAAAAACCAATTTAGCGGGTGATATGAATATGAGCATCCCTGATCCCAAAGAATCCCCAGGGCAAATACGATTGAGATCCTGACAAAGGGAAATGGACCCCAGAAAAACAAGCTTACTTGGTCATAAGTCTATGTTTGATGCCACACTCTTCAAATTCTTCTCCGCTGACGGAGTAGCCTAACTTTTGATAAAAATCGATCGCATCACTCTGCGCATGCATGAACAATTGCCCGGGAACAATGTCTTCAAAATCACGCAGTACTGATTCCAGATGCTCAACCAGTTTTCTTCCAACACCTTTCCCGCGAAAAGAATCCAGCACGGCAAATCTTTCCAGTTTGAACAGATCTCCATATTGCCTCCATCTCGCGGTTCCTACCGGGGTCTCTCCTGAGAGAGCCAGATAATGACGAGATTCGACTTCGTATTGGTCGAACTCATCCTCTTCCGGCACACCCTGTTCGATTACAAATACATCATATCGGATTTTTTTATAGTCCCGGAATAAAGGATCTTCCTGGTTTACCTCGACAACTTTGATCATTTTAAAAGGTTATGACGGCCTTAAGGGCTTGGGGAGGACTTGTTTCCTGCTCCACTCTTAAGATAACAAATCCATAGGAAATTTCCCGGACGTTTAAGAGCGCTGTTCCATTATTTCCCGAAGTCCCGCTATAAGTGCCCATTTTTCTTCCGGTGGAGGAAAAAACTACGATCTGGAATTGCTCATTGGGATTCAAACCTGCCAGAACCAGTGAAGCCGGATCGGTTCCAGGTATCAGTAGGAGGGTTTGACTTGTTGGCTCCTCCCTCTTGCAATCTTCCCCAGTGGTCCAAACCGAAGATCGGTGGGGGTAAACCCCGGAAGTCAGTCCCCATCTCATGTAGGATTTTTGTCCTTGGGTGAAAATATTGAAGCAGGTATCGTTGGAATAGTCCATATAGTTTTCCACCATATCCCTGGACTGACAGCTCTGGTTATCTCGATTACATCCGAAATTCGCATTGAAGGCTGTGGGCGTGTCATCTATGCTATCCGGAAGATCATGAACCGAACAACCCAATTCATCAGCCCAGATATGCTTTAATCCAAGCCAATGACCTACTTCATGGGTCGTGGTCCTACCCGTATTGTAGGGGTTATTTGGAAAATCTACTGTTCCTTCATCCCCAAAAAAATTGTGTACAATGACCACACCATCAGTATGAGGACTTAGTAAGTATTTACCCGGGAACTGGGCATATCCCAGAGCTCTATTGTCAAGTCTTGGAATTACGTACATGTTCAAATATTTCGTGGGATCCCAATAGCTTTTGGACTTGATGTACTCATCATCCTCCGGAAATCTAAGGATGGCCTTATCCGTGGTATCACGGGTAATCCCTGAGGTCGGCTGTCCCCTAGGATCTTCCTGGGCAAGACAAAAGGCGATTTCGGTATCGGCGCCTACCGGATCCTCGTTGTAGCCAGGAGTGCCGAATTCTCTTCGATAGTCCTCATTTAGAATTCTGATCTGGGATTCAATTTGGCCGACGGTAATATTGCTTCCTTCACCTATGTTTTCATCGGTATACAGGTAGATCACGTGCACAACAACCGGAATCGTCAATACCCCACCGGTATCCTGGCTTGACCATTTTCGGAATGTTTGATCAAAGGCGATATCCGCTTCTACCTGCCAGGCCTCTGCAACTTTGCGGGTACTATGGCTTTGGTCAAGAGCGCATTTCGGATACTGTTGGGCGTATCCTAAAAAAAACTGAAGCAGGCAACAAGTGATCAACGGGATATTCCTCATGCCTCGCCCTTCTTATAAGCCTGGAGGATTTCCTTGACGAGTTTGTGCCTGGTGACATCCTCAGGTCCGAATTCCACCATTCCAATGCCTTTTGTTTTTTTCAATATATCAATTGAATGATCCAAACCTGATTTTTGACCGGGCTTAAGATCCACCTGTGACCTATCCCCGTTGATGATCAACTTCGACTTTGGGCCCATCCTTGTCAAAAACATCTTCATCTGCATAGGAGTGGTGTTCTGCGCTTCATCCAGGAGAACAAAGGCATTGTCTAGAGTTCTTCCCCTCATGTAGGCCAACGGCGCGATCTCGACAATATTCTTTTCGAAATACTCCGAAAGCTTTTCATTGGGTACAAGCTCATGGAGGGCATCATAGATCGGTTTAAGATAAGGGTCTATTTTTTCCTTCAGATCCCCCGGAAGAAAACCAAGATTTTCTCC
>JANQHS010000118.1 GCA_028282565.1 Cytophagales bacterium | reverse complement strand
CTGATGCTTTGGATCAGGAATCATCAGTCAACGGGTTTTGCCAGCATAGAGCTTATCCTCTACCCCTTGCTTTTTGGGGGATCAAGTATCGGAATCCTGTACCTGCTGAAAAGATACTTCCTGAAAGAAAATATCGGCGATTTCAATTCCGGAAGCGGAAAATGGAGCACCGATATTGCCTGGGGTTTCTTTTTGACAGTGGCCTACTTTGTTCTTTTTTATGTGGAACGCCTCAGCCTCTCCAATATCCTTGGGTTTAATCCCAATATGGAATTGCTGGGACTGATGCTCGATATGCGCCAAAGTCCATTGCTTTTGATCTTGTGGTTCGGGCCGGTATTGTGGATAGGCATTGCGCTGTATGAGGAACTGGTCAGGGTATTCTTATTGACGAGCCTTTGGAAATGGTCGGAGAATATCCTTTGGGCATTTATGGCAATTTTGATCTCCGCTTCCATCATTGGTCTGGCACATTGGAGCCAGGGATCATATGGAATGGTGACCATCGGAATCAAGAGTTTGGTCAGTGGTTATTTCTTCTACAAGAAAAGAAGGTTGATGCCCTTGGTTTATGCCCATGTGCTGTATGATGGTATACAGGTCGGGATGTTGCTTTTGACCTATCCGGAACAATAGCCCATTAGCCCTCCGATCCCAAGGGGATGCATCCCCTTCTTGCATTCGGCCCGGCAATAGACAGCCGGGTTAAGCATAATCATGGAACTTTCGTAAATTACATTTATAACCTTAAAGAGTCCAAAAAAGCTATTAGGCTTGATTAACATGAAGAACATCAATTTGCTCTTGCTCCTGCTGCTTGCCCTTTCAATCACCCAATGCAAGAATTCCTCAGGGAATTATGGCCCTGCTTCAGGGGGTCTATACCCCATCCCGGATGCTCCACGCTATGAAAACGGCTTTGCCGGAAGATACAGCTGGAATAGGGGGAAGATCATAGATGTTAGCAGACTGGATTCCATCAAATACAACAATGAAGGAAAAATCGAATTTGTAACGCTCCGGGGAGAATTGATAAGCCACCTCTTCCGATATGATCAGGAGGGCACACTTATAGAGGTCAGGCAAGCAGAGGATACTGCCGGTTCATTCATAACCAGAAGGGAATATATCTATGAATCCGGTATCCTTAAAAGGATCCAGTTTTTCGGCCCTCTTTCAGACGATACTTCGGGGGTCTCACATCTGACCCTGGACCAAAATGGCAACATGGTAAGAGTGGAGTTTGGAAAACCAAATTTTGAGGCCAGACATAAAAAATACAAACTCAGATATGACGATAAGAATTGCTACGCAAATGCACTCCCCATGGAGCTTCGATTATTCTGGTTGGGAGAAAATCTTGAAAACCACCTTGAAGAAGACTATTGGCAGATAGCCATTGGAAAGAATAACCTGATCAAAGCCACACCCCTCGACAACCATATTTCAGGTTTGGGTCCGGAAATAACATTATATAAATCAAGTAAATTCTACAACTCACTTGATTATCCAATTCTTTCATGGGATACAGTGATCGAAAAGATCCTGTGGTCGGGTGGTGATACCTCCAAGTATAAATTGGGCCGGGAATATGAGTATAGTTATTTGCCCTTGTAGGTAAAAAACAAGTCGGAAAAAGCGATGATGATGTCGTAAAGATTTCCCGGTGGACTTCAGGCTATTTTCATAACGGGTCCGTGGGATGAGAAAACGGGTTCATGGATTACAGGACAATCGCCATCCAAATTCCCAACCCGATTGCCGCTACAACCATGGCGGCTATTCCCCATCTAATTTCTCCGTTATGGGTATATGCCTGCCCAAAGGATATGGCGCCTAAAACCAATCCGACTATACTCACCAAAGGAGTAACAAAAATAGATAAAGCCAATCCTACCACAGACAAGATTAACCCCGCAATTCCCAGGGCCTGACCCGCATTGGATTTTGCTTCTCCTTCACCCTCGGACTTCAAACCTTGAATGATCTTCTTTCTGAATTCTTTCATTTTCTCCCTCCTCTCTTGCCTTCTGAGCTTCATCGCCATTCTCTTCTCCTTGCGATTCTCAGATTTAGAGATCTCTTGAGCCGGCTGGCTTTTTGCTAATTTATCGGAGAGCATTACAGGACTCGAGGGTTCGATTTCAAGTACAGGATTAGTCTCAAGGGAGGCCTCCATTCCCATTCCTGGTTTTTCAGAGTTCTCCTCCTCAATTGTTGTGGAATGTTTGCTGGTGCCAAACCTATAGGCGGTGGAATAATCAAAGCGATTACTCTTACAGGAAAACAGGGCAAAGGTCAGTAGAAGGATAAGGACATCTTTCATCAACGGAAATTTCAAATCCAAGGTAAAAAAACTACATAATAGTCGTAGCTTTTTACAAATGTAAATGGACTTGTTATCGGGGAGTTATTCAGATCTCCCAATCGGATTTCAAATTGATTATCCAATCATGGGAGACCAGGAATGATTTCTACTTAACTTTAGGGTCCCTTTTTAACCTTGATTGATGTATAGACCTCTGTTTTTAGTGACGACCTTTCTTTTTGTTTTCTCGGCTTCCTTTGCGCAATGGCAGGCATTGAATCTGGATCATAACGGCCGCTATGACGACATCTTCTTCATCGACGATTCCGTAGGATGGATCACGGGAAGTGCCGGCAAGATCTACAAAACCACCACGGGAGGCTCAAGCTGGAAACTTCAATTTGATTCGAGCTACTACCTGCGCTGCATCAATTTCCTCACCGAGGATGTCGGTATATGCGGAGGCCTTCCCCTCCCGGACTCTGTATTGTACTACAGCGATGACGGGGGCGAGAATTGGGTCAACATCATGCCCGACCTTCCCTTTAAGATCCCGGGCATTTGTGGCCTTTCATCACCTGATCCTGCGACCGTCTATGGGGTTGGTTATTGGGCCAAACCCGCATTTATGATCCGCTCCCTGGATACAGGCCAAACCTGGACCTATACCGACCTGAGCCCCTGGTTGAAGGGGGCAGTGGATGTTCATTTTATCGATCAACTCCGAGGCTGGGTGGCCGGAGAAGGAGATTCCACCGAGGGAGCGACGATCATTTACACCGACGATGGGGGCCAAACCTTTACAAAACTGTTCAGTACCAACCGATTCGACGAGATGGTCTGGAAGATCCAAAGCCCGGATGGAAAGCATTACTATGGCGCCATAGAACCCGGAGTAGGATCTACGGAAACACGCTTCCTGCATTCGGCCGATTCCGGGTTCACCTGGACTGATGGACTGGTGGATACTGCGCTCTATAATGTACAGGTGATCGGATTCATGGATTCCAGCCTGGGCTGGACCGGAGCACAGGACAAACTTTTCGAAACCACCGATGGAGGGAATTCCTGGAGCCTTATCAATCTGGGTTGGGGTTATAATCGTTTTATCAGGATGAACGACAGTGTAGCATTTATGAGCGGTAGCGATGTTTACCGCTATGGAGATTCCATTCCTATATTTTCTTCACTGGAAAATCATCAGAAAACGGGCAGCAAGCTGCGCCTTTCACCAAATCCGACTAATGATCTAGTCAAGATTGAAGCGGATCTGTACCGCCCCTCTTTCACTCTGGTCGAAATCCTTAACGGACAAGGAAGGAGCAGAACCGGTGTTTGGAAGGGAATGCTTCCACAAGGAAAGTCTGTCTTTGAAATCAGCCTGAAAGATCTTCCTTCAGGGGTCTATTTCGTCAAACTCCGAACCCATGAGGAATACTTCGTTGAAAGATTGGTGAAGGAATAGGGATCGGGCAGAAGGAAATGCGGGAGAGATTTTATCCGGCCGATGATCCAAAAATTTCCATCTTGGTTCTCTGGTTGGAACAGGAACATCACAATCGATGAAAGCAAGACCCGATTTCAAAGAAGAACAGGGATTTACCCAATGGTGGCTTTGGAGCATTTTGATCGGCCTTGAGGTTCTTTTTTTGTATGCTGTCTTCAAGCAGGTCTTCATGCATGAACCCTTTGGTGAAAATCCCATGCCGGATATGGTATTGATCTTCTTCACCCTGTTCATACTCCTGCTGATCCTGGTTTTTTTCAACATCCGCTTGAAAACCGAGATCGACCATCATGAGATCAGGATCGCCTTTGCTCCCCTGGGCAGGAAAACCATAGCCCTGGAGGATATCAAAGATCTTGAGATCAGATCAATACGTGCGCTAGGCTTTGGACTTAGGATGGGGAGCGAATTCGGTACGATCTACAGGGTAAAAGGAAGAAAGGGCCTGGGAATCAAATTGAAGAATGGCGGAAAGATCTTTGTCGGCACTCAAAAAGAACAGGAAATGAGATCCGCCATCAAAAAATATCTTTAGATCAGCCCGGAATATTTGATCTAAGCCAGCTCCTCAAACCCTGGGCGGACAGAATCACCGAAATACGACCCTGAACTTTTAAGAAATAAAATCGTATATTCACCAATATTTATTGGTTTTAAATCCAATTTAAATACTTAAAACCAACTATTATTGGTAAAATGAATTGGAAAAGAAGCTCGGACGCGCAGGCGCTCAATGAACTCGGCCACAGGCTTAAGGCGGAAAGGCTGCGCAAAAAATACACCCAGCAGGAACTGGCAAGCAAGGCCGGCATCACCACCTATACCCTCCAAAAGATGGAAGCCGGACATTCATCATCCATGAAAACCCTGATCAGGGTGCTCAGAGCCATGAATGAGATCGAACAACTTGAGCATCTCCTCCCCAGGGTGGAGATCAGCCCGCTAAAGCTGCTCGAAGATGAGAAGCGCCCCCAAAGGATCAGAAGACCCAAGAAAAGTGGCGGCTCTTAAGATCAACATCTGGGGCAAGCAGCTTGGGGGCGTGGCCTGGGACCCGGAACGCAACCTCGGGATCCTGGAATTCTCCGAAGGGTTTGAAAACAATGGCTGGGACCTCTCCCCTGTCAACATGCCGCTTGAAGATCTTCAAAGAGGGCAACGCAGCTTCTTTTTCCCCAACCTCGGGCAAGAGACCTTCGAAGGGCTTCCCGGCCTACTTGCTGATTCGCTTCCCGATGCTTTCGGCAATGAAGTGCTTCGTAGCTGGGCCAGAAAAGAGGGGCGGGAAGTCAGCTCCCTTGATCCCCTGGAAAAACTCAGCTACGTGGGTACCCGCGCCATGGGAGCACTGGAATTTGTACCTCAAAAGGACACTCCGGAACCCGATGATGTCATCGAGGTCGAGAAACTGGTGGAGCTGAGCAACCGCATACTCAAAGAAAAAGAGGGCTTTCGTGAAAGGCTTGATGGCGAGGATGAACAGGCCATGGCCAACCTGCTACGACTCGGTTCCTCAGCGGGAGGGCGGAGACCCAAGGCCCTGATCAGCTATAATCCCGAAACAGGTAAAGTGAGATCCGGACAGGTGCAGGCTCCGGAAGGCTTTGGCTATTACCTGATCAAATTCGATGGCGTGAACGAAGGAGGACTTGGAGATCCCAAGGGCTTCGGCAGACTGGAATATGCCTATTATCACACCGCACTGAAATGTGGTATCCGCATGATGCCTTCCTTTCTCTACGAAGAAGGCGGAAGGGCACATTTCATGACCAAAAGATTCGATCGTAAGGAAGATGGGAAGAAGATCCACATGCAAACACTTTGTGCCCTCTCCCATTTTGATTTCAATATGGCCGGAGCCTATTCCTATGAGGATGCATTTGAAGAAATGCGGGCATT
>JANQHS010000060.1 GCA_028282565.1 Cytophagales bacterium | reverse complement strand
TTAAATTTTGATGTTTGTGATAATGAACAATGCAAAAGTGCGGGTGTCTATACCCTCGTATTAAGGCCTTTTTTCCCTATTGACTGTCAATTTTTCCCTCGCCGGGGATTTTTTGCAACCGAAAATTCTGAGGACTTTTTCCCATCAGCTTTTTGAAGAGCTTGAAGAAACCTGCAGGCTCCTGATAACCCAGTTCATAGGCGACCTCGTTGATGCTCTTATCGGTATAGCTCAGCAGCCTCCTTGCTTCCAGTACCGTCCGGTCATGAATGACCTGCAGCGGAGATTTGACAGAGTTCTTTGAAAATACGTTTGAAAGGGTCTTGGGAGAGCGGTTCATCAGATCGGCGTATTCGGCAACGGTTTTCTTTTCCCTGAAATGCATATCGACCAGATAGTTGAAATTCCTGACGATCTCAACATCATCCGAACTGGTTTTATCCAGGTCAATTTGCTTCTTGGCCAGTCTGGTACAGAGGATGATCAACCTTTTGAGCAGGATAACAAGCATTTCGCCCTGAATATTATCCTTATGAGAAAACTCATCCTTGAAGACTTCGAGCAATAAGCCGAGTTTTCTTTGGTAATCCTCATCGGGATGGATGATCACCTGATCCTGCGCTCCGAAAAAAATGATGCCATTACAGGAAACCTCGGAATCATGGTCGTAAATGCAGTAGTATTCCCGGTTAAAGGAAAAAATGGCCAGGGATTCCGGGTTTTTGCTGATCGAAAGACGGTGGTTGTAGGTGGAGGTCAAAATGCATCCCGGTTTCAGAACTACGGGATAGGCATCCATTTCAAGCTGAACCGGCGCTGAGGAATTGTTCCAAATGATATGGATGAGACCCTGATCATCAGATCTTTTCCAATCAAACTGTTTTTCTCCAAGCGTTAATCTGAATAAGCCGCCAAGCTTTTCGTTCCGGTGCTCCAGGATCATGGCTGCGAAATTGAGACCCCGATCAGGATCATTCTGACAGCTAAACGACGCATTTGATATTTCCAGGAATTTCCATCTCCGCGAGGAGCGGATCCGGAATTATTGATCAGATGTGGATTTGTTCGAAGGGTTTTCAGGATCTTCCTCATCTTCTTCCAGCAGACCTGCAATCAATTTTTCCGCAGCCCTTGCCAGAGCCTCTTCCTCGATCTTGGCAATTCTGGCATCATTCTCCTCCCTTAAC
>JANQHS010000439.1 GCA_028282565.1 Cytophagales bacterium | reverse complement strand
GTGACTGATCAAAATGCTGAATCAAAATACCAGGCCCTGGAGAGGTATTCCAAAAACCTCAACGATATGGCCGAAGCCGGGAAAATCGACCCTGTGATCGGTAGGGATGAAGAGATCAGAAGAGTCTTGCAAATACTTTCCAGGAGAACAAAAAACAACCCTATCCTTCTAGGTGAACCGGGGGTAGGTAAAACCGCCATTGTTGAAGGGCTTGCTCAGAGAATTGTCGATGGCGATGTTCCGGAAAACCTCAAATCCAAAAAGCTTATCTCTCTTGACATGGGTTTGTTGGTTGCAGGAGCCAAATACAAGGGAGAATTCGAGGAAAGACTCAAGTCCGTCATCAAGGAAGTGACTGACTCAGAAGGAGAGATCATTCTGTTTATCGATGAGATCCACACCCTGATCGGAGCGGGAGCAGGAGGAGATTCCGCAATGGATGCGGCTAATCTTTTGAAACCCGCGTTGGCAAGAGGTGAACTGCATGCCATCGGTGCCACCACCCTGAAAGAATACCAAAAGCATATCGAAAAAGACAAGGCTCTGGAGAGAAGGTTTCAAAGCATCATCGTGGGCGAGCCCGATCCCCAGGATTCTATCAGCATCCTTCGGGGGATCAAGGAGAAGTATGAATTACACCATGGAGTCCGTATTAAGGACGATGCGATCATCGCTTCTGTTGAACTCTCCGACAGGTACATTTCCGATCGCTTCCTGCCTGACAAAGCCATTGACCTCATGGACGAAGCGGCCTCAAGGATCAGAATAGAGATCGATTCGCTTCCCGAAGAATTGGATGAAATCCAACGAAAACTCATGCAATTGGAAATCGAAAGAGAGGCCATCAGAAGAGAAAAGGATAGGGAAAAAGAGAAAAAATTGAACCTTGATATCGGGACCCTTGAGGCAAAGAGAAAAGATCTTCGCGCGAAATGGGAACAGGAAAAATCCGTGATCACAGGAATTCAAAAAGCCAAAGAGGATATAGAACAGTTCAAACAGGAAGCCGAGCAGGCTGAAAGAAGCGGGGATTTTGGCCAGGTTGCAGAGATCAGATACGGTAAGATCGCTGAAGCGGAAACCAGATTGGAAGCTATGAAGGAGGAGATGAAAAAAATGCAGGAGGGCAGCCCTATGCTGAAAGAAGAGGTCACCGCAGAAGATATTGCTGAAGTGGTTGCCAAATGGACCGGAATTCCTGTAAGCAAGATGTTGCAAAGTGAAAGGGAGAAACTCCTGAACCTCGAGGAAGAATTGAGCAAAAGAGTGGCCGGGCAATCCAAAGCGATCGAAAGCCTCTCCGATGCAGTTCGAAGAAGCCGGGCAGGATTACATGATCCTAAGAAACCCGTAGGTTCATTCATTTTCCTCGGAACAACCGGGGTAGGAAAGACGGAGCTGGCCAAGGCATTGGCAGAATATCTTTTCGACGATGAAAAAGCCATGATCAGGATAGATATGTCGGAGTTTCAGGAAAGGCATGCTGTTTCGAGATTGATCGGTGCTCCTCCGGGTTATGTGGGATATGATGAAGGTGGACAGTTGACTGAAGCGGTTCGGAGAAAACCCTATTCGGTGATCCTTCTTGATGAGATCGAAAAAGCACATGCCGATGCTTTCAATATCCTTCTCCAGGTATTGGATGACGGAAGGCTCACGGATAACAAGGGAAGGGTGGCCAATTTCAAGAATAGCATCATTATCATGACCTCCAATATTGGGTCTGAGCTTATCCAGGCGGCGCATGAAAACGGGAATATTGAGAAACAAGGGGAATTGGAAGAAGCAGTGCTCTCAATGTTGAAACGATCGGTTCGACCTGAGTTTCTGAACAGGGTCGACGATGTGATCATGTTCGACCCGCTCTCTAAGGACGAGATCCGGTCGATCGTCGAGATCCAGTTCGGGTTGGTTCAAAACACCCTTAAGGAACAAGGGGTCAAGATCGAAGCGGACAAGGAAGCTCTAGACAAACTCGCGGAACTTGGATACGATCCTCAATTTGGCGCCAGGCCCCTAAGAAGGGTTATACAGAAAGAGATCCTGAATGTTTTGTCAAAAGAGATCCTTTCCGGAAACATCAAAAGTGATGATGTCATCGGCTTGGGATTGGATGAAGAAGGGGATTTCGAGTTTTTCCAGGCACCTGAATTGAATTTGAATTAAGGAAAGCCCTTCGGGGCTTTTTTTGGTTTAGTCCTTCACCCAATT
>JANQHS010000424.1 GCA_028282565.1 Cytophagales bacterium | reverse complement strand
ATCGACACTTCCGTCACTCGACCGATCATCCACAAGCAGTAATTGGACATCACCCCTGAACTGCTGTTCTTCCAAGCAGGGAAGAAGTTCCTTAAGGTTTTTCAGCTCATTTCTGAACACGATGATCAGGGTACAGGGCTCTTCAGAATCCTCTTCATCATGATCCTGTTTATGCATGATAATGCTGATCCCAAGAAGAAACCACCAAAGGGTATTCAGCATCGCTACCACCAAAAAAATGACAAAGAAAAAATGGCCCGTTTCCAAGATGTTGCCAAAAATAAAAACAGGGGTGAGAATGAGTGAATCCTTATTTTTGCTGCTTCCAAATCCATGGGATTCACCCTTCAAAATAAAGATCCGAGATCCAACGCCCGGTCGGGAAAATTTGAAACCGAGCATGGCACTTTTAACACCCCGATGTTCATGCCAGTGGGAACCGTTGGAGCTGTCAAGGCCATAGGAGTTCATGAACTCAGAAATGAGGTCAAGGCCGAGATCATTCTCTCAAATACCTATCACCTATATCTGCGTCCCGGAATGGATACTTTCTCTAGAACCGGTGGAATCCAGGAATTCGGTGGATGGAAAGGCCCGGTACTCACCGACAGCGGCGGATACCAGGTATACTCCCTTGCACATAGAAGAAAGATCAGTCAGGATGGTGTTGAATTTCAATCCCACATCAACGGATCCAAGCATAAATTCACTCCTGAATCCGTCATTGATATTCAAAGAAATATTGGACCGGATATTATGATGGCCTTCGATGAATGCCCCCCATATCCCTGCGAATATGATTATGCAAAGGATTCTTTAAGGCTCACCAATGATTGGCTGAATAGATGCATAGCCCAGTTCGAAAAAACCGAGGAGTCCAGAAGATACAAGCAGTTTCTATTCCCAATAGTACAAGGCGGAACCTATGATGACCTGAGAAAGGAGTCCTGCGAATTTGTCGCCGCCAAAAACCTTGAGGGCAATGCTATCGGAGGCCTGAGCGTGGGAGAGCCAGAAGACATCATGTATGAGCAAACAGATCTGTGCTGCCAGAATTTACCCGAGGACAAGCCCAGATACCTCATGGGCGTTGGAAACCCCTGGAACCTTCTGGAATGCATTTCCCTCGGGGTGGATCTCTTTGATTGCGTGCTTCCGACAAGAAATGCCCGGCATGGATTGATCTTTACCATGGATGGCGTGATCAACATCAAGAACAAAAAATGGGAACAGGACTTCTCACCTTTGGATACGAATGCGTATTGCAGCCATGACGAGGTCTATAGCAGGGCCTATCTAAGGCACCTATTCGCTGCCAACGAGATTTTGGCACTTCAAATCGCCTCCACGCATAATTTGGCCTTTTATTTGAGTCTGATGAGGGAATCCAGGAAAAGGATTGAAGATGGAAGCTTCGCATCCTGGAAAAATGCAGTTGTGGACAAACTAAGGGTAAGGCTTTAAGTGAAAAAGTTAGACTGGTATATTCTTCAGAAACTGCTCAAGACCTTTGTTTTTGTGGTCCTGATCATCGTGGCCGTGATCTGCGTGATCGATTGGAGCGAGAAGAATGAGGACTTTATCAGATCCGAAGCCACAGCAGGGCAGATCTTCCTCGATTATTTTTTGAACCTCATTCCGTACTGGGCAAATATTCTGAGTCCCCTAATGGCTTTCATTGCCTCGGTGTTCGTTTCGGCAAGGCTGGCAAGTCATACGGAGATCATCGCGATGCTGAGCAGCGGGGTAAGTTATCGTCGTTTGACCGTTCCCTACCTCATGGCAGCAATCATTATCGGAGCGCTGATCTTCGGTGCTATAGGATGGGTCATTCCTAAAGCCAACAAGGAAAGGTTGGAGTTTGAATTTGCCTATCTGAAGAATCCCTACTATTTCAATGATCGGAATATCCACTTCAAATTGGCACCGGAGGTATTCGCCTACCTGGAAAGCTACAACAACCATGATGAGGTAGGGTTTAAGTTCACCTTGGAACAATTTAACGGCACCAAGCTGAGATCGAAGCTCGCGTCTCCCAGAATTCAATGGGTTGACTCCTCGCAGAAATGGCGATTAAAGAATTATACGCTGCACAATTTTTTGGATACCGGAGAAACCTATAGGGAAGGCAGAAATCTGGATACGACCCTAAATCTATTCCCGGATGATTTCGAAAACAGGGAAAGACTCTATGAGACACTCACGCTTACAGAGCTTACCCATTTCATCCAGGATCTTCAGGCAAGAGGATCCGAAAGTGTTCAGCCATATCTTGTTGAACGCTACGAACGCTATACCTATCCATTTGCCATAGTAATCCTGACCTTGATGGGTTTTTTCACGGCCTCAAGAAAATCCAGAAGAGGAACAGGATTTCAGATCGCATTGGGTTTCGTTTTGGCCTTTGTCTACATCTTCTTTGTGATGATGAGCCGAAGCCTGGCCCAGGCAGGTGGATTCCATCCGCTATTGAGCGCCCTGCTACCCACGATGATCTTTTCAGTCGTTTCCATATTTCTCTACAAGAGCACCCCCAAATAGGTGAAGGCTACCTCGAAGGATTACTTTCTGCTGAACTTCCTGGTGCTGATCTTTGGGTTTACCGCTATCATGGGATTGCTCATTAGTCTTCCGGCCCTGGAGTTGGTTTTCTACCGCACCCTTCTGGCTTCGATTCTCCTGGCCATATTTTTCCGTAAGAAGATCTTTCCGTTAAAGATCTCCGGCAGAATTTATCGTGGCCTTATACTCACCGGCATGACGATTTCCGGACATTGGATCTTCTTTTTCCTGAGTGCCAGGGTAAGCACAGCTTCCATTTGCCTGGCAGGTATGGCAACTACAGCGCTATGGACGGCTATTCTGGAACCGATTTTTTTCAAACGACGCTTTTCATTTCTGGATTTTGGATTCGGATTGTCGGTTTTCCTGGGTTTATGGGTGATCTTCAGATTTGAGTTTGATCATGCCCTGGGTCTGGCTTTGGCGATTATTTCGGCCTTCCTCGCTGCACTTTTTTCAATTCTCAACGCCCTTTTCATTCAAAAGGTGAATGAATACAAGATCACCTATGTGGAGATGTTCGTGGCCACCATTTGTACGCTGATCGCCATAGTTCTTCATGGCTTGTTCGTGGATGGAAGTTTCCGACTTGAATTGATTTCGCATACCATGGATTGGGTTTATTTGTTCATCCTGGCCGGGGTATGTACCGTTTATGCCTTCAGCGAATCTGTAGAATTGATGAAAAGAATGGCACCATTTACGGTAAATCTGACCTTGAATCTTGAGCCCGTTTACGGGATCGTTTTAGCCCTGATCGTTTTCGGAGAGCAGGAAAAGATGTCCTGGGGGTTTTACGCAGGAACCCTGTTTATACTGGTCAACCTGATCGCCTATCCGTATATCAAAAAGAGAAAAAAACTAAAGTTCTTCTGAAAGATGAAATTCCTTGACCTGTAGAATCGTCTCTGTATCCTGATCGTAGAGGAAAACAACAGCGTTCAGGTGGTTTTGTCTCCAGCTTGGATCAAGCTGGATATCCAGATCCATGACTTCCTTGTGCCCCTCAGCAAAACTTGTATCGCTGATCGGCAGACCCCAGGGAAGTACCTGGATGTTTCCAGGCATATAGAAATTTCCTCTCAGCACATATTTGTGCTCGAAGAATTCAATATCCTGATTGCCGGAAAGTCTGTAATCCTTCTGCCAGGAAATAATGCTGTCTTCAGTCAGAAAGGCTCCCAAATTGAAATTTCCGCTTAGGCTATCGCCAAACTCGCACGCGGCCGTCAGATTCAAAATAGCCCCGTTTACCGACATATCGGCCGTCAGCCCAAAGGGCACCGAATCTTGCTGAAGAAGCTGATCGACTTTCTCAGGCCAGGCTCCTGGTAGAACAAGTGATGTCCCTGAATACTCAATGTAGTTGATGACTCCTTTCGGAATTCCGGAAACAGAGGCTCCGAATTCTTGATCCAGTTCATCTCCGGTACGGGTCCTGAAATCAAGAGTGTATTTCCCTGAAGCAGGAGGCTGAGGTTGAGCAAGAGTTCCGACATGAGCGCTAATGATCACAATCCTTGAGCCATAGACATTCTTAAGCTGATCTGCGGTTTCACCACCGGCAGGACAGTTTCCACATTTATGACCTGTAAACTCGATCAGCAATACAGACTTAGTGAAACTCGGATCCGACCCCCCCAACGAATCGGAAGGGTCATCTACAGGAGCTATACCTGTACTCTTTTTCTTGCAGGACGTGAAGCCCAGAAAAAGCAACAGGCCGATCAGAAATAAAAAAGATCTTCGTTTTTTCAGATCACACATGGAATAAGGTTTTAGCAGACCGAACTAAAAATCCGAAAGATGGAAATCCTTGACCTGTAGGATAGTCTCGGTATCCTGATCGTAGAGGTAAACAACGGCATTCAGGTGGTTTTGCCTCCAGCTTGGGTCAAGCTCGATATCCAGGTCCATGACCTCCTTATCTCCCTGAACAAAACTTGTATTGCTGATCGGCAGACCCCAGGGAAGCACCTGAGGGTTTCCGGGCAGATAGAAATTTCCCCTCAGCACATGCTTATGCTTAAAAAATTCAATATCCTGGTTGCCGGAAAGTCTGTAATCCTTCTGCCAGGCAATGATGCTGTCTTCGGTAAGGAAGGCTCCTATGTTGAAATTTCCATTGATGCTTTCGTCAAACTCACATGTAGCAGTCAGGCTCAAAATATCACCGTTTACTGACATATCCGCCGTGATCCCATAGGGAACAATTTCTTCCTGAAGTAGCTCATCCACTTTTTCAGGCCAGGCTTCGGGTAAAACAAGAGAAGTTCCGGAATACTCGATGTAATTAATCACTCCCTTTGGAATTCCGGAAACCGAAGCCCCGAATTGTTCATCCAGTTCATCTCCGGTCGGGGTCCTGAAATCAAGAGTGTATTTCCCCGAAGCTGGAGGCTGAGGTTGAGCAAGGGTTCCAACATGAGCAGCAATGATCACAACACCATGACCA
>JANQHS010000394.1 GCA_028282565.1 Cytophagales bacterium | reverse complement strand
TTTTCTGGAAGGCACCCAACTGGTGTCAACAACAAATGATCAGGGAGGATTTCTGATCCGTAACATCCCGGCAGGGACCTATACGCTCAAAGTTCAGCTGCTGGGATACCTCACCGTCACCGAGGAAGTAAGTGTGGCAGAAGGCCAGTCTCTGGAAAAATCCTATACTCTACAAGAAGACATCCTGAACCTGGAGAGCGTTGTTGTTTCAGGGACCAGATATGAAGAGGACAGAAAGAACAACCCCGTAGTCGTAGGGGTAATTGACAATAAGCTGTTTACAGCTACACAGTCGATTGCCGTATCAGAAGGATTGAACTTCCAACCGGGAGTGCGCGTGGAAAGCAACTGCCAAAATTGCGGTTTTACCCAGGTCAGGCTCAATGGCCTTGAAGGAGCCTATTCTCAAATTCTCATCAACAGCCGGCCCATCTTCAGTGCACTGAATAGTGTTTACGGACTTGACCAAATACCCACCAACATGGTTGAACAGATAGAGGTCGTTCGTGGCGGTGGGTCTGCGCTCTACGGCAGTAACGCCATTGCCGGAACAATCAACATCATCAGCAAGGATCCGGTTGAAAATACCTGGGAAGTGCGGTCAAATACAGGGCTTATTGATGGGGAAGCCTTGGATCAGACCATTTCATTCAATGGATCGATCGTCAGCGAAAGCCTGAACAGCGGGGTTACCCTTTATGGTATGAGCCGCGCCCGGGATAGCTATGATGCAAATGGAGATGGCTTTACCGAATTGGTAAAACTGGAAAACATTGTCTTGGGCACGAAAGCCTTCTTCAAACCGGGAGATCAAAGCAAAATCACCCTGGATTTCAGCGCATTAGAAGAATATCGCAGGGGTGGTGACCGCCTAAACCTTGCCCCCCACTTTACCGATATAACCGAGGAACTTGACCACAGCACCTTGTTTGGCGGTATTAATTATGAGCAATGGAGTAAAGACAACCGGAATAAGCTCTCTGTATATGCTTCCGGCCAAAGGACCCAGAGAGACAGCTACTATGGCGGATTAGGTGGCGGAACAACAGCAGAGGACAGTGCTTTGGCCATGAATGCTTACGGCAAGACGGATGACCTGGCGGTGGTCGCAGGTGTGCAATACAACCGCTATTTCAGGAATAATGATGTGCTCACCGTGGGGGTAGAAAATCAAAACTACGATACCCGGGATGATATTCCAGGATATAATCGCAGCATTGACCAGCAGGTGAATCTGACAGGATTTTTTGCTCAATATGAATGGAAGCCCATCCGGAAGTTTACCGCATTACTCGGCGGTAGATATGATATTTCGAATGTTGACGGAACATATACCGTCGCCAATATTAAGCGATCCGCGGATTTCAATGAGGGGGTTTTCAGTCCCCGGGTAACGCTGATGTATCAGATCAATGAGAACCTAATGGCCAGGGGTGGTTATGCTCGCGGATTCCGTGCACCTCAGGCCTTCAATGAGGATCTGCACATATCATCTGTTGGTGGTGAGCCTCTTTTTGTCATATTATCAGATGATCTGGAAAAGGAGACCTCCAATGCTTTTACGGGGTCATTGAACTACATTAAGAACACCGGATTATCTCAATTCACATTCTTGGTCGAAGGTTTCTATACCGAACTGCAAAACCCTTTCACCCAGGTCAGCACTGGAGCTCAGCTTCCGAATGGATCCATTATCGAAGAAGTGAGAAACGGCGAGGGAGCCACAGTATCTGGTATAAACTTCGAGGCCGGCTACTCGCCATCAAGAAAATTCACCTTTCAGTTGGGGGGTACCTTCCAGCAAACCAGCTACGAAGAGCCCCAGGTATTGTATGAACCTTCAAGCGGTAATGAGGATTCCGTCGTTTCCGTGGATGAATTTGTCAGAACCCCCAATATATATGGCTATTTCACCACCTTTTACAATATCTCCAAAGCATTTAAAGTGGATCTAACCGGAACCTATACCGGTTCGATGATCGTGCCACGCGTGGTCAGTGATGATGGTTATCTGGACCTGGTTGAATCGGAACAATTTCTGGATATGAACATCAAGTTCAGCTACCATTTTGATATCACAGAGAATTTTCATCTTGAGCTCAGCGCCGGAATAAAGAACATACTCAATAGCTACCAATCCGAATTTGATACCGGAGCTCAAAGAGATTCCGACTTTATCTATGGACCCATGGCCCCTCGCTCCTATTTTGTCTCAATCAGAATTGGCAACCTGCTGTGATCCGAAAGTGCTTTTCCATTCAGGGCTTGCTGTTTATCATTCTCCTTTTGGCCGGCCCCTCTGCGATTGCCCAGCAGGATAGATCCGTGCATTGGATCGGCTTTGAGCAGCTCGAAGATTCGCTGGACGCAAAGCCCAAAAAAGTCTTCATAGATTTTTATACCGACTGGTGTGACTACTGTCGTAAAATGGATAAGGTGGTATTCACCAAACCGGAGGTAATAGATCTGCTGAATGAACAATATTATGCTGTTCGATTGAATGCCGAGACGGAATCGGTAATCGCTTTTGAAGGGCAGAAGTTTGTAAACGATCAGGTCGGTAAATCAAGAAGCCCAATCCATCAGATCGCTCAGTTGCTGGCCCTAAGGAACGGACGGTTTGCTCCTCCTACCCTGGTGGTATTGGACGAAGATTTTAATGTGAAGGCCCGATATTTTGAATACATGGACAGTAAGCGTCTGATCAAGGCCTTACAGCCATGATCCTGATTGAGGACCTGAAGAAAAACCAAAAGCTACAAGTATGGAACCTATACTGTTAAAAATCGGCTACGGGATTATAGTGATCGGCACATCGATCATCCGCTATCCTCATCAAAAGCGCAATAAGTCGAATAAGATCACAACGGATAAGAAAGGAACATTGGAAAAAAGCCTGCTGGGATTGGTCTTTCTCGGAATGGTCATACTGCCGTTGATCTATATCTTCACCGCTCTCTTTTCCTTCGCTGATTATGATCTACCGCTTTACCTGCACATAAGCGGCTTGCTTCTCATTGTTCCCATGCTGTGGTTGTTTTATCGATCGCATAAAAACCTGGGGCAAAACTGGTCTGCAACACTGGAAATTCGTGAGGGTCATAAGGTCGTTGATTCCGGCGTCTATAGATATGTCAGGCATCCAATGTATTCGGCCATCCTGCTATTGGTGATCATTCAGGCATTGCTGCTGAACAACTACATCGCAGGACTTTCCGGTGTGATCAGCTTCGGGCTCTTGTACATTTTGAGGGTAAAAAATGAAGAACGGATGATGATCAAAGAGTTTGGCGATGAGTATAAACAATACATGAAGCGAACAAAAAGGATCATTCCATTCATTCTGTAGCCCCGATTTTGCAAACGCTCGCGCTGTCCTGCAGCACTCTCCCCTTTCATGGGCTAGACAAGTTTTCTCAGCAACTTCGGAATTGTCGTGACAACAACATGAATCAATCTTGGGAGAATCAAGGAGACCACAAATGTGGAGGATAGGATCTCCAGGAAATTCACCTCAAATTGGATGTACCTGGAAAAAGCAAATGTGGACGGCAATAACAGCAAAAAGGAAACGAACGCACCCGCGTCATGCTTTAGCTGTCTGATCGAGCCGGTTTTTTTACTTACGGAATCCCTGTGGCTATTGATCAATGCCAGCTCATCATCTTCAAA
>JANQHS010000360.1 GCA_028282565.1 Cytophagales bacterium | reverse complement strand
GACCACCAAGTGGAGGAGGCATATTCATCAGAATCCCGAATTGTCCTTTGAAGAATATGAGACCGCGCAATATGTAGCATCAGCCCTTACGGAAACCGGCGCAAGCGACATCAGAAAAATGGCTGGTACCGGCCTCGTGATTGACATCAAGGGTTCAGGCCCGGATACCGGAAAAACCATTGCGCTTAGGGCTGACATGGACGCACTTCCCATCGTTGAAGAAAACGATGTGCCCTATAGACCACAGAACGAGGGAGTGATGCATGCTTGCGGGCATGATGTACACACTTCTTCCCTGATGGCCACCTTCAAGATCCTGAACAATCTGAAAAATGATTGGGGCGGGACGATCAGGTTTATTTTCCAACCGGGAGAGGAGAGAATCCCCGGTGGCGCCTCTCTGATGATCAAGGAAGGCGTACTTGAAAACCCAAAACCCAAATCGATCATCGGCCAACACGTCATGCCCTTTTTGCCTGCTGGCACTGTGGGTTTCAGGTCGGGCCTTTATATGGCCAGTGCGGATGAAGTGTACATCCGGGTGATCGGAAAAGGAGGGCATGCGGCTGTTCCGGAGAAAAACATAGACCCTGTGATGATCGCCTCACAGATCCTGGTTTCCCTTCAACAGGTGGTATCAAGAAAAGCCTCCCCGAAGATCCCGACCGTGCTTTCTTTCGGAAAAGTGATCGCCAATGGTGCCACCAATGTGATTCCCGATGAGGTCAACATCGAAGGTACGTTTCGTACCCTGGATGAGGAATGGAGGGAGGAAGCTCATGGTTTGATCAAAAAGGTGGCCGAGGGCACAGCAGCATCCTTTGGTGGTCAATGTGAAATTGAAGTCAGAAAAGGATTCCCTCATCTGAAAAACACTCCGGAGCTCACCGAAAGACTAAAGAAACAGGCAATCGAATTGCTGGGAGAAGATAATGTCATCGACCTTGACATGTGGATGGCCGGTGAAGATTTTGCCTTCTACTCACAGGTTTCGGATTCATGTTTCTATCGATTGGGAACCGGAAATGAAAGCCTTGGGATAAGCTCCAACGTGCATACACCCACATTCAACATCGATGAATCTGCTTTGGTCACAGGTCCGGCAATGATGAGTTGGCTGGCCATCAACGAACTGGCTGCCAGCTAAACCGATCATGCGTTTCCTGCTAATCCTCTTTCTGACGCTGGTAGGAAAACAAGCTTTTTCTCAACTCATCAGCGTTCGGGATAGCAAAAGCCAGGAACCCATTCCGGGGGTACTGGTCTTCAAAGGGCATGACGACCTGCTGGGGAGCACCAATCGCCTGGGCCAACTTTTTGCTGAAGAATTGAGCGATGATGACACATTGATCTTCAAGCTTTTTGGGTTCAGGGATCATGTCGCTCTTGCGAAAGAGGCCTTTTCATCACCGGTTCTGCTGGAGGAAGTCGCGATCGATCTGGATGAGGTGGTTGTTTCGTCCAATCGATGGTCCGAGGAAATCAAGTATGTGCCACAACAGATCAAAAGGATTACTCCGGCGGAGATCAAATCCAGGGATCCGATGACCACCGCAGATGCTCTGGCATCCACGGGCCAGGTATTTGTTCAGAAGAGTCAGCTCGGAGGAGGGAGTCCAATGCTCAGGGGTTTTTCCGCCAATAAGATCCTCCTTTCAATAGATGGGGTCAGGATGAACAATGCCATCTATCGCGCAGGGAATATCCAAAGTATCATTACACTTGATGCAAACAGCCTTGACAATATGGAGGTAGTCTATGGTCCCGGTTCCGTTATCTATGGAAGTGATGCGCTCGGTGGGGTCATCGCCATGAATACAAGAAACCCTGAGTACAGCCTGGACTCCAACACTATCATGTACGGGGGTGGATTTTTTCGGTTCTCTTCGGCCAATTTTGAAAAGACCGTTGGTTTTGATCTGAACATCGGTCGCAAGAAATGGGCCTCATTCACCCAATTGACCTTCAGTGATTTCGAGGATCTGTACTCCGGAGGTCAATGGGATTCAAGAGATCCGGATTTTGGAAGACGGGAGTTTTATGTGCAAAGATTTTTTGATCGGGACAG
>JANQHS010000320.1 GCA_028282565.1 Cytophagales bacterium | reverse complement strand
TAATGCTCCGGTTTCATGGACTGATTTTGCCAATACCTCCTACAAAAATGATACGATAAGGAAAATCCAATCCGGGGGATCATGGAATGGTGGGGCGGCCTCGTATGATTCTGTATTTAACAACGGATACTTTGAGTTTCTGGTCAATGAAACCAATCCCGCCAGGATGATCGGCCTGAGCGCTTCCAATATAGATGCCAACTACACATCCATTCAATATTCTGTTTATCTGAGGACTGATGGCACCTTCGAAATTCGCGAGTCCGGATCCAGCAGGGGAAATCTTGGCGCATATGCCTCAGGTGATACCATGAGGATCGCCATCGAAGAAAATGAGATCAAGTATTACCAAAATGGCTCACTTATCTACATCAGCGGGGTTAGCCCTTCTCCACCACTGATCTCCGATATATCCATCAATACTTTAGGAGGAACAGTTGTCAATGCGAGGGTATTCAATGGGACAGGCGGGACCTTCAATGCCATCGGAACCAATATTGGTTCCAGTCCTTCCTATCAATGGTATTTGAATGGGGGAATGGTCGGATCGAATTCACCGACCTATACCAATGTAAATCTGGTAAATGGAGACAACCTGCGATGTGAAGTAACGCCCGACCTTGGCAGTTGCACGGGTATTTCCTATTCATCCAGAACTACGATTATTCAGACCGAGACCAATACAAATCTGGATACTTTCTTTGTTTTTAATCAGGCGACTTCATCAGCTTGTCAATATGCCACGGAGTTGATTTCCTGGACAAGCCTGGTGAACCTGAATGCGACAGGAAATAACCTCGAGAAGATCCAGAGCGGTGGAAGCTGGAACGGCGGCGCTGCATCCTTAAATGCAGTTTCGAACAATGGCTTCTTTGAATTCTCTAGCGCAGAGAACAATACGGCCAAAATGATCGGACTTTCCTCCAGCAATACCGACGCGAACTTCACGGCCATCCAGTTTGCCATCTACCTGAGAACCGACGGGACCATGGAGATCCGGGAGTCCGGAGCAAACAGGGGAAATGTAGGGGCCTATGCAGCCAATGATACTTTCCGGGTGGCGGTCGAAGAAGGAGTTGTCAGGTATTATAAAAACGATACGCTGCTATATATCTCAGGAGTCAGTCCT
>JANQHS010000284.1 GCA_028282565.1 Cytophagales bacterium | reverse complement strand
TTTCCGGGAGCAAAAGTGGTCCAGGCCATTCGGTCCCAGAACTATTATGCCTTGTATGGAAGCTATGATGCTGAGCCGCTTGAATCCCCATGGACCAACGGCTGGGGGACCATGCTAAACCTTACCTTCGTGACCCATCTTAATGATTTCATGATCTCCTATTGGAGGGGTGAGCAGTTTGTCGCCTGGAGTGGTGGACATTTATATCAATCAATTTCCAGAAACTGGAAAGAACCAGACGCCATAGAATCCCCCAGGGAGATCCTCATCTTCAGGGTACTTGGCAAGATCAAGGTCATGGATGGACTGGAGGTATCTCCCAGGCTTGAACCCTATATCAATCTTCAAAACAGCGCTTCCGGAATCTCTTTCGGGCTCTACGTGAAGTATCAACACCGGTTTTTCCTAACAAGGCTGCCTAAATGATCAAAAAGATAGGCATCGGTATTCTTGCCTTGATTCTGTTTTTAGCGATCATCTATTGGCCATTGATCAATTATGGTATCGCCCAATTGAAAGGGCAACTGAAGGTGGTCCTTGCTGCGGTGGAGATCACCGAGATCCTGGCAGATCCCGTGGTAGCGGATTCTACCAAGAAAAAGCTTCTACTGATCCAGGAGATCAGGGAATTTGGTTTTCAGGAATTGGGCCTGAAACGATCCGGAAATTACACCACCTTTTATGATCAGAAGGGTCAGACCATACTTTGGGTCTTGACCGCTTGCCCCGAGTTTTCCCTGGAACCCAGGACATGGTCTTTTCCGATCATCGGGGAATTCCCCTATAAGGGTTTTTTTGATGAGAAAAAGGGGAGAAACGAGTTGGAGGATCTACGGGAGCTGGGTTTTGATGTGGATTTTTCGCCTGTAGCAGGATGGTCTACGCTCGGGTTTTTCAGGGATCCGGTATTATCTGAAATGCTTCGAAGGGATGAAGGTCGCTTGGCGAATTTGATCTTGCATGAACTGACCCATGGTACCATTTTCATCAAGGATTCCGTTGAGTTCAATGAGAATCTGGCCAGTTTTATCGGGGATCAGGGAGCTGAGCTTTTTTTGAGAAAAACTTTCGGGGATGGATCTCAGGAGCTGATCTCGTACCAAAATAGGAGGGGTCGTATACAGGACTTTTCAATGTACCTGGTTCAAATGGCACCAATTTTGGATAGTACCTACCGATCTTTTGATTCCTTATTGACCGTAGAGAAAATGAGAGAAATAAAAGCCGAT
>JANQHS010000253.1 GCA_028282565.1 Cytophagales bacterium | reverse complement strand
GCCTCTTCCCATGGTGGACATGAGGCCTTTTATACCATTGAGCAGCGTGGGTCGGAATGGACCATGTTGGTCAAAATGGAGATGGCCGATATACGAAAGGAGCTGGAAAAGAATCAGATCTCCACAGGTAACCTCGGTCCTGGCATCAATGATTATTTGCAGGACCGGCTTTCGGTTAGCGTCAATGATGTCTCCCTGAAAATGGAATTCATCTCATCTTTCGAACAGAAAGGGTATATCTCCTGCCGATTTCAACTTACGCCAACTGTAGGAGCGGTCGAAGGGATCAAAATTGATAACCGCTGTTTTGAGGATTTCGATCATCTTTATCATAACTTGGTGACTGTCATTGTCAAAGGCGAGAATATCAGCTATAAAATGACAAAAGATCGCCAAACCATATCACATCAATTCAAATGAAAGTACTACTTACCCTGGGTCTTTCAGGCATTTGTTTCCTTGCCGCGGCTCAATGCGATCCCAATACTATTTTCAGCAATACAACCAGCAATGCCGTCTGTGAAGAAGTAGATGGTGCCGTGCGTTATTTCTACAGCAATTCCCTGCCGGATCATAGCACGGGCACCTTTCCCAATACCGGCAATCCCCATGCGATTTCGGCACAGCAGCTCTCACTGACCATGTGTGCCTTTCCTGAGACAAACAGCCAACTGACCTATCTGGACCAGGGGAGCGGGCAATGCCCGTATTGGGAATTCGGGATCGCCAGCAACGGACTTATCCTGGATCCGATCGCAGCCGAATACTTTGAGAACCCCAATACCGGTCAGTTGAACCGGGATTGGAATCTGAATGCGCTTTCTTCGAACAATAATCTCGGCCTTGATTTCAATGATGCTCATGTGCAGCCTTCGGGCAAATACCATTACCATGGTTTTCCCAGCAGCCTTGAATCCGCCTTCGGCATCTCGTCAGGTTCTCATTCGCCCCTGGTGGGATATGCAGCCGACGGATATCCGATCTATGGAAAATATGTTTACTCCGACCCCAATAATGCTTCTAGCGCCGTTGTGGAACAGACTTCTTCTTACCAGCTCAAGTCGGGGACAAGGCCGGGCAATGGTGTCACCGCACCTGACGGACCCTACGATGGCACCTACACCCAGGATTATGAATACGTATCCGGTCTTGGTGATCTGGATGAATGTAATGGCAGAACAGCCGTGACCCCCGAATTCCCGAACGGCACCTATTATTATGTGCTGACCACCGACTTCCCTGTGATTCCCCGCTGTTTGGTGGGCAATGCTGACATGGCCTTCACCATAGGCCCGACCAGTATGGGCTGTGCGACATCAAATGCCAATTCCATCTGTTCGATCACTGGCTTAAGCCATTCCATGCTTTTGGATGACCATGTTCGGGTATATCCCAATCCTGTGCAAGATCTGATCCGGTTCAGCACAGATCTTGATATCAGATCCGTCAAGGTGTTTGGCGCTTCGGGCAAGGAATTGTTGACGAGCAAGGACTTTGAAAATGGAATTGATATCGGCGCGCTTCCTTCCGGTAACTACTATGTCCAATTCATAGGAGAAGGAGCCAGCGTGACGAAAACCGTGTACAAAGATTAGGGTCACTTACCTGCTCAGCAATTCATAAGCATATTTTTCTCTTTACCTATTCCTGACCCAAAAATCTGGTTGGATTCTGAGTAGCCAGGCGCAGGGATTGAACACCAACCGTAAACAATCCCACCAACAAGGAGATCAATGCCGCCATGGCGAAGTAGATCCAGCCAAGCTCGACACGGATCACGAATGAATCCAGCCAGCCGTTCAGGGCATAATAGGCACCCAGGAAAGCGATGGTGTTGGCCAGCATGAACAGAATGATAAAGGGTTTGCTCAAAAGCATGACCAGCGCGACCACCCTGGCACCCATCACCTTTCTGACAGCGACCTCCTTTAGTCTGGCTTTTAACCATAGGTGTGCCATGGCGAACATGCCTGAAAAGGCGATGAAAAGGGCCATTAGGGTCAGGCCATCAAGCACTTTACTGAGTTTTTGTTCGGTTGAATGTAGCTGTGCAAAGGTCTGGTCAAGGAAGTAGGATTCCAGAGCCACTCCGGCCGTGGCATCTTTCCAGGCTTTTTCTATGGCTTCAAGAGTAGCCGAAATATCCCCGCTGGACACTTTGATGTTTACATGATTCATATCCCCTTCCCTCCAGAAGAAGGCAAAGGGCTTGATCCCGTTTCGAAAATCCGTGAATTGGAAATCCCGGACCACCCCGATGATACGCCCATGAACCAGCGTGTCCGCATTCGTGGTGATCGGGATACGTTCTCCAATATCTTCGACCCTCAGATTCAAGGACTTGAATGCCTCCTCGTTTAATACCAGGGTCCACCCTGAGGACTGGGTAACCTGCTCTCTGGAAAAATATTCCCCGTGTACCAGATCGATCTCCAATGTCGAAAAGAATTCCGGGTCGATCACCAAATAATTGATCAGTACCTTATCCTCAATACCG
Organism: Cytophagales bacterium; assembly: GCA_028282565.1. Taxonomy (GTDB): domain Bacteria; phylum Bacteroidota; class Bacteroidia; order Cytophagales; family CCMP332; genus JANQHS01. The sequence goes on along the minus strand of JANQHS010000253.1, from coordinate 8,299 downwards.
ATGTTGGTGGTCCAATTGAGTTTCCCGATCTCACCGTTGGAGCGACTCACATCTTCCACCCCCGGGATCTTTCTGATTTCCTGTATGAAGTTTTGCTGGTTCGCAATAGAGCCTGCATTGGGGATGACCAGGGTTTGCCTCGTATTAAAGCCCAATTCGGCATTTCTGAACAGGTCCAGTTGATCCTTGACCACCAGTGCCGAAATGATCATGAAAATGGAAAGCGTGAATTGCAAAACCACTAATCCACCACGTATGGCCTTTATGTTTTGCTTTCCTTTTCCAAGATCTCCCGATAAAATGTTGAGCACCCTGAGGCGGGAAAGCTGGACAGAGGGGAATGTTGATCCCAAAAGGCAAACCATCACAACCAAAATAAGAAGCAAGGCCAGGACAGGGAAAACCCCCGGATCTAAGATCCCGATCTTCCAGCCCAATACATCTCTGAACCGGGTGGCGAAGAACTCCGATAGGAGAAGAGCAAGAAAAAATGAGAGTAGAACCAGGGTCAGCGTTTCGACCATGAATTGACCAAAAAGGTCTCCTCTACCCACGCCAAGTATTTTCTTTATCCCGATTTCCCGATGTCTTTTATAGCCGTTGGAAAGAGCCAGGTTCATATAGTTCGCCAGGGAGATCAAGAGAATGAATATTCCAAGGCTGCCGAACATCAGGACTGTTCTCAGATCACTGTTGGTTCCCAACTCCCACTTAAGGTGAGATCTGAGATGTATGTCGGTCAGTGCCTGTGAGTACATGATGTGGTTCACATTGGATCCCACAGTCTGTGCGCTGTCGAAAAGGGGTTGAAGTTTTTCTTCGAAAACCTGATCCGAGCTGTTGGGATAGAGACTGACATAGGTATAGAAATTATACCAGCCCCATGAATCCATCATGTGCGAAATGCGCAGGGGCAGGACGATATCGAAATCGAAATGCGAGTAGCGGGGAACATCCTCCAGGATGGCGATCACCTTATAGGGCAGGGTATCATTGCCTATATGTACCTGTATGATCTGTCCCAGCGGTTCTTCATCGCCAAAATATTTTTTGGCCATGGATTCCGAGAGCATGGCCTGGTCCGGCTGGGTAATCCTGTTGGTGCCACTGGATCTGGCGATGGGAAACTGGAAAACATCAAAGAAGCCCGAATCTACCCGGATCAGTTTATCCTCGTAGAAGCGTTTTCCCGAAGGAAGTTCTACGAGATAACGCGAACCCCAGGAAGGGAAAATGCGTGTGACGGCCTCCACTTCAGGTAACTGGTCGATGAGGGCAGGGGCCAGGGCAGGAGGGGTGGTGGCATCCGGAATTCGCTCTCCTTCCTGAAACACAAAGTCTATTACAACTCTTTTGATCCGCTCATGATTTGGATGGAATTTGTCCCACTTGAATTCCTCCATGACATAGAGTGAAATGAAGACGAAACAGGCGATTCCCAGGGTGAGTGAGCCTATGTTCATCAGGGCATCAAGAGGGTGTTTCTTCATTTGCCTGAAGGCAAATCGTGTATGGAGGCCGTAAAAGCTGATGAAATTTGAGATCATGTTTCCTTTAAGTGCGAAGGGACGGATCATGTTCAACACCTGTTTCCAATACCAGAGACGGGCACCGAAAAGCCCTCTTTTTTCCACCTCTGCCTGAAACTGCTCATAAAGGTCGCCTTGCAGGTATTCGACCAAGTCGGCTTTGCAAAACCAACGGAAAAAGCGATCGGCCAGCCTTGGCGGCTGGTGGTTTTTATCGGATGACATAGGAGTAGTTCAGGCCCTTTAGTGCCAGTTCAGGGATCTGATCCCAAAGTGAATTCCGTAGTTCCTTGCTTTTCGCGATGGCGGTTTTTCCGGCCGCGGTGATGGAAAAGATCTTTTTTGGCCGCCCCCCGCGTTTTCCGCTACCGCTTTGAAGCTCTGATTTTAAAAATCCTTTTTCCTCCAGGCGAACCAGGGCGGAATGAATGGCTCCAATGGCCGCCTTTCGTCCCGTTTGGTTTTCCAATTCTCTGGCTATGGAGACCCCGTAGGCATCGGGGTAAAGCACTCCCGTCAATAACAGGATAAGCTCTTCGAATTCTCCCAGTTGCGTTCCTTTCATGTTGGTTTTTTCGTAAATGTAGAATAAATAGTTTTTCTACAAATATGAAATTACATAAGCGGCTCAAGGGAATTGTGAGTGTCGAATGATCGATTATGAAATGATCCCGGCCGGATTCATTTTGCACACCCTGACTTTTTGATAGTTTTATAAGAAAGATATGATCGCATGAAAACTCCCAAACTTTTATTGGCCTTTTGTATCCTGGCAATCCTTCTTTCCTCATGTGCTCACCATTTTGGAGTGGTGGGTGCGGGAAATGCGACCCTGACAAATGCCGATTTCAGGATCGTCGGATTTGCTTATGGAAGATCTCAAACCAGTCATATCCTCGGGATCGGCGGACTTGAGCAACATGCTCTGGTCATGCAGGCAAAGCAGGATATGGTCAGAAATTATCCTTTGGAAAGGGGCCAGGCCTTTGGTCAAATGACCGTGGACTTCAAGAGGTTTTACTTTCTGCCTTTTTTGGTACAGACCAATGTATATGTATCGGGAGAGATCATTGACTTTCGGGACATCACCGAGGAGGAAGATGATCAAGAGGATGTTTACCAAAGTTTTGGAGATCCTGTGTTTTTCTCAGCTTCCGGTAAAAATGCTCCACTCCCTGATGTTAAGGATTTGAAAAAGGTACCGAAATACAACTACCCGGAAGGAGGAACAGGAAAAAGGGTGATGTTTCGGATTGAAAATGGTTTTGGCGAGGGAGAATTGACTACGCAAGCCCGAGCTTTGTTTCAAATCAGAACCCAGGACACAGATGGCAAAATCAGTACCGTATTTATTGAGGAGAAAGATATAATCAGCATCAATTAAGGATCTGAAGAATGCCTCCCTGTTCGAAGGGGGGTGGAGTGCTTCCAAATTCCGCATAAACTTTGGCAGGAAGTCCGAGATCGGCCAGGAACAATTCTGTATTGGGCAAAGAATAGAGGATCTTCTTGGGGGCGGCGAGCGTCAAAATCTGGTTGGCCGTAAAACGTGGAGTATTCAGGTCGCCTATATACCCCGTTGGAAGATCAAGCGAGATTCTGAGTGCCGAAGAACTGCTCGCCCGGTTAATTCTTTCTATCAGGTCACTCTTCAGGGGTAAACGCTGTGAAAAGCCCATGTAGGCATCGACCCAAATATCGGGCTCTTCTATCTGATGGGGATTAGCGCCGAATCGAAGCGCCCTGTCCAGTTGTGCCCTTGGGAGATCTTTTCGGATCTCCGTAATTAGATCCAGGTGAACTGCATAGCCCCATGCAGATAGGCGGCGTGCTGCCACCAGGCCACCGCCTCCGTTATTGCCGTTTCCGATTCCGATCAGGATCTTGCTTTCCCTGCTTGCCTGTATGGCAACGAGCCTGGCCAGTTGCAGCCCTGCATTTTCCATCATCAATTCGATGGGCAGGTTATAATGCTCAACCGCAAAATAGTCCATCTCCCTGAACTGCTCCAACTCAAGGGCGCCATCGATCGGGATTTCAACTGCAGGAATATTCACTCTTGAAATTTATGGAATCCGGGTTTAAGTCTTGGGGATTGTCTATTTTTCATTCCATGATCCCGTATGTATGATACGAATTCTGATCATTTCCCTTCTGTTTTCTTGGTCAGCATCGGAGGCCCGGATTAGTGGTGGGGCCAGCTTTAATTATGGCTTGAATTTCCCAATTGGGACCTATGGCAAGAAGGCAAAATTCGGTGGTAATATGGATGTTGGAATAAACTACAGTTTTTCAGGCTATTTGGGAATCAAGCAGGGGATTGGGCTGGTCGGGGGAATAAATGTCCTTTCTAATCGAATTGATTTGGAATCAATCTTACAGGAGTATGAGGGAGGAGAAATTCGATGTGGAGATCCCAATTTCACCTATGGAGGTCCTTTTATCGGATTATTTTATGGATTTCACATCGATAAGAAGAACAGGTTCCTTCTGCTTTTTGACGCATTTGTAGGCTATGCTTGGTTTGCCTATCCTCAGATCAGTATTTGGAAAATTGATCAAAACAGTCCCGGATTCACAAAGATCTTTGGATATTATTACGGGAATGGAAATGGATCCTTCCGTGCTCAATTTGCCTGGTACCCTTCGAAAACCACGTTCAATATTTCATTTGGAATTCAATTGTTCATGTCAACTCATCGGGTATTGATATATAGAGATTCTCGCCCCGATTACCGCTTTTCTTATCCCATCACTACTATTGCGGCAACCCTTGGCATTGGGTTCTTAAAATTTCACTAAACCAACGGCAATTTCTTTCTACCTTTTTTCTTCTTGTCCGTTATCATTATTTCTCCCCCCATATATGAAATTCATGTCCGGCTTTTCTACCAAGAAATAATGGACCCAAATGAACAGATGGCTGAAGAGTGCAACCAGGGTGGCGGCTTTCGAAAGAAAAAGTAGTCCCGGAACATAGAGCAGCAGGAATCCGGTAGCATACATGGAGTTGCTGAGGTACCTAAACATTCCTTTCTTGACCAATTCCTTTCCGCGATAATCCCCGGGCACAAAATGATCCCGACCAAAGGCATTGTCGATCCCGAAGAAGTTAAAGACCGAATACATGGTATATGCACCCGGTAGGAACAAGATCAACGAAAGTACAATGGCGGCGGGATAGTTGAGGTCTAGGGTCCAGCGATTGGCGATGGCCAGGCAAAAAATAGAGATCGGTCTTGAGATTATAAGGATTGAAAATCCAGCCTTAAAGATCCTGAAGGCATTTTCTCCAAAGGCCTTGGTCATTCCCTTTTTATGAAGTTCCCAGCGCCAGAATACCAATACATAGAACTGGTGAACGATGGGCGAGAAAACAGCGATCAGCAACCAGGCCTCTGTGGATATGCCCCATAGACTTCCTTCCAGAATTACTTGATCTGCTTCGACAATGAAGTTCAATCCGAAGAGCAAGGCCGCGAGGATCAGTAAATGAAGAAATTGCATGGAATTCATCTCCCCCTTGAAGATAGCTGGTTTTATTGATACTGTATAAAGAAGAGATTCTCAGAGGAGATCTCCACGTCATTCTGTCCGCATTTCGGCTTTGGCCCCGTATTGGCAAATGGCCCGTTATGGACAATTACTCTCAAACGATCATTAAGGCCGTAGAGAAGGTCAAACATGCGGTCGTGAAGATCGATACCTTTCAAAAAAGACGTGGACGCGAAATACCGGCCGGCGGCGGAAGCGGGTTTGTGTTTTCTTCGGACGGATTCATTTTTACCAACTCACATGTCGTCAGCAAAAGGTCAAAACTGGAAGTCAGTTTTCTTTCCGGTGAAGGCGGTATGGCGGAGCTTGTGGGAGAGGATCCCTCGGCGGATCTCGCCATCATCAAAACCTATGAGGACGGGTATGGAATTGCGGAACTTGGGGACTCCTCAAAACTCCAGATCGGAGAGCTGGCCATTGCCATAGGAAATCCCTTTGGATACCAGCACACCGTCTCTGCCGGTGTAATATCCGCTCTTGGCCGCACCTTGAGAACACCCGAAGGAGCCATTGTCGACAATGTGGTTCAATCCGATGTGTCGTTGAACCCCGGGAATTCCGGAGGTCCTATGATCAATGGGTCCGGTGAGGTGATCGGTGTGAACACCGCCACGCTCAGGGGGGCTCAGGGGCTTAGTTTTTCGATAGACATCAATCTGGCAAAGACACTTGCCGGTGATCTGATCCAGTATGGAAAGGTGCAAAGGGCGATGATCGGCATCATGGCCCACGAGATGCAGTTGAATCAAAGAATGATCAATCGGTATCAGCTTGAGACCAACAAGGGATTACTGGTTCGAGAGATCATCAAGAAGAGTCCTGCAGCAATGTCTGAGCTACACACCGGCGACATCATTGTTCAGATCGATGGACAAGATGTCAGTTCTATGGGCGATCTGATGAAGCGCCTGAACAAGGAGCAGATCGGAAGAGCCATGAAGCTCGGTGTGGTTAGACGAGGAGAATTGAAGGATGTTTTGCTTGTACCTGTGATGAAATCATAAAAGGTATCGATCAGCTCGATCTTGTGCCTTGGGCATTCCTTTTCATCATTATCCGCTGATCCAAAGCCTGGAATAAAAAGAACAGGATCAACAATCCGGGAGTATAGGGGATAAGGGAAGAAACGGCTGGGATAAGATCGGCGTAAATTGCCAACAACAGGATACCTACAAACCCCACCGCAGCTGCGAGCAACCATTGCTGCAATAATCCTTTCCATAGACCTATTTGGTTTCTTCGTTTGAACCTGGATCTCAATTTTTCATGAAATTCAGGACTCAAACCGATCTCCGCGTTTTTGCGAAGAGATTCCTTTAGCAAACTTTCAAAGCGATCCTCATTCATATCAGTCCTGTTTCTTTTTCTAAAATCGATTCAAGCATTTCCCGCATTTTCTTTTTGGCGCGGAAAAGGTAATTCTTCACAGTGCCTTCAGGTAATTCCATGACCTCCATAATCTCTTTGTGACTCATTTCTTCAAGATAGAAGAGGTTCAGAATGGTTCCATAGGGTGGTGGGATCTGCTTTACCAGGTCCTGAATAAACTCCGATGCATCCTTTTGCTCCGTACTCAGATCCTCTTGTTTGAAAATCAGATCCAGATCCTCGGGCTCCAGGGCCACAAGCTTTTTCCGCTTTTTCTGTAGGTAGTTCAACCCTGATCTGTATGCGATCTGTCCTATCCATGTACTCAGTTTCGAGTGAAACCTGAAACGTTCCAGGTTTTGATGCACCTTGAGAAAAACATCCTGGATTATCTCCTCTCTGTCTTCAGGGTTTTTCACCATAGGAGCGACCATGTGGATCACTAGGCCAAGGTGCTGCCGAACGAGAATATCGAAAGCTCCGGGATTTCCCCTCAATACCGATTTGACGAGCTGACGATCCTCCATTCAGAATGATTAGACAGAAGTGCTGAACCCAAGGTTGCAATCTAGATAAAAATAATTCCGAGCTGAATTGCAACCCTGGGGGCAGATCCCTTGTCTGATCAGGCATAAAGACGAAAGACAATGAATCACGAAACGTATGAATTATTGAGTCCCGTAGCCATCATCGGGACATTTACGGTCCTGGTTGTCCTGTTTACCAAGACACTGACCGATTACTATCTGAAAAAGAGAATGGTGCAAAACGGATTGGATAAGGAGGAGATCAAGGCCTTGCTGAAGGAAAAGGACCAGAGCAAATTCGCGGCGCTGAAGTGGGGGCTGATCGTGTTTTTCGGAGGCCTGGGCCTGGTGGTCATCGAGTACATCCCTTACGATGATAACTCACCATTACCATTTGGGATCCTATCCATTTTCCTCTCCCTTGGATTCCTGATTTACTATTTTATGGTTAAGAACGAGAATCCCCCTTCATGATCAGAAACTACCTCCTGATCGCCTTTCGTGCCTATTGGAAGAACAAAGGCTTTACCAGCATCAATCTCGTTGGGCTTGCAGTAGGCATGTCGGTCTGTTTCATGGTAATTCTCCTGGTGTTTGATCAGGTCAACTATGATGAATTCCATCCTCAAAAGGAGCGGATCTACAGAATTCTAAGTATTGAAAAAGGAGCATCTGACTTTTTTGACGCCAGGGCAAGTTCATCACCTCGGTTTAAGGAATATCTTTTTGAAAAGGAGTCCGGAATAGAGCAATGGACATGCATGAGCAGGTATTTCAGTGGAGAGGCAAGGTCAGAAGAAAGAATATTGGAATTCCGTGGCTTTTATGCGGATCCGGATTTCTTTCGTGTTTTTGGCTTTGAATTGGATGACATTTCCGCTGAGAATGCTCTCGGAGAACCATTTTCAGTAGTTCTTTCCGAAGAGTTCGCCACCCGCATCTTTCCCAATTCCGATCCTGTGGGACAGCTCATAGAGGTCGATGAATCTCAGGAGTATCTTGTCAGGGGCATAGTCAAGGAACCCATTGGGAAGACTCATGTTCAGTTCGATATGCTTGGATCATTTTCCAGTATCGATCCCCTCATTGGAAAGAAGGTGTTGGGGAAAGGAGCTTACCAATGGGAAAATGTCTCTATGGCTCATAACTATATGGTCTTGAAATCGGGTACCGAGCCTTCCTATGTGGAGGAAAAGTTGAATCAACTGGCAGAAGAGCATATGGATTTTCCCGATGACCGTCCGGGTTATGAATTTGAACTGCAGCATCTCAACGATATTACTCCCGGGCGCATCATGGCCAACGAGCTCGGCTTCACCA
>JANQHS010000252.1 GCA_028282565.1 Cytophagales bacterium | reverse complement strand
ATCGGGACTAAGCGTGGCGAGAATCACAAAGTCAATATCGGTTTTTTGAATGCCGGCTCGATCTATTGCGATCTCAGAGGCCTTGACACCCATATTTGCCACGGTATCCTTATCGGGATCATAAAACCTCCTTTCCTTGATTCCTGTCCTTTCCTGGATCCATTCATCAGAGGTATCCATGATGTTTTCCAGATCATGGTTGGTTATGACTTTTTCGGGTACATAAAAGCCAAGTCCGGCGATCTTTGATCTTCTCATAATTTCATTGTTCACGAGTGAAAACAGGTACCAAAATAACCTTAATTAGCTATTCAAACATAGCCATATAAGCAAATCGGTTGGGCTTTGTGCGAACTGTGTTTTTATTATTTACCTATAAATCTGCGGCAGGATTCCTATGGGAAGCGAAGAGCAGTATATACCTGCAAGTCACCTGAAGCAGCCGACTCAAATGTTATCCTGGATTCATTGCTAGGACATTACTGATTCGATCCTTCGACACTTTCTGAGTCGAGTGCCGTTTCTCTCTTTACAGATTCAATTGTTTGAGAAGATAAATCCACAGAGGGGTTGCTTGGTTGCATGTTGACATCAGAGGCATCTCGAACCACCTGATAATTCTCATAACCCTTTCTAACACTTTTCACCTCCCAATCGAAGTCATAATTTCCTTTTCCGCCATGCAGTTCTTGAACAACAATATAGCCTTCCTCCTTTGCCGTTACGGCCAATCCCTTTGATTCCAGGCTTAGGGGTGTGAGGGTAACAGTCATGTCTTCTACGTTTGCTACTTCAGCAAAGTGGTTTGGTAGGGGCACCTGAACATACCCATTGATCAGACTTGTTGTTCCCCTGCAGTATGCGCCCGCCTCAGGGCCTTCCAAACTGGCGTACCAAATCTCTTTTCCGGGTTTACTGGGGTGATCCATTCTAAAGTTTTTGGTATCACCAAATACAATTCCATCACCAGTACTGCTGACATACATTCCGGCTTGAATTGTTCCGGAAGCGTCTAAAACAGCTAAATAGCCGTTGTTGTCAAATCCAGAAAGAGCGGCTCCGGCGATATTCGCATTTCCATTAGGTCCAAATGCCTCGAACGCTCCGCCTTGAACACCGGAAAATTGCGAAATGCGGAATATATCTTGGCTCGTCGATCCTTTAATCCCGATCCATCCTACATTTGGATCGCTAGAGTTCAAAGCAATATTTTCCGATCCATTAGCCCCTTCGATCAACAGAAATCCAACATTTGCTGGTGATCTTATCGAGGCGGTTATTTTGTGATCTCCGAGATTATTCGATATGGTCAAAGCACCATAGTTGCTATTGGCAATATTACTTGTAAGCCCTGCATTTTCATTTCCATTTGGTCCGAAAACCCCCATGGAACCAGGAGATGAAGTCCCTCCTGAAAAAAGACGGAACTTTCGAATCCCGTTGGAGGAATACCCATCGACTTCTCCGGCTACATTCAATTCTCCCGAGGCTGAAGAAAGAGCTGAGGTATTGCCAATACCAACCATTCCCTGGCTATAGGAAATGTCGTTTCCGCTGACAGTCCAGATTGAATTTTCAACCGACCGCGCATTCAATGCATAGGGTACGCTGAGCAACTGTGTTGTTCCTAATGGAGTATTATAGTTAGTGCCACCACTCAGGTCCATTTCAACCTTCAAAAAATGGGAATCTCCGCCCCAATCAATATTGGAGAAGTTTCCACTGAGAACTGACCCTTCACCTACGTTCAAGGCTATGACCCCGTAATCGCTCGTAGTGACGGTATGTTCTTCAGAGTACTCAACCGTACCTGAGCTTGAGGAGGAAAGGATACTCAGTTTTACCCCGATTCCTTGATTGACCAATGGCGTTCCGGAATTATCTCGAATAACTGCCTGATACTTAAATGAATTTGGGCTTTGAGCAATTGAGGAAATTGAAATAACTAAGGTCAGTACAATTGTTAATGCGTTGGTTAAGGTTTTCATGATGATTATAATTCCTAATTCTTTATCAGTTTGTATGAGTTTGTTGATTGGGATTCTTTCGTTTTCAGTATGAGTTGGTAGCTCCCGGAAGATATCATACTTAGGTCAATGTGATTCTTCAGCCCCTCTTTGTTTCCTCTTGCAACGACTTTCCCATTTATGTCAAATATTTCAAATTCTAGCTGGGAATTTTCCTGCACCGTTTCGATTATAAGCAAGTCTTCTACCGGATTAGGATAAACCTTCAATATCCCGAGTTGGGGATTGTCAGATAAACTTGTTAGTGAATAGGCAGGTTGGTTAAACCCTTCTCCAATATGTGAACCCGGATTTTCGAAGGATCCGATCATCAATTCCCCGAGTGTCCAATTTATATGTGCATTGGATGTGCCATCAAATCCTCCTGAACTACCCACCACACTCTGGGCATATGAGCAGATTTGAATAAATAGCGATGTAAAAAGGATCAAGATCGAGAAGTGAACAGATTTCATGCCTACATAGGTATTAGGAACTCAAAGTAAATTTTTTTTCTCATTCATACCATAATATGAGATTGTCTTTTTGTTATTAGATATGATTATTCAATGGAAATGACCTTCCCGATGATCCAACAAATACATCATCAGCTTCTGACTTTCCTCAGTGCATGGGTATATTTCTGTGCAATTGACAAAGGCACTGATGCTCTATCGTCTACTTTCGGTAAACAAATTCACCGTTGACCATGGTGGCATACACAATGGGTTCCAATACCTCTTTTAAGGGTATGGTCATTATATCCTTTTCGAGGATTACAATGTCGGCCAGGTAGCCTTCCTTGATCATGCCTTTTTCGTTTTCCTCGAATTGTGAGAAAGCAGCCCAGGTGGTCATACCTTTCAAAGCTTCTTCTCTAGTGAGACTGTTTTCCATTTGCCAGCCGGATTCGGGCTGTCCTTGATGATCCTGCCTCGCCACCGCTGCATAAAACCCGTAAAGCGGATTGATATCTTCAACTGGGAAATCGCTTCCAAGGGGCAGAACTCCTGCATATGAAAGCAAATTCTTATAAGCATAACCATGTCCTACCCGATCCGGCCCTAGTCTGTCTTCTGCCCACCTCATATCCGAGGTCGCATGCGTGGGTTGAACCGAAGGAAGGATTTTTAGGGAAAATCTTTTTTGATCTTCAGGGCTTACCACCTGAGCATGTTCGATTCTCCACCTTGGGTCGGGTTCATCCTGTAAGGCTTCTTCATAAATATTCAGGATGTTGAAGTTTGCCGAATCGCCGATCGCATGGGTATTCATTTGAAGGCCCAGATCTCTAATCATTCCGGCCAACCTGGATATGGAATCCAGATCGGTGAGCAATAATCCCTTCCATCCCTGACGATCATAATAATCTTCTTTGAGGCATGCACCCCGTGAACCCAAGGCACCGTCGGCATAGACCTTAACAGACCTTAAGGTAAAACCCGGGTTGACCACCGGACCATTGCTTCTGAGAAATTCAAATTCTTCTGCGCCGGGATTCGACATGGCATAGACCCTTATTTTCAGGCTTCCTGCGTCGGAAAGCTCCTTCATCAGCAACAGGTTCTTTTTTTCCAGGCCACAATCGGCCACATTGGTCAGTCCTACTTCAAAACAGTTTTTCTGACCTTCATCCATGGCCTGTTTCAATACTTCATCCGTATTCTCGGGGATAATGTCATAAACAAGGTTCATGGCATTATCGATCAGTACTCCTTGGAGTTCTCCGTCCATCAGCATGATCTCACCGCCTTCAACTTCCTGCTCCGGATCGATTCCGGCTAATTCCATGGCCTTGGAGTTTGCCCATGCTGCATGCCCGTCAACTCTCCCCAAAAAAACCGGTACATCCGGAAAGGCTTCATCAAGCCCGGACTTATCGGGCATCTGACCACCCCAGAGTGTTTGATCCCAGCCTCTTCCAAGGATCCAGGGAAGGTCCGGGTATTTGTTGCGATAGGTTTTTATCCTGTCAATACACTCTTCAATAGAATTGCAAGCTCTCAGATCTACCCTTAAAAGACTCTGAGAATAACCCAGGAAGTGAGAATGGGCATCCATAAAGCCCGGATAAAGGGCCTTGCCTTGCAGGTCCAACTCTTCCTTGGCTGAATACTTGCTACGGAGTTCAGCCAGTTTTCCAACGAAAACAATTTTCCCATCATGGATGCCAATGGCCTCGGGATTCGGGTTGTTTTCGTCGACCGAATATATCTTTCCGTTAAATATGATGAGGTCTACTTTTTCCACGGGTTGGCAAAATGAAATAATTCCGGCAAGGAATACCAGAAGTGATCGTGAAATTAGATTCATTTTCTCAACAGCTTTATTATTGCAACGGTGGTAAAGGTAATTGAAAAGGAAGGAAAGAAATTTATCTGGGATCAGGTCAGAAAGAAGGAACTGGTGTACCAGCCCGAGGAATACCAAAGGCAAAGATTAGTTGAAATTCTTCATAACAAGTATGGCTATCCTTTAGGGCTTTTCTCCCTTGAGTCCGGGTTACAGGTGGGGAAAATGAAAAAGCGCTATGACCTTATGGTTTTCAATTCGGATGGAAATCCGCGATTGTTGGCAGAATGCAAATCTGAATCGGTGAAGATCGACAACAACGCCTTGCTTCAACTCAGCCATTATAACAGCAAGATCAACGCTCCGGTATTGATCCTGTTCAATGGTAGGGATCTTTATTGCTGGGCTAAAAACGAAAAAGAGGAATACCAGCAACTCGCTGATATTCCTCCTTATTCATCTAAGTACTGCTAATTGAGAAAATCCTC
>JANQHS010000196.1 GCA_028282565.1 Cytophagales bacterium | reverse complement strand
ATGGAGTATTATATGAGAATTCCCTGGAAGATGGTAACCAAGGCCGCATGGCATAGACTTTTCAAAAAAGACGAGGACATTCCTGAAGATCAAATTGATGAGATCGAGTACAAGGAAGAGGGAAAAAGAATAAGATACCTGAATGTCAAGATCTCGGGAACTCCCGAAGATTATGAAATATCACTTGAAAAGGATAAAAAGCAATAATGTTCAGGCTGCCAGTTCTACCTGAGGCTTTTTGCCCAGATCCTTGAGCATCATCGCATGCTCACCTAAAGCTTTGATGAAGGTTGATGTCGATCTGTATGGGATACCGAATTCCTCCGCTGTTTGCCTGACGATTCCGGAAATTCCCGGGTAGTGAACATGACAAATGTTGGGAAACAAATGATGCTCGACCTGATAGTTCAGTCCCCCGATATACCAGGCGAATATCCTGCTGTTCGGGCTGTAGTTCATGGTGGTCATCATCTGATGAATAGCCCAATTTCTTTTCATTTTTCCGGTTTCATCCGGCAAAGGATACTCTCTGGTTGGCATTACATGAGCCGTTTGAAATATGGCTCCAAACAAAAAACCGGTTGTGAAATGCATAGCAGTAAAAAGCACCAGGGTCTGCCACCAGGGAATCGGAAGCATGTACATGGGAAGAGCCAGGAACAATCCGTAGTAGAAGATCTTGCCCAGGATCAATCTGAAGAGCTGAGGCCAGAGGCTGACTTTTTGCACTTTTAACAATCCCATCTTATGATAGCGAAAAAGCTGATTGTAATCCTTGGTGGTCAGCCAAAGAAAAGTCATTAACCCATAAAGAAACCATCCATATATATGTTGGAACTTATGAGCCTTGAACCACTTTTTATGGGGAGACAGCCTCATCAGTGGGCCCGGATCAATATCCTCGTCAAGTCCCTCAACGTTGGTATAGGTATGGTGCAAGACGTTATGCTGGATCTTCCAATTGATGGCACTTCCTCCGATCAGGTTGACCATATGCCCCATTACCCTGTTGATGTTTTGATTTTTTGAATAAGCGCCATGGTTGGCATCATGCATGATCGAACAGCCAATTCCGGCCATTCCAAATCCCATGAGAACCCACAACCCCAGCAGAACGATAAAAGGTCCTGTGATCACTCCTGAGATCATCAGAAAATAAGGGGTGAGATATAGGCCCAGGATTGCCACCGACTTGATGTACATCTTCATATTTCCATACCTGGAGATCCCGTTCTCCGAGAAATACGCGTTGACTCTTTTTCGAAGGGTTTTCAAAAAATCCGCCTCGATATTATGGTCAAAATACACCTGATTCGCTAATCCTCTGCTCATAGGCTGCAAAGGTAGGGTTTCCTGAACCAAATCGTCGGCAAGCTAGGATCCTTCGTTGGAGTGGTCCGGTTCCAGAACGGCAAACCCCGCTCTGAACTTGTATGAAGCCAGAAGAATAACACTCATGATCAGGGGAACTATCGCAAATCCGTCATTCACAAAAAAGTGCGAGAGCATTGCAAAAAGGAAAATTGTTGCAAATCCGATATACACCCATTTCACGGCAGCGAATTGGATCTTGGACCATAGCAGAATTACCCCCAGGATTTGAGCCATCGCAATAGGGAAAACAAGAATAGGATGCACTCCCATATTCAGGAACCATTCCTTCGCGTTTTCATAATTCAGTAAAAAAAGAGCTGAAGCAGAAAGCATCACCACAGAAAACAAAAGGGTGAAGGAAATAAAAAGGGTTTTCTTCGTTCTAATCGTCATTGGAAAAATTTTGCCAAATATATTTTTCCCGGCATGCAAGCCGGTCACCGGGCCAGTTGACTTCCTTCGAATTTCTTACACCATGTAGGCAAAGGGTATATTTTCAACATTTTTCAGGCATAAAAAAACCCGACCGAAAAACTCTCGGTCGGGCTTGGAAAGGTCTCCAATTTAATATCAATAACTACAGTACTTCAAGCTGAAGTTTCCGTTCAGGAAGTTTTTATCGTTTTCCCGGATATGCATTCTTCCTTCGATAATATTGGTAGAAGTGTCTACACTCAGGATCTCATACGCACCTTCCGATACCGTGACCTGCTCTCTCTTCAATGCGCTATCCATCTCATCAAAATACCAGTAAAAGAATTTTACGGTGACATTGGAATTCGCCGAACCCAAGGGATCAAAGAAAAGATTGGTCCTGCCGGGTATGACAAGGGCATTGGTATCCAGATAGCTGAATATTACTTCGCGGGTAGTATCCAGAACAGAAGCGCAGGTTGCAGAATCTACCAAGGTGTCCAGAATGACGAACTTATGCAGGAAACCCTGGGTATTGCCTGTTGAGGTCGCCAACCCATCGGTATGTAGAAAAGTAGAATCGTTGATCTTTCCCTGTAGATCCTGATCCTTGAAGTT
>JANQHS010000195.1 GCA_028282565.1 Cytophagales bacterium | reverse complement strand
GTTGAAAGAAGGAATAAATACCTGATTCCTGAATGCCTGAAATTCATGCTGCAAATATAGATAGGGGTGGTTGGTTAATTGAATTCCAATTCGTAAGATTTGTCAAAAAACAGGGCTTGAAAGATTACGATCAGATATGTGCTGATATTTCGGAAGGAAAATTCTCCCCGGTCTATTTCCTCAGTGGAGATGAACCCTTTTTTATTGACCGGATTTCCCAACTGATTGAAAGTACCGCCCTTGATGAAAGTCAAAAAGATTTTAATCAGATAATTCTTTATGGCAGAGAAACCAAGATGGTTGATGTCTTGGGAAATGCAAGGAAATTTCCGGTCATGTCCGAGCGACAGGTAGTGCTTGTCAGGGAGGCTCAGGAAATGATGGATTGGAGAAGTAAGGATAGGGTCAAAGATCTGGCTCAATATCTGGAAAACCCTGTTCCATCAACAATCCTCGTTTTTTGCTATAAGTATAAGGTTCTTCCTGAGAAAAGTCCCTTGAAAAAACCGCTTCACGGTGCCGGTGTACTGCTGGAAACCAAGAAGATCTATGATAGCCAGGTGCCCAAATACATCCGAGCAATGGTTGCCGAAGAAGGTTTGGAGCTTACGGATAAGGCCGTAGATGTCCTTTTCGAGTTGGTTGGGAACAATATAGAACGACTGCACAACGAGATCCAGAAATTGAAACTGGTCGAGGATCATGAAGAATTGATCGATCATGTCATGATCGCCAGGTACATAGGATCAAGCAATCCCTTTTCGATCCTGGATATCCATGCTGCCATAGCACATAAAAAAAACGAGAAGGCCATGTCCATGGCTTTCACTCTGTTCAAGGGAGAAAAAAGTGAGATACTACCCTTTATTTCTTCGCTCTACAGATTTTTTGGAAGGATTCTCGAAGCTCATCACTCTGGTCAAAAGGATCCCAATGGAATAAAAAATGACCTGAGAGTAAATTATTATCAGGCACAGGATCTTGCTGCTGCGGTCTATAACTACCCGCCTGGTAAAATTCTCGAATGCTATGACTATTTGCTCGATGCGGATAAATCGATCAAGGGTGTCAGAGAGTCTTATTCCGATTCCAAACAGATCATTCAGGAGCTGTTTTCTAAAATCTTTCTTTAAACAAGGCTTCAAATACCACTTATACCTACGAAAATGACTTTTGAATAAATCTTTAGGCTAAAACAAAATTAGGAAGTGTTTCAATACCGCTTTTTTATAGTTTTGGCCTTTGTCGTCGATTACCTTTTGGAATGACCAAAAAATTACTACTCATAGCCTTTGGATGCTTAATGTCCCTTTCCGCCTTTTCCCAGAAAATGGCTGAAATACGTGGTTTTGTTACCGATAAGAAAAACTCCGAACCTGTAATATTTACGACGGTCTTTCTTGACGGAACCCAATTTGGGATCTCCACGGATATCAATGGATATTTTTCGATCACCAAAGTTCCGGCAGGAACCTATACCCTGAAAGTTTCGAGTATTGAATACCAGGACTATGTTGAGGAGGTCACAGTCAGTGATGGGCAGATACTCACCAAAAGGATTGAACTGGAGCAGTCCAATGTCCAGCTTGATGAGGTCATCGTAACGGGTCGCAAAGCGGAAAGGCAGGAAAACGTGGAAGTCGCGATTACCGCCGTAAAGCCAAAAGAGATCTCTGCTCTGCCAAGTGTTGGAGGAGAGCCTGACCTAGCACAATATATCCAGACATTACCCGGGGTAGTGTTTACAGGAGATCAGGGTGGCCAGTTGTTTATCCGGGGTGGGTCGCCGGTTCAAAACCTGATCATTATGGATGGGTTGGTTTTGTACAACCCGTTCCACTCCATTGGACTGTATTCGATCTTCGATACCGATATTCTTAAGAACGTGAATGTTTTTACCGGAGGTTATAACGCGAGTTATGGAGGAAGAACCTCTGCTGTGATCGATGTATCAACAAAAGACGGAAACAAGAACAGAGTAGGAGGCAAACTTTCCGTGAACCCTTTCACAGCCAAAGGTCAGGTGGAGGGGCCGATAAAAAGAGGCGTGAATGGTGCGGGATCATCCTTTCTTTTCAATACCAGGGTATCCTATCTCGACGAAACCTCCAAAACACTTTATAGCTATGTAAACGATGGTGAAGGGCTGCCTTTCAGCTTTCAGGATCTTTACGGAAAAGTGACGCTTGCCTCTCAGGGTGGAAGCAAAGTGAGCTTTTTTGGTTTCAACTTCCAGGACCAGGCCGGGCTATCTGAGGGTGTGAACCTTGAGTGGACCCAAAGGGGAGCCGGGGCAAAATTCATTTTCCTCCCGGCAAGATCATCGGTTCTTATGACCGGATCTCTTGGAGCTTCGGATTATGATATTGCAATAGAGGAGGAATCGCAAAACCCGAGAAGGTCGGGCATCACGTCATTTAACTTTAATCTGGATTTCACCTATTTCATTCAAAAGAGTGAGATCAAATACGGAATTCAATACTTGGGAAACACCACAACTTTCCAGACAAGAACACCCACAAATCAAATTGTTGATGAAACCTCAAACAACACTGAGATATCAGGTTTTGTAAACTTCAGGCTCGTTAAACCTCGATTTGTGATTGAACCAAGTTTGAGACTCCATTATTATGCCTCGCTTGCTCAAATGAGACCAGAGCCAAGACTTGGTTTGAAGTACAATGTGACGACCAACTTCAGAGCCAAATTTGCCGGAGGTATCTATTCTCAGAACCTGATCGCGACCAGATCGGATCGGGATGTAGTCAACCTTTTTGCCGGATATATCAGCTCTCCGAATCAGGTTTTTGACCAAAATCGTGAGTCCGTATCCAACAAATTGCAAACCGCATATCACCTGATCGGGGGATTTGAATTTGATCTTTTTGCCGACAGGGTTGAGGTGAACATTGAGGCATGGACAAAAGAATTCACTCAAAACATCAATGTTAACAGGCTCAAAATATATCCGGATGACCCGACATTTATCACAGAAGAAGGAACTTCATCGGGTTTGGATTTCCTGATCCGCTATGGGTATAGAAACATTTTCTTCCAGGCGGGTTATTCGCTTGGGTTCAATACACGGTTTGGGCCCGTGGGAGATGGAATCGTACGTGCCGATGACGCATCCGCTTCGATTTCCGAACCGATTCCATATGCAGAGTATAATCCTACCTTCGACAGAAGACACAATATCAACCTGCTATTTACCTACGCATTTGGAAACGAGAAGAGCTGGGAATTCAGTTCAAGATATAATTTGGGGTCGGGATTTCCGTTTACTCAAACAAGAGGCTTCTATGAGAACCTGACGCTCACAACAGATGGTTCCACGGATCCTCTTACTGAAAACGGGCAGTTGGGGATCATCTATTCTGATTTGAACGAAGGCAGGCTACCCTGGTACCATAGGTTGGACCTTTCGCTCAAAAAATCTTATGATCTGAATCCTAACTCACGACTTGAGATTATCTTCAGTGTTGTTAATGTCTACAATAGGGAAAATTTATTTTACTTTGACAGAGTTACGGGAGAAAGGGTTAACCAGCTTCCGATTCTGCCCAGTATTGGCGTCACCTGGACATTTTGACCTGAATGTATAGATTCGGCCTCCTCATAATTGCAATCTGGCCGGCAATATCAATTGCACAAAACTCTCTATCTCTCAAGGATTCCGAAAGGGCTCAATTTCAGGCCAACGAATTATTCTTTAAGAGGAAGTATCTCCAATCGGTTCAGAAATGGGAGAGCATCGCGGCAAGGCCTGAGTCCGCGATTGATAAAAACCAGGAGTACCTTTCTTGGTTTTCCCGGCAGGTACTGCTTCGTGAACATTCAAATGAAGCTCTGGAGGAGTTTTTTCTTGGTGAGCCGACACATCCTAAAAGATCCTTTTCCTTTTTCCTAATGGGCCTGGAGGCCTTTAGGCAAAAGAACTATTCGTCAACGGTAAAATATTTTCAAGCTGTCAGTTCGGCTGAATTGAGCACTGAGGACAGGGGGGAGTACTTTTTTAAATCGGGCTATGCCTTGATGATGGAAAAGCAGATCGAACCTGCCATACAGGAATTCAACAAGGTTAAGGGACAAAGTTCGGGATATGGACCACCGGCTGCATATTATTCTGCCTATCTCCAATTTGAATCCGGCAATTATGCACAAGCCAAGAAGGACCTTGCATTGGTAGGCAGTGGTGATGCATTCTCAGGATCTGTAAACGATCTTTTGGCGGTCATCTACTATAAGGAAGGAAATGCGGATGCACTTATACAGTTTGCCGAGGAGCTGAAAAGCTCTGGCAAAAAGCAGGGACATATTAAGAATCTGGATCTTCTTGTTGGGGATGCCTATTTCCAAAGGTCGAACTATGTAAAAGCCTGGTCCTACTTTTCAAAGATCAAGATTCGCAATACGGGGACCATGGAGCCTGAGCTGGCTTATCGTTTTGGCAGGACTTTGTTCGAAAACCAAAACTATGAAGAGGCTGAGAAGTATTTGAAGGTGGGAGCCAGCAAATCCAAAAATGATACGCTCACCCAGTTTTGCGCCTATTTTGCAGGGGTCAACTATTCAAAGCTTGAGGATTTTCCCAGTGCGGCGTTGTTTTTTGACAAAGCCGCTGCTGTCGGGCCCCATCGTGGATTAAGGGAAAATGCATCGATCAATCGTGCCAAAATTCGAATAAAAGAGGGTTTTACCTCACAGGCAATCTCACTTTTGAAAGATTATTTGGTCGAATACCCCGGAGGAGCTTACAAGGAAGAAGCGAGTTCGTTGCTCGCCGAAGCATATTTGAATAGCAACCAGTACTATGATGGCATCCATCATCTGGAAAAAAACCAGAACTGGTCCTATGTCAATAAATCTGCCTACCAGCAATTGTGCTTTCATTATGCATCTGAGAAATTCAATGATCGAGCCTTCGATTCGGCGGTCCATTACTTCGTAAAATCGAACCGGTATTCGGTCGATAAAGACCTTGCCATCAGATCGAATTTTTGGGTTGGCGAGTCCTATTCTATTTCGGGGAAATGGGATAAATCCATATTGTACTATGGGCGCGTTTTTCAATTGGATCCCAATGGAAAGAGCAAGGAGTATTACCCTTCCCGATACGGCATTGGATATGCATATTTTAAGATCAAGGATTATGATAAGGCCAAAGGTCATTTTCGAGCCTATGCGAACAAATATGAAAGCCAGGGGGGGAAGTATTATGAGGATGCCTTGTTGCGCTTAGGAGATGCCTATTTTGTTTCCCGGGATTATGCCAATGCTTTTAAGGTATATGAAAAAATATACAATCGTGGATTGAAGGGCAGGGACTATGCGATTTTCAGGTTGGGAGAAATATCCTGGATTGAAAATGATTCAAAAGCGGCCGTAGGGTTCTTCTCCAAAATATCTGTTCAGTACCCGAAATCGCCCTATTTGGACGATGCGATGTATGAGGGAGCAACGGTCAGCTTTGAGTCAGGGGATTATGTTACCGCCATTGCAGGCTTTCAGGGCCTGATCAGAAAATTTCCCCTGAGTCCTTACGTTCCGGAATCCATTCGTAAAAGGGGAATGGCCTATGTCGGAAGAGAAAACAATGTCAAGGCGATTGGAGATTTCAGGGAGTACCTCAGGAGATATCCCAGGAGTGAAAAATCTGAGGAAGTACTGAGTTCTCTTAATGAAGCCCTGATCGCTGAGGGTAGAGAAGGGGAGTTTCAAAAGGATAAAGTCGCATTTCAGAAGGCCAACCCCGACAGCAAAGCTTTGGAAAGGATAGAATTCGAAAATGGAAAAGAACTTCATCTGGCAGGAGAGTATGAAAGATCTATTCCATTGCTTTTGAAGTTTCTTGATGACTATCCCGGTTCTGCCTATTCCTTGGAGGCGACCTATTATTTGGCCTTCGATTATGATCGGACCGGTGATCCGGACTCGGCATTCAACTTTTATCTGGATCTGATCGCTTTTGGGAACTCCGAATACCTGAAAACCGCATTTGAAAGGTCATCCAAGATCGCCGTCGAGGCAGAAAAATATGAGAAGGCTATTATCGGATTCGAAGGCTGGTACGGACTTGCAACAAGTGATGAAGAGCGGGTTTTGGCCACTGAGGGCCTGATGAGGAGTTACTATGAAATTGAAAACTATGATTCCAGTCTGGCCAAGGCTCAGTCAATAGCTGATTTTGAATCACCTTTTGGAAATCGAAATCTGGCACTGCTTTATTGGGCCAAGTCATTAGAAGCTCTCGGCAGACTTGATGATGCCAAAGCAAGATATCAGATCACGGTAAATGAAGCTTCCGATGAAAATGCCGCAGAGGCAAAATTCCGGATCGCTTCAATTCAATACCAATTGGCGGAATTCCGGAATTCCATAGAGACATGTCTCGATCTTGTTTCCGGGTTTTCTCAATATGCTTATTGGAATGACCAGGCATTTCTTTTGGTCGCTGACAATTTTTTAGGACTGAACGATCTTTTCCAGGCCCGGGCCACTTTGGAATCGATCATTGAAAACAGCCCCTCGGAAGAGACCGTGTCGAGGGCAAGGGAGAAGCTTGCGCTCGTCAGCGAAAAGGAGATGATCCTGGAAACAATGACGGATACCTTAATTACCGATACCATTGAATAAGGGCTGGCTGACCATATTGCTTCTTTCCTTTGTGGTGACTATCATGCCTTACGTAGTATATGGGCAGGATACTCAAGGTGAGATTGAGGAAGAAGAGATCATTATCCGCAAAGGGAAAAAACTAAAACTTCCGCCTGCCAGTCGCAACTACAAGAAGATCAAGATCGAAACCCCAAAGGGAATAGATCAAGATATAGACCTGAGCTTCAGATCGGCAAGCGTTGGCCTTTCGCCTCTGGATCCGGCGGTCAGGATAAAAACCCTGAAGCCCGAGCCCTTAAAGAAACTCTATGGAGCCTATGTCAAAGGAGGTCTGGGGAATTTTGGGACCACTAACCTGGAGTTTTATTACGAGAACAAAAGGGACAAGAACAAAGGCTTTGGGGTATTTGTGGATCATCTCGCCAGTGCCAGAGGACCGGGAGAGGATGCTGACCTTTCCGCTGAAAGCCATAACAAAGTCGGTGTTTTCGGTGAATATTCTCTGTTTAATTCTTTCGGCGTAGCCAAATTGGGTTATCAAAGGGACCATGTAAACTACTACGGGTTCGATCAAGCTTCTGATTTTGTGAAAGACACCCTCAATTTGGAGCATAATTTCAATCGCTTTAACGCCGAGCTTGGGTTAAAGTCCTTTAATCCGGGAAGCTATTGGTTTTATGATCTGGGAGTTGTTTATCGTTTCACAGGGGATAATTTCAATACATCCGAACACCTTTTTGATATCGACGCCGATGTTAACTATGAAATACAACCCGGACTAAAGGGAGGTGTCAAGCTAAACGGTACGATCTCCAGTTATGGTGCCGATACCGCCAATTATTCTAGAAACCTGATTGGATTCCTTCCCTATGTGATGCAGGAAAAGGAAAAGTATGCATTCGAGGCAGGTATTAGAATTGTCAGTGAAAACGACACCATCCTCCAGGATGATATACATATTTACCCGGTCGGTTTATTTACTTATCATCTGCTTGAAAAGAAACTGGACGCATTTGTTGGTGTTGACGGATCTCCTTTTGTCCATTCCTATCATGAGGTTTCTATGGAAAATCCCTGGATTGGTCAGGGGGTTTATCTGGGCACCGGAAACCTTGCTCTTAACCTATTTGGAGGGATCAAGGGTAACCTGAATAAGGACTTCTGGTATGAGCTTGGGCTAAAGTACAAGACCATCGATCGTCTTCCCATGCTGGTCAATGATTTTCAGGATACCTCAAGATTTACGGTTTTATATGAAAGGGGAAACTCTACGTTGTTTCAGTTTGAGGGCCTCTTTACTTGGCAGATTCACCGGTCCCTTTCATTGGATTTTGAAGGGAGGTTGAACAATTACAGCATGGCAAAGCAGGATCGGCCCTGGCATTTACCAACGACGGAATTGACTGTTCGTGGAAATTATCTGGCCAAGGAAAAGGTATTGTTAAAACTTGGATTATACTATTTGGATGGTATTTATGCCCTGGATTCAAGGTTTAGAGAAACAAAATTGGACCCCATTTTTGACCTTTCATTGGGCATAGATTATTTTATCTCTGACCGCTTCACAGTGTTTGGGGATTTCAACAACCTGTTGGGAAAAAACTATCAACGATACCTCAATTATCCTGTAAAAGGCTTTAATTTTATCGCAGGAGCAAGCTATTCATTTTAATGATTGAGAAACATCTAAAGGATCTCCTTACCCAAAAAGGAAGTGTTGCGGTCCAGGGTCTGGGCACATTTTCACTGGAATACAAGAAGCCTGTTATTGACAAAGGCAGCAAAAAAATTTCTCCTCCTTCCAAAGAGGTGAAATTCAAGTGGAACCCAAAAGAGAAAGACAATGGGTTGATCGCATTTGTTGCCAAACAACAAAAGAAAAAAATTGCCGATTCTACCGCCGTTGTAAAAAAAGAGGTTTCGGATCTGCTCAAAACCCTGGATAAAAGCCAAAAGGTTGAATGGAAGGGTCTTGGAGTGTTCAGCGGAGATCACAATAATGTGGTCTTCAGTTCTTCAGGAAAAAATCTTCACAGAAGTGCGGCCGGCCAGGGGCAGGTGAAATCGGCAGGTGTCGAGAATAAGTCTCTCGAAGCCAAACCAAAGGCTATCGCTCCTAAGAAGACGCAGCCTCCAAAGCCGAAGGAAGAAACAAAACCAAAAGCTGAAGAAAAGCCTAGTCCCGCGGAGAAGCCAAAGTCTGCAGCAACAGCAGATAAGAAGGAAGAAGAAAAGCCTGTGGTGACACCTGTGGTTTCTCCAAAACCGCTGGAGCCCAAAGAGGAAAAGAAGGATGAGTCAAAGGCCCCGGTAGCCGCCGAAACAGCAGGATCGAAAAAGAAGGAAGAGGAGAAGAAAGGATCTATGGCCTGGTTGTGGATCTTGTTGATCATAGTGTTGGCCGGGTCGGCGATCACGCTCTTTATTATCAACCGGGAGCCGGCTGAAGAGCCCAAAGTTGTCGAAGTGACACCGGAGCCCGAACCTGTAAAGGAAGAGCCGGTCGTTGAAGAACCACCACCCCCGCCTCCGC
Organism: Cytophagales bacterium; assembly: GCA_028282565.1. Taxonomy (GTDB): domain Bacteria; phylum Bacteroidota; class Bacteroidia; order Cytophagales; family CCMP332; genus JANQHS01. Next base: position 8,917 of record JANQHS010000195.1, on the reverse strand, counting down.
CAAAGGTTTTAACAATTTCTGAAAAGACGGGTCGTTTTTACATCATTATGGGCGGATTTTCGAATAAGGATAACGCCATGAAGCAAAGGGACGAAATTGAACAGAAAGGTGCTTCCGATGCTAAGGTGATTTTCCCGTATCCACCCAAAAATTTGTATAGGGTTTCCATTCAGGACCATGATAACCTCGAGGAGGCCGTTGCAGCCATGCGGGAATTAAGGTCGGAATACGGAAATTATATTTGGGTTCTAACATATTAAGATGACGATACTGCAAGTCCTCGAACAGGATACCTCTCAGAACGGAGATATCACTTCTGGAACTCTATCCGTTCTTGAGTTGATGATGAAGGGAGGATGGGTTATGATCCCGTTGATCCTGCTTTCCTTTTTAGCTATTTACATATTTGTGGAGAGGTTGATGACCATCAGAAAAGCTGCCAGGCACCCGGGAGAGTTTATGGACAATATCCGAAGCCTGGTTTTGGATGGAAAGGTGGATGAAGCCAAGAGGGTTTGCCATAAGACCAATACCCCTGTCGCAAGGATGATCGAGAAGGGGCTTCAAAGATTGGGCAGCCCCTTAAAAAATATAGAGGCTTCCATTGAGAATGTTGGAAAGATTGAGATCTATAATCTTGAAAAGAACCTCCCAGTGATCGCCACCATTTCCGGAGCTGCTCCAATGCTTGGTTTTTTTGGAACAGTCACCGGGATGATCCAGGCATTTATAGCCATAGCTCAGGAAGAGGGATCCGTGAGTCCAAAACTCCTTTCCTCAGGTATCTATGAAGCCATGATCACCACGGCCACCGGTTTGTTGATCGGGATCATCGCCTATGTCGGGTACAATTACCTGATCAGCCAGGTATCGAAGGTGATCTACAAGATGGAATACACCTCCATTGAATTTATCGATCTTCTTCAGGAGCCTCACTGATGGATCTCAAATCAAAAAATAAGATCGAGGCGGGATTCAACATGTCCTCCATGACGGACGTGATCTTCCTTCTGTTGATCTTTTTTATGCTCACAGCAACCTTCGTGACGCCTTCGGGCCTTCCGGTCAACCTTCCGAAGAGCAAGAGTTCAACAACGGTTCTTCAAAAGGTTTCGGTTACTATAAGCAAGGATCTAAGGTTCTTCGTTAATGGTAAGGAAACCACAAGGTCTGGTCTGGAACGGGATTTGCGAGTCGCATTGGAAGAAACCAAATCATCGGGAGAACAAAAAGGTGTTGTAGTTCTCCACATTGACTCCGCTGTGCCAGTTGAAGAACTGGTAGCAGTGGCAGGAATAGCAACACAGATGAAAGCAAAGGTCACAATAGCAACCAAGCCGGATAATTGATCATGAGCCGTGAGGAAAAAAGGAATAGAAGAACGGGATTCTTTGTCAGCCTTACGGTACATCTGGGGCTGCTGATCCTCTTTATTTTTCTTTTGGCCTGGAAGGAACCTTATCCGCCTTTACCCGAGTATGGAATTGAACTCAACCTGGGGTTTGAATCTCAGGGACTAGGAGAGGAGGCAACCGAGGACCCCAGCGAGGAAGAGGTGACCGAGGAAGAGCAGGAAGTCCAGGAAGAAGAAGTCATTGAGGACGTTGAGGAAGTGGAGACAACCGAAGCGGAGGAGATCAGTGAAGAGATCGAAGCGGAAAGCGTTGAAGAGTCCGACTCCGAGGTAAGTGCTACGGATGTGACTGAAGCCAAGGAAGTCAAAGAAGAAACAGAAGAAGTGGAGGAACCAAAAAAGGAGGAAAAACCCAAGGTCCTGGTCACCTATAAACCAGGAGGTCAAAGCGAAGGCGTAAAGGAAGGAGAGGGTGATATGGGTGATCCGCAGGGTAGTGAGGATTCGGAAAACTATGAAGGCAAACTGGGTGGCGGAGGTGGAGCTAAGCTGGATCTTTCCGGATGGAAATGGGAAAGACCCCCTAAGCCGGATGATCGCTCCGATGCCACCGGGAGAATCGTATTTGAAATAAGAATTGATCGATACGGAAAAGTGATCGGAATAAAGACCCTTGAAAAAACTGTCTCCCCTTTGGTTGTTTCCAAATACCGTGAGGAGGTTTTGAAAACCAGATTTATAAAAACAGGCTCAGGAGCAGCGGCTGAAGAATCGGTGGGCAAGATCACATTCATCATCAAATCAAGCTAGTTTGAATTATAAGCAAGCACTTGACTTTCTATATGGTCATTTGCCAATGTTTCAGAGGGTCGGACCTAAGGCCTTCAAAAAGGACCTGACCAATACCATTAAGCTTCTCGAACATCTCGGGAATCCACAAAACAATTTTAAGTCTGTTCATATCGCCGGAACCAATGGGAAAGGAAGTTCGGCCAATATGATCTGTTCCGTTCTGATGGAGGCCGGGTTCAAGGTTGGGCTTTATACTTCACCTCATTTGAGATCATTTACCGAAAGGATTCGTGTGAATGGAAGGGAGATCGGAGAGAAAGAAGTAATCGACTTTGTTCTTCGGAACCGGGAATTTCTCCTCACCCTGAAACCGAGTTTTTTTGAAATGACCGTAGCGATGGCCTTCAATCATTTCTCATCGGAGCAGGTTGACTGGGCGGTCGTAGAAGTTGGATTGGGCGGAAGGCTTGACTCAACTAATGTTTTGGATCCTGAAATTTGCCTGATCACCAGCATCGGAATGGATCATCAGGAATTTCTGGGCGATACATTGCCGGAGATAGCGGGTGAAAAGGCCGGTATTATCAAGAGTCAAATACCTGTGGTGATTTCGGAAAACCAGCCGGAGATTTTCCATGTTTTTGAACAAATGGCCGGTGAGAAAAATGCTCCATTGACCAGGGCTTGGGAGGCCAAATGGAATGGCTTGGTAAAGCATGAAGAGGTGGAGGATTTCAGAAGCAAGCTGACGGAAGTTCTTCCACTCCAAGGCGAACACCAACAAAGAAATCTCCTTGGCGCAATCGCTGTTCTCAATGAGTTGGCTGATCAATATAAGATCGGTTCAGATCATGCCATCGAGGGCATCCGGAACCTTATAAGAAATACGGGTTTCCAGGGGCGGTGGTCGATCCTGCGTGAGCAACCGTTCGTGGTTTGTGACTGCGCTCATAATGAAGACGGTCTAAAAAATATACTTCCTCAGATCCTTGAGCTTCCGGGGAAATTGCATGTGGTCTGGGGGACCGTAGATGACAAGGATATTGCGAAAAACTTATCTCTGATGCCTGAAGAAGCGAGGTACTTTTATTGCCAGCCCGATATCCCAAGGAAAATGGACAGTGACAAGCTAGCGAAACTTGGGAATGGACTGGGAAGAAAAGGAGAAGATTGCGGATCGGTTAATGAAGCTTTTGAAATGGCATTGAGATCAGCAGAAGCCCGGGATTCTGTTTTTGTAGGTGGAAGCATCTTTGTAGTTGCGGAGGTTATCTAGATGAGCAGAAGTAAGACGAAAAAATTTGAGGCCAACCGGGAGAATCCAAACGTGATCCAACCAGGGAAAGATCTTTTTGAAAAAGTAAAGGGAAAATGGAGGGACCTGTACTTTCGAAATAATAATCCCATAGTCTTGGAACTCGGCTGCGGTAGGGGAGAGTATACAGTAGGATTGGGGGAGGCAAATCCGCATAAGAACTTTATCGGGATCGATATCAAAGGGGATCGGATCTATCGCGGAAGCCAGGAAGCCAGGGAAAAAGGGCTGAGCAACGTTGCCTTTCTCAGGACCAAGATCCACGACCTGCTTACCTTTTTTGAAGAGAACGAAGTTGACGAGATCTGGATCACCTTTCCGGATCCAAGGCCAAAGAAACGCGATTTAAGACGCAGAATTACCAATCCGAGGTTTATGAAGATGTACTCTCAGATCTCAAAATCAGGATCTGTTCTCCATCTGAAGACAGATAATCAGCCCTTTTTTGATTACACCCTGGAGGTACTTGAGGAATTGAAAATTTCTTCCTTGGAAATGACACGAGATCTGTATAACTCTTGTTATATGAATGAGCACTTGGGTATCACAACCAAGTATGAAAAAATTTGGACCGAAAAGGGATCAAAAATTCATTACCTGCGTTTTAAAATGATATAAATTTTAAATTTCCATCATAATCCACCATACCAATGTCTGACATCATTGAAAAGTTGATCCAAAAGAATCCTGGTGAAAGCGAGTTTCATCAGGCTGCTGAAGAAGTTATCAAAACCGTTCAGCCAGTAATCGATGCCAACCCCAAATACCATGAGGAAAGGATACTTGAAAGAGTACTTGAGCCCGAAAGGCTGATAAGCTTTAAGGTTGAATGGACAGATGACCGTGGAAGAGTCCATATCAATAAGGGCTTTAGGGTAGAGATGAATAGTGCACTGGGACCATATAAAGGGGGCTTGCGTTTCCATCCCAGCGTGAATCAAAGTATTTTGAAATTCCTGGGCTTCGAGCAGGTTTTCAAAAATGCTCTGACCACTCTTCCCTTGGGAGGTGGAAAAGGGGGTTCTGATTTTGACCCCAAGGGAAGGTCCGACAGGGAGGTGATGAGCTTCTGTCAGGCCTTCATGAGCGAACTCTTTAGACATATAGGAGCTTTCACGGATGTTCCAGCCGGCGATATCGGCGTTGGCGGACGTGAGATCGGCTACCTTTTTGGGACCTATAAGAAGATCAAGAATGAATTCACCGGAGTGCTGACAGGAAAAGGGCTTGGCTGGGGTGGTAGTGTACTGAGACCGGAGGCCACTGGTTATGGTCTTATCTATTTTGCCAATAACATGGTGAAAGCCAATGGCGATAGCCTCGAAGGGAAGACATGCATCGTTTCGGGAAGTGGCAATGTGGCGTTATATGCCATAGAGAAGCTTAACTCACTCGGAGCCAAGGTGATCTCTGCTTCTGATTCTTCAGGATACATTTATGATGAAGCCGGGATCGATTCGGATAAGCTGGCCTATCTGATGGAACTGAAATTTGCGAAGCGGGGAAGGATCTCGGAATATGCAGAAAAGTATTCTGAGGCTAATTATTTTGCTGTTGACAGGTCCATGGACCATAACCCGTTGTGGAAACTGAAAGCCGATTGTGCATTTCCATGTGCTACGCAAAATGAGATCAATGATATCGATGCACAGAACCTAGTCAACAACGGTGTCAAGATCGTAGGAGAAGGAGCGAATATGCCTACTTCTCTAGGCGGAATCGACATCATTCAAAAGTCTGGTGCATTGTTTGCCCCGGCGAAAGCTTCAAATGCCGGTGGAGTGGCAACCTCGGGATTCGAGATGACGCAAAACAGAATGGGTCTTTATTGGAAAAAAGAAGAGGTGGACGCGAGACTTCAGGAGGTCATGAAGAGCATTCATGATACATCCTTGCAGGTTGCTGAGAAATATGGAAAGCCTGGAGATTATGTTTCGGGTTCCAATATGGCTGCTTTTGAAAAGGTCGCGGAAGCCATGGTTTCACAAGGCGTGAACTAATTATAACGGTTCTTCACGATCGGGATTTTGTACCAGACAGCAAAGGTCAGGGAGAAGTTGTGCATCTCCGTGGTGAAAACCTGGTTGGATTGAATGTCTTTGAGCGCATTTGCGATTCCATAGGTCATTCTGGCATTGACCCCGACTCCGGGCTCAAACTCAAATCCAATTCCACCAAGGATGCTGAAATCCCATGAATGAAACTCATCACGCAGGTTGATATTGCTGCCTTCTGTTTCCGCAAAGGCGGAGAGCAGTTTGGAAAAGGCAAAACCGATATGCACATCTAGAAAATCCTCCTTGGGTTGGTAACCAAGAATAAGCGGGATTTCCAGGTATGATGTTTTTATGGTTACTGCGGGAACCGTGTCCTCGGCGGCAAATGAGCCTCCTTTTCCCAGGGCCATAATTTCCAGCTGGAAATAGACCTCATCCCATTTTTGAGCCCTTACAAATCCGCCTGCGGCAAAAGAGCTCTTCATGGTAGTAGGGGTGAGAAGAATAAATCTTGAATCAAAAGTGCTCAGGTTTAATCCCATTTTCGGCCCTGCGAATACATTCCATTGGGCCATGGATTGACTGGAAGCCAGTAATATCAATATGAAAGGCGCTATGAGCTGTATCTTTGATTTCATACTTCCAGATACTCAAGCACTGGGGCTAATTCATAAAAATCCTTATAACCCGGTTTTAATTCCTTACTTCCGCTCAAGGTGAAACCTGCCTGCGGAAGAAGTTCGCAAACCTTCTCAATATTATTTTCCAGTTCGGGCATATCTACAAAAACCCTCATATCCTCGAAACTGTTCAATTTATCGATCAATCCTTGTTGACCCATGAGCAGACCCGGGGAATCAATGCTTAGGCTGATCGCTTTTACATGTAATCCGCTTGCTGTGTAAGATCCTTGATCAAAGTGCAGGAGATCCTCAGGCTCCATGGAAATAATTAACGAGCCAGGCAAACTCCGCAAAGAGGCCAGTTCTCGGGTATTTAAGAGAAAGAGATTTGAATCAAAGGCAGATCCTTCTTCCAGAGCCAAGAGTTCGGAATGATCTACTTCCACTGCAAACTCTACTCCTTCAACCCAGGATTTGAGCTCTTTTAAGTCCTCAGCCGAGATATGGTCGGGATTGTCTTTGTTTAACGAAAAAGCCAGGATCTCAGCTCCCATTCCGGCACAATACCTTGCATCCGAAAGATTGCTGATGTTCCTCACGAGTACCTGTCTGGATAGTGCCAAGCTTTTTTCTTCAAAGTTACTTTTTTCTCATATCTATTGCTTGAAATACGATTTAAGACAAAAATCGAATGCGAGTAGCAAATTCGATCCGTAATTTTGTTGATCAATGTATGAAAGCACTTTTTCGCCTCATATTTATCCTTTCTCCGCTCGTTCTGATTCAATGCCAGACTGAGCAGGACCCGATAGTCGTTGATCGGGGATTTGAGTACTATCCTTTGTATTTGGGTCACGAAAGAACCTATCTTGTGGAGAGGGTTGATTTCTATCTGGATGCGAACTCCGGCTCAGTCCCATTGCCGACCATTGCGGATACCAGTCATTTTTTGATCAGGGAAGTCATCAATGGGATCGATGACGATCTGGAAGGAAATCAGTTTTTCCTGGAGCATTCTTTTTCAAAAGCCGATACTTCCGTTCCCTGGCCGCTCAATCCGGATTCAATTTATCAGGTTGGAAATAACAATGTTTACTTAAACAAGAACCGAAATAATCGGGTGGTGACCGAGTTGCGATTTCCGATCCAGAATGGTGCTTCCTGGAATGGAAATGCATTCAATAATCTTGATCCGGAGATTTTCGTGGTGGACTCCATAGACTTTTCCGTTGTCCTGGATACAACAAAATTTGAAAATTGTATGAGGGTCATGAAAAGCGATATCGAGAACCTGATCGAAAAGAATCTGCGCTGGGAAATTTATGCTCTGGGCACGGGACCAATTTTGAAGTCTTTTGAAGTTCATCAATACAAACAAAACATTTCTGCCTCGGTCACAGGAATTCAACGAATTGAAAGCGGTTACCAGGAAACCTGGGCATATTATGTATTGGACTGAGATCAGGCTTTTTTTATGCACCTTTCTTTTATCCGGAACTCTGCTCGGTCAGAGTCAGTTGGATTCAGCTTATTATCTGATCCGGTTGAAGGATAAGGCTAACAATCGATATTCCCTTCAGGAGCCAGGCGCTTATCTGAGTGAAAGGTCCGTCATGCGAAGAACAAGACAAATGATCGGGCTGGATTCCACAGATCTGCCGGTTGTCGGAAATTATGTTTCGGGAATTGCTAATACTGGGGCTGAAATCATACATGTGAGCAAGTGGTTAAATTCGGTATTGGTTCATTGCAATTCATCTCACCTTGATTCGATCTTATCTCTTCCTTATGTGGTTACTGAGGATAGGATTGCGAAGATCGGATTCAAAGGAATTCCTTTTCCGAACGAAGAGTTCTTCAACATTGAGGAGGGGCAGCAGAAGCTGTCGAGGAACGATTATGGGGAAACCTGGTCGCAGACCTCTATGCTTCGGGCAAATGTTGCCCATGACCGGGGACATACGGGAGAGGATATTTGGATCGGGGTTTTTGATTCAGGCTTTGATAATGTTGACTCGATGACATCTTTTGAGCGGTTGAGGGAAGGCGGCGGCATAGTCTATGCTCAAGACATGGTTGAGCGAGGCTCAAGCGTGTACGATGAGCATCGGCATGGTACCTACGTTCTGTCCACTATGGCCGCCTCGGTTGAAAATCAGTATCGAGGGATGGCCCCTTCAAGCAAATATCTGCTTTTCAGGACCGAGGATGTATCCTCTGAAACAAGGCTGGAGGAGATCAACTGGGTTGTGGCTGCCGAAGTGGCGGATTCCCTCGGGGTTGATATTATCAATACTTCCCTATCCTACAAAGACTTTGATGGCGACATTGTGCCGGACTATACTCCCGCAGACATGGATGGCAGGACCAGTTATATTGCACAGGGAAATGTTTTTGCCCACAGGAAGGGAATTCTTTGTGTTTCCAGTGCCGGTAATGACGGCGCCAAAGCATGGAATACCATAGGAACCCCGGCGGATGCTGACTCAATCATCACCGTAGGGAGCGTGGATTCCAATCAGGTTCTCTCATGGTTTAGTTCCCTGGGGCCAACTGCTGATGGAAGAATCAAGCCTGATGTGGTTGCGATGGGGCAATTGGCTGCCGTGATCGCACCGTCCGATGTGATTATTCGGGGCAATGGGACCTCCTTTTCGGGGCCTATATTGGCCGGTTTTGCTTCCTGTGTCTGGTCCAAATACCGAGATCTCACCAATTATGAATTGCGGGATTTGATCTTGAGATCTTCATCATACGCCTATGCGCCCGACAATGAATACGGTTATGGCGTTCCCAACTTCCTCGCCCTGAGCCATTTTGCCTCCGGTGAACCTCC
>JANQHS010000145.1 GCA_028282565.1 Cytophagales bacterium | reverse complement strand
TCATAGATGTTTGTATCCAACCAGTTCGCATTGTACTCCAGGTTCAGAAAAATTCTTTCACTCACGAGAAAATTTACTCCAAGTCCTCCACCTGCGGTTAATCCTGTATCCCAGACCTGTGTTAAAGCCAAGGGTCCCTCCTTTTGGGCGGTAGTCGAATGAAACCCTGCCTGTGCTCGGATATAGCCCCTGATCTTGTCCCCTCCCAGATAGCCTTTCATCATAAAGGTGAATGGCCAGGAATGGTATTTGTAAGCGGCTTCCGTATTTGATCCTGTTCCCTCAATGTAGGAAATCGAAAAACCATAGCTCAAGAACTTCTTGAGATTCAGATATTCATAATCGAAATTGGCGGTAAACCCTGTCAGATCAACATCTTCTCCCTTGGGAGTAAGGCTTGCATATCCGAGGTTAAAAACCGCACTTCCGCTTTGATGCTTGTACTGTGCAAACAAGCCGGAGGCGGAAATGGATGAGAGGATGAGAAGGAGGAATAGTTTTTTCATGGTTCAAAAATTGCTCAGCGAAATTACGGATTTCAGTAGAAAAAGTACTTTTTAAACAACAGCCTGAATATATGATCCACTGATTCAGGGCCATCCTGTTCCAGGTTATTTTGTGACAACTGCAGGGTATAAAGCGCTTCGAATCTCCAGGCCTCGTTCAGTCGATAACCCAGTCCCAGCCTGGTTCTGCTGTTGTTGACAAACCGCTCACCAGGAGGAGAGTCCAGGTTGGTAAAAATCTCAAAATCCACTTTCAGATACAGATTGTCATCCTTTTGGTAATTCTCCTGCGTTAGGGATATATTGGCTTCTAACCTGTTGCGGACCCGATTGTAAACCTCGGTGCTGTCTGTAAAGTTGTATTGAAAATGCCTCCACTCATATCTGAAGCGATATCGAATAAAGGCCTTGTTTCTTTGAGTCGAAAAATTAAACCGGAATCCGGCTATCGGACGAGTCTCGACAGTGATCAGTTCTGGCTCCTGTTTGACCCTGGAGAATAGAACACCGGCGAATACGTCTAATCGATAGCTTGGATACATCTCATAGATCGGGGTGATCATGATCTCATTCCATTCATTCCTTTTCCCTGCCCATTGATTGAAGGAAAGCCCCACATCCAGTAAACCGATGTCCCCAACATAAAAATCCGCAACAAAATCAAGCCATAGTTGCTGTGTGACGGTTCTTTCCTGAGCCAGTGAGTGATGGTGAAGCCCAAGAACAAGCACCAACAGGCAAAAAAACCTCCTTATGGAAATCAACATCCAATTATTGGATTCGTTAAACTCGGGCTTAGGTATGTCGTTCGGCTTAAGCGCATCTAATCCATTTTTCCCCGCCCAACAGCGGTGGTTGTTTTCCATCCCATAAGGATAAAAAATATTCCACTATCCTTGCTCCTGATGAATAAAATCAATTGATTGCCTCAGCAAAATAAAATCTGGAAACTCCTTTGAAGACAATAGTGGCGGCCTTCTTCTTCCTCGCATTTTTGATCTCAGGTCCTGATACTTTCCCCAATGGCCAATCATCTCTGCGGATAAAGTTTGAAAGCAAAAAAAAGACCGGTAGGATGTTCATCGCCGTTTATGACAAAAAGGAGGATTTTTTGGGAAGTCACATGACGGCGAAAAAGATAACGGATTGCAATAGTTCGGGTTCAACACTGGTTGAAATAGAGCTTCAGCATGGCATTTATGGCATCAGCGTATTCCAAGACCTGAACGAAAATGGTGAACTGGATAAGAACTGGTTTGGCATTCCGACGGAACCCTATGGTTTTTCAAATAATGCAAAAGGTTCTTTCGGGCCTCCTGATTTCGAAGATTGTTCTTTTGAATTCTCAGAAGACATGGAGATCAATATAAAATTGAATTAACCTTTCTTCCGGTTCTTAAACCTCCATCCAATATAGAATTTGAGCCTGCCCCTGCTGATAAGGGTATGGAGCTTTGGTTCGACTCTCATGAAATTCAAATCTCCGATAAAACGAAATCCTGTGAAGAACCTTCTTGAGTTATACCCTACCGCATTCATGGTTTTGAAAGAAAATGCCAAATGAGGGTCGATCAGCGTTCGGGTATTGGTGAAGTAATCACCTGCGTTCAAGCTTATCCCGGGCATAGCACTGAGAGTCAGGAAAAACTTCTTCCACCAGGAGAAAGTATGAATGTATCCCCAGTTGGTTGAGAGACCTATTGCGTTCAAATCCTGAAGCTGAAGTTGTGGATGAAATTCCATGTTGAGTTCCGGAGGGATAATTGTTGAGTCCGCATCCATGATGAACATGTAAAAATTGGCCCCTCCGATCACAGATCCCGCACTTTTCTTCTGCAACTGGGTCATCAGAAATGGAGCCCTGAGGGAGAATTTGTCATAGCTGAAAACATGGTAGAACTGCAGTCCCAAATTGATAGTGCGAATATCATTTCGGTTGTATTCCTGATTGGCAACGGGAATATCGGATGAATAGTCATTGATCCTATACTGATAATAGTATTGCAGGGTAGCCTCGATGAAATCTTTCCTGGTGAAAGCCGAAGCTTGAAAATCAAAAAAAATGGGGTCCTCATCCTGTCGGTTCAGCGGGTCAACATTGAATGCCAACTCCAAACCCAACCATTTATATGACATACCAAGTCCGATAAACCCCCTGTTCTCAGGTGTATAGGTAATCGAATTATTGTTGTTGCGATCCCATACCCCGAAGTTGTTCAGTTTTAACTGCGAGAGAAGGTAAAGGGCCAGTTCATCCGAATAATCCCGTATATAATTTGTATCCTGTGTTTTGTAAAGGATGTTATCTATGGTTTCCCTGGTCCTTTGGATCAGGGAATCCGTGTTAAAAGTCTGCGAATATGTCGGTTGGCTTCCAAACAGGCAGCCAATAGAAAACAGGGTAAAATAAAACCGAAGAACTCGATCCTTCATGGGCATCCAAAATAGTTCATTGAAAGTGAAATCATTAATTAATTTGAAATCAAAAAGTTGATATAGGATGTCATGAAAACCAAAAATTGGATTCTCCTGGCTGGGCCGGCGATCTTCCTCCTAACCCTTTTGGTTAAGAACTCAGGAATGGCTGGACCCGGTTTTGTCATGATCAGCATATTGGCCTGGATGCTCCTTTGGTGGTCATCAAGGGTTGTTCCCATCGGGATCACCTCTCTCCTTCCGATTGTCCTCTTTCCATTGCTCGAAATAGAAAGCTTGAAAGCAACGGCACAGAATTACGCCAGCCCGGTAATTTTCCTTTTTTTCGGAGGCTTTGTGCTTGGAATAGCAATAGAAAAATGGGGGCTCCACAAAAGGATATCCCTAAATATTATCCGCATATCAGGCTTTACCCCAAGAAGAATTATTCTTGGTTCAATGATCGCATCGGCCTTTTTGAGTATGTGGATCAGCAATACCGCAACCACACTTATGATGCTACCCATAGGCCTCTCGATCATCGCCCTGCTCGAAATCAACAAGGGGTCCAATGGCGTGGAAAGAAACTTCTCAGCCGCGCTATTGCTCGGTATAGCATATGCTGCGAATATCGGAGGGATGGCCACCGTTATCGGTACTCCTCCTAATCTGGTCCTTGTCGCCATGGCGGAAGACATACTTGGTTTTCCGGTAGAATTTTCCGACTGGGTTCTGTTCGCCTTTCCACTTGTCCTGATCTTATTTCTATTCGTCTTTCTCGTTTTGACCTATGTACTCTTTCCAACCCGTAAATCCTCAATTTCCGGAGTTTCGGATCTTCTCAGATCTGAGATCGAAAAACTAAAGGGTTTTGATGCTCCGGAAAGACGCGTGACCATCGTTTTTTTCCTGACAGCCCTGCTGTGGATATTCAGAGGACTTATCAACCGGGTCTCCTTTTTTGAAAACCTCTCTGACCCAATGATCGCCGTGGGCGGTGCCATGTTACTCTTTATACTTCCCGATGGACATTCCGGCGGCACATTGATGAAATGGAGAGACGCACAAAGGATCCCATGGGAGATCTTGCTGCTTTTTGGTGGCGGCTTGGCCATTGCCATGGGTATGTCCAATACCGGAGTGATGACCGCGATCGGGAATGTCATTGGAGAGCAGCAGGAATACGGAATGCTTGGAATGGTTTTTCTGGCCACCATGGCCTCTGTTTTTCTGACAGAGGTGATGAGTAATGTGGCATTGGTCTCCGTGTTCATTCCCATTTCCATAGGCATTTCTCAAAGCCTTGGCATGCCCGGCCTTACATTAGCCATCCCCATAACATTGGGAGCCAGTTGTGCATTCATGTTTCCGATCTCCACACCTCCAAATGCCATCGTCTATTCGAGCAAAAAGCTTGGAATGGTGGAAATGGTAAAGGCGGGGATTATCCTCAACCTTTTATCCGTCATGACCATTTCATTTTATTATTGGATCCAGGGAAAAGCACTTCTGGATTAAACCGTCGCATAGCACGTCGAAGAGGCTTCATTTACCCATTAATGACTAATTTCAGGGTTGAATCAAATCAAAGAGAAATGAAAAGCTTAAGCCCCGCAATCATTTTTGTGCTGATGATCTCCTTGCTATGGAGTTGCGGCGAATCTCAGCAGACTATAGAGGAAGAACCCGAGCTGATGGAAGAAGAAGCGGCTATTGAGGAGGAAGTAGAGGAACTTGATATTTCCACCATACATGTGGTTTACTTTTCTACACCGGATTACGCACACTGGCGACAAGCATATAGAGATGCCACTAACGATGAAGACCTTCTGGGGGTTTTTGAAAACATGAATGAGCCCGGTCAATACATGGTAGCAGAGAGAAATGACGGCAATGAGGAGCAAAAGGAGTTTTTTGAATCCGAACAATTCCAGGCTATGCTGGAAGCGAGCAATGCTGAGGTTAGTCGCATAGAATACATGGATGCACGCTATGGCGGCGATGGATCCGGTATTCCCTATCGCTTGGGGATCGCCCATGAGGTTGCCGATTTTGCCGTTTGGTCTCAAAAATTCTGGGATGATCAGGAAAGGAGAGAAATGGCGGGAATAAAGACCATCGCTCTGAGTACTGATGCCTTTAATCCCTCTATGGTATATGTCTGGCTTGGTATCAATGATGTTGAGCAAGCACGTGAAATGATCAATACTGAAGAGACAAAAAGGACCATGGATGAAGCCGGAGTGATCAGTGCGCCCGAAACGGATTGGTGGAAACCGGCTGAAAGTTTGAACTAAGACCCTTTGGATTCCATGGAAACAAAACACGGTCCAAAGCTTGTGGGATTATTAGGTCTTCAAACAAATGCATGCACTAAAGACTCGATTCCTTAGTTTTGCAGCGGAATTCTATTGCATTGGAGCGGTCTATATTTTTGATATTTTTTGCTCTTTCCACTTTTTGTTGCGAAGTCGCAGCGAAGGAAGGTGAAGGTGATCTCGAAAAAGGGATCAGTTATTACGAGAATCGATACACCTGGGTTCCGAACTTTAGCTCCCATCCCGAAAATGTTGATCTGTCTATAAAACATCTTGAAAAGGCTTTTCAGGATCCGGAGACAAGAGAATCCGCAGGAGAGCACCTTCTTTGGGCCTATTTTTTCAAAGCCATGTTTATCTGTGAAGACCATGCCTGTAAGAAGCAGGTCTTTGCTGATGGAAAAAGCCTTGGAGAAAAACTGATCAAGGAATATCCGGACAACATCAACATCAAATTCGGCTATTCGACAAACCTGGGTAAATGGTCGGAGATCAATGGCTTGTTTGCTTCAGCTTGTCAGGGGGTAGCGGGTAAGATCAAAAGTACGCTTGACGATGCGATGGAGATCGACCCCAATTATGAAGACGGATTAGCCTATCGCTTGAAAAGCATCCTGTATTACAAAGCCCCGTATATCCCGCTGATGGTGCCCTGGGCAAACAAAGATGAGGCTTTCGAAATGTCGAGGATGACGGTGAAGAAATGGCCTAACTCCATTGGCAACTTCCTGACCCTTGGAGAACTATATTACTGGGATGAAAACTATACCGAGGCGAGAAAGGTTTTTATTCAGATGCAGAAGTTGGAACCGCGTAGAGATCATTACATCCTTGACCAATATGAAAAGGATAAGGCCGCGAGTTACATCGATGAGATCGATCGATTATTAGCCCAATCCAAGCTTGACTGACAGATCCTTCGATGTACTGATCGTAGGCGGTGGGCTCGCCGGACTAAGCCTTTCGATTTTTTTATCAAAACATGGATTCAAGACAGCACTATTTGAAAAGGAGGTCTATCCTTTTCACAGGGTATGCGGTGAATACATTTCAAATGAAACTCTCCCCTTTCTGAAAACCCTGGGATTTGATCCTTTTGATTTTGGCGCCAGCCGAATAGATCAACTGAGGGTCAGCGCCCCATCAGGAAAGTCCATAAAAGCAAAACTGGACCTTGGAGGATTTGGATTAAGTCGTTGGAAAATGGATGATGCGCTTGCACAGATCAGCAGGGATACGGGAACTGAAATCTTTGAGAGCACCAAGATCACGGAGATCGAAAACGGATCGGAAAATGTTTGGGCAAAAGACTCCAGAGGAAATGTTTACACCGGAAACTATTTGATTGGTACTCAGGGAAAACGTTCCAACATAGACAAATTCCAGGACAGAAGCTTTCTCAAAAAAAGATCTCCGTACATGGGGGTGAAATACCATTTGGGATATGAGCTACCCAAGGGTCAAATTGCTTTGCATAATTTCCGTGGAGGATATGCCGGGATATCCGAGATCGAGCAAAACAAAGTCTGCTTTTGCTATCTCGTCAGCCGTGAGAT
This sequence comes from Cytophagales bacterium, assembly GCA_028282565.1. Taxonomy (GTDB): domain Bacteria; phylum Bacteroidota; class Bacteroidia; order Cytophagales; family CCMP332; genus JANQHS01. The sequence goes on along the minus strand of JANQHS010000145.1, from coordinate 19,940 downwards.
CATCAAATCCACCGGTGGGATTCCTGAGACAGAACTTTCTATTCTAAGATCAAATCCTTTTCTAAAAGAGATCCTTGAGAATTCAGAACCGCTTTGGGAAAAGCCAAAAGTGATCAATGAGATCTCCTTTGAGATCAAGGAAAAGGGAAGGGAAAACCTGTTCTATGCCGGGGATGCTGCAGGAATGGTCGCTCCCCTGTTCGGAAATGGTATGGCCATGGCGATCAGAAGCGCCAAGATCCTTGGAGAAATTCTGATCAAGGCACCCAAAAAGAGTTCAGCCTCATTGCTCGAAAAGGAATATCAGCGATCATGGAACAAGAGTTTTCGAAATAGAATGTTATTGGGAAGAATGCTGCAAGCCGGCTTTGGTAAACCAGGGCTTACGGAAATGATCATCGGGCTTAACGACCTGCTTCCTGTATTAAAAAACGCATTGATCAAAAGCAGTCATGGAAAACCTTTCTAAGAAAGGGAAATCCAGAGGAAGAAGAAGTTCAGACAGAGTGAAGAGATCAGGTTTAATTGCATGGTCCTTTTGAATCCCGGTTCCTTCTTCATAAAAAGGAACTCGAATTGCCAGAACAAAAAGAATAGGAATACCGGTGTTAAACAGATAAGCTGCAGGAAGAAAAAGCTCAAATGCCCAATTTGGGAGAAGTACAAAAGAAAAAGTCCCATTGTAATTGCGAAGAATATTCCCGTAAACACAAACGTCCCTGTCATTCCAAGTAAACGACTTATCGTCATCACTCCTCCCCTCTCATCCTCTTCATGCTGATAGATCTGCGTCATCGGATAAGAGCCAAAAAGAAAACTCGTGGCAACCAACCCTGCGAAATGATCCACAATCCCCAATTCAAAAAAACCAATCTTCTTCATTCCCATAACGGATAGGATAAAAACGACATATCCCTGGAAGATCGCCACACTCAAAAGTCCCAGCCAAGGATATTTCTTGAGCTTAATACCCGGATAACTATAGGCCCTTGAAACCAAAATATAAAGCAAGACCCCAAGAAAAACCCAAAGCGATACTATGCCCGATACTATCAATGCCAAGCCGTCAAGAATATTAGCCCAAATGAGAAGATCAGGATGAACTTTAGGCGGATCCTTCAACCCTCCTATGCTTCCCTCATCCCGATCATAGAATGAATTAAACCCGTTGCTTGCAGGATAGACCAAAAGATGGAGCAAAAAGAACAAAATCCAGAACCTTGTTGTATTAACTTCACCGGAGTGAAATGTGGCAAACAGAAAGATGGGTAACAGGAAAAACGAAAAGGGAAAACGCAGGTGCAATAATGTCGATCGGGTCATTCCGAGCAAAACTTAATGGTTGAAATATATATCCATAGCATCAAAACAGCTAATCCTAAGAACAAGATCTCCCAAAAGGATGCGCTTGAATATCTGATGAATAGCTTTGAAGTAGTCTCTGAAGAAGAACAGAGAAAACTCAATGCGGTTTTCAAGCGATCCGGCATAGACCATAGATATACGGTTGTTGATTCCTACCTGACCGAAAGGAATTTTCTTTGGGGAAGAGAGAACGGAGATGTGCCCTGGACCCATGAAAGAATGGAGCTGTTCAAAACTTCCGCACTCGATCTGGCCGCTGAATCGGTCCCATCATCGGTTTCCATAGATAAAGATCCATCCCAAGCCTTGATAACCGTTTCCTGTACAGGACTTATGGCTCCGGGGCTTGAAATTCTGCTTTCTCAAAAACTGGGTATCGATCCGGATTCACTAAAAATGGCCGTGAATTTTATGGGCTGCTATGGTACCTTTCATGCCTGGAAAATGGCATCAGGTATTCTTCATTCTCAAAAAACCAAAGCTGTCTTGATCACCTCCGCCGAACTTTGCTCGATCCACTTTCAAAGGAACATGCGAGAATCAGACATTCTGGGTAATGCATTGTTTGGTGATGGTGCGGCAAGTTGCCTAATGACATCGGAAAGACCCGACGGCCAACCCTCTCTTGAATTGATCAAGTCGGGCAATCACCTTTTCTCTGATGCTCACCATGATCTCAAATGGGATGTTACAAATACCGGCTTTGAAATGGTTCTGTCGACCGCTCTACCGGGCATCATCAAGGATCAGATCCCCAATGTGATCCGGGATTTTCTTCAAGGTACCGGAGTATCAATGTCCGGGATTGATCATTATGCTATTCACCCTGGTGGTAAAAGGATCTTGGACGAATTTCAGGCTGCTTTAAACATAGATGACGAGGCCATCTCTTCCTCCAGAGAGATCCTCAGGGAATACGGCAACATGTCATCGGCAAGTATTCTTTTTGTTCTGAAAAGAACCCTGGCGAAGATTCAACCACAGGCATCTTCTAAAAACATCTTGTCAATTGCCTTTGGTCCCGGGTTTACCATAGAGCTGGCATTGTTTAGATCTCATGTTTAGGTCCAGAGCCTACGATGAAGAATTGATCGATGACTTTAATGTCTCCGGCGATGCCCTGATCCAGAACCTCAGGGAGCTACATACGATCAATTCACTTCTGGGCGGTTACGGGATTAATTTCGACGGTCTCAAAAAATACCTCAAAATGCATCCCGGAGATTCACCATTGACCTTAATGGACATCGGTTGCGGTGGTGGAGATAATCTCAAGGTGATTGCAAAATTCCTGAGAAAAAAGGGGGTTGAAGCCGAACTGATCGGCCTTGATGCCAATCCTGCGATTCTTGAGTATGCCGAAAAGAACTGTCGCAACTACCCGGAAATAAATTTCATCGAACACAATGCGCTGAAACCCCTTTCAGTACGCAAGAAGCCCCAAATCGTTTTTTTTACGCTATTCTTCCATCATTTCAAAGAGAACGATATGCAATTGATCATTCGGAATTGTCTCAGCACAGGAGCAGAAATGCTTGTGATCAACGACCTGCATAGAAACTTTTTGGCTTATTATTCCATTAAGTTCTTGACCACTTTGTTCAGTAAAAGTCATCTGGTAAAAAATGATGCCCCTTTGTCAGTACTTAGGGGATTTTCAAAAAAGGAACTGGATTGCATTCTTTCCGGAATTCCCGATCTCGAGTATGTGATCAGTTGGAAATGGGCATTTAGGTGGAAAGTGTTGATATTTGAAAAAAGGTAAAAAATGGCTAAGAAATTTCAGTTATTCATTGTTTCGCTGGTAGTGGGATTGATCCTGATCGCGATTCTTTCCTCCAACATATTTTTCACAATAAAACCGGGCGAAAGGGGCGTTGTGTTCCGAAAGTTCACCGGAGGACTCGACCGTGAAAATGTATTGACACCAGGCTTCCAGGTTATCGCTCCATGGAACACACTATATATCTATGATGTCAAGGAAAAAACCGTCAATGAAAAAATGGACGTGCTTGACAAAAGCGGTTTATCGATCAACGTAGATGTATCCGTCAGGTATAACCCCATCTATAACAAGATCGGATACATTCACGAGAACTTTGGTTTTGGATATGAGACCACTCTGGTTATCCCGGAGGTGAGATCCTCGGTAAGGAAGGTCATGGGACGATATACCGCAGAAGAGATATACTCGACCAAAAGAAAGGAAGTGGAGGATGCTATCATTCAAACAACCTCGGACGTACTTCAGAATCCTAACAACAATATTCAAATGAAGGCCCTGCTGATCCGGTCGATCAACCTGCCGGAACAGATCAAGCAGGCCATAGAAAACAAATTGCAACAGGAGCAAGAAGCATTGGCCTATCAATTCAGGCTGGAGAAAGAAAAAAGTGAAGCTGAAAGGAAAAGGATCCAGGCAGAGGGTGAAGCTGCTGCCAACAGGATCATTAACAATAGTCTTACGCCCAACTTGCTTAAAATGAGGGGAATAGAAGCGACGTTGGAGCTTTCGAAGTCTCCAAATTCAAAGGTAGTGATCGTCGGAAGCGGAGATGAGGGTCTTCCCTTGATCCTAGGCGGTAATTGAGTTGGTAACAGGCTTTTTAAAAACAGGGCTTAATCGTTAAATTCGCAAACCCGAACAAAGCATACATTATTTAATACAATGGCGGAGACTGCACAGTTAATCATAGACGGAAATACGTACGAGGTTCCAATCATCACAGGATCAGAAGGAGAAAAGGCTCTGGATATCTCAAAGCTCAGGGCGCAAACCGGACACATTACCCTCGATATCGGTTATAAGAACACCGGATCGACACAGAGCGCGATTACCTTTCTTGATGGTGAAAAAGGAATACTTCGTTATAGGGGTTATCCGATCGAACAACTGGCAGAACAAAGTGAATTCCTTGAGGTAGCCTATCTACTGATCTATGGTGCTCTTCCGGCTAAGAAAGAGTATGAGGAGTTCAAAAATGCCGTGACTATCCATACGCTTGTCCATGAAGACACGCAAAAGATCTTTGACGGCTTTCCCTCGAACTCACATCCTATGGGCGTGTTGTCATCATTGGTAAGCTCACTGACGGCATTTTATCCCCGTTCCATTGATCCGGGAAGAACACCACAGGAAGTCAATCGAACGATAGTAAGGCTGCTTGCAAAGATCCCAACCATAGCGGCATGGGCTTACAAGGGTGAAATGGGGCATCCTGTAAACTATCCGAATAACGAACTTGACTATTGCTCCAACTTCCTGCACATGCTTTTCTCATTACCGACAGAAAAGTACGAGGTGGACCCAGTGGTGGCAGATGCCTTAAATAAGCTTTTGATCCTTCATGCCGATCATGAGCAAAATTGTTCTACCTCTACTGTAAGGATCGTTGGCTCTTCACATACATCACTCTACACGGCTGTTGCGGCGGGTATCAATGCCCTTTGGGGTCCCCTGCACGGAGGTGCGAACCAAGCCGTGATCGAAATGCTTGAAGCAATTCGCAATGATGGCGGTGATATTCAGAAATATGTGAAAAAAGCACAGGACAAAGACGATCCGTTCAGGCTTATGGGATTTGGACACAGGGTTTATAAGAATTTCGATCCAAGAGCAAAGATCATCAAGAAGGCAGCAGATGATGTATTGGCCAAGTTGGGCGTGGATGATCCATGTCTGGATATCGCAAAAGAACTTGAAGAAATCGCTCTAAGAGACCAGTATTTTGTTGATCGCAATCTATATCCCAATGTAGACTTCTATTCAGGAATTATCTACAGGGCCATGGGAATCCCCACGGAGATGTTCACCGTTATGTTCGCACTTGGCAGACTGCCCGGTTGGATAGCTCAATGGAAGGAAATGCGTGAGAATCAAGAGCCAATTGGCAGGCCAAGACAGGTTTACATCGGAGAGACCGAAAGGGATTACGTTTCGATCGACAAACGCTAGGAAAACACAGCTCCGGCAATCGTTGCTGTCATCAGGCATGCGATCGTTGCACCTAGTAATGCTTTAAGGCCAAGTGAAGAAAGCAATGGCTTCTTGTTAGGAGCCATGCCTCCTATCCCTCCTATTTGAATTGCAATTGAGCTGAGATTTGAAAAACCACAGAGTGCAAATGTGGAGATGAGTATGGATCGTTCGCTGAGTGCTCCTGATGATTTGAGCTCGGCCAGATCGAGATAAGCAATAAACTCATTAACAGCGGTTTTCTTGCCAAGAAGTGAACCCACGGCCAGTGTATCTCCCCATTCTACGCCCATAACAAAAGCAAGCGGACGAAAGATCTGCCCCAAGATATACTCAAGGGAAAATGACTGAAAAACCCCTCCCGTGCTTTCTGCTATTACGGCGTTCAGCCCTATCCAACTGCCTATTAAGCCACCCAGAATATAGTTCAATAGCGCGATGATCGCCACAAACGCCAGCAACATTGCACCGATATTAACCGCAAGTTTCACACCCTGTGCAGCACCTGTTGTGATGGCATCTAGGAGATTGGTGCCCAGCTTTTCCTTGTTGACTTCCAGGTTTGAATTGACCCCATCCGGATTGGATTCGGGAACCAGGATCTTAGCCAGAACTATGCCCGCCGGTGCATTCATGATTGAAGCGCTCAACAAAAAAGAGGCAAAACGTGTTTTTGCGACCGGATCAGTCCCGCCAAGAAAAGTTACATAGGCCGCCAAAACGCCTCCGGCGATGGTCGCCATACCCCCCGTCATAAGACACATGATCTCCGAACGGGTCATATTGGGAATAAAGGGCCTGACCAACAGCGGTGCCTCTGTTTGACCAAGGAAAATATTGCCCGCTGCCGACAGACTTTCAGCTCCAGATAATTTCATCGTCTTTGCCATGACCCAGGCTATTCCGTAAACCACCTTCTGGAGCACTCCGAGGTAATAGAGTCCTGCGGATAATGTTGAGAAGAATATGATGGTGGGAAGGACCTGAAAGGCAAAAAGGAAACCCAGGTTATGTTTTAGTCCGGATTCGCTATCGCTGTTTTTGGCCAGATCTCCAAAAAGGAAATAAGCCCCATCAATGGAGAAGTCCAAAACCTTGACAAACGCATGGCTCATCGTTTGAAAAGCCACATGCATCCAGGGCACATACTGGATCAGCAGGCCGAAAACGATCTGCAAACCAACTCCGATACCGACGAGGTCCCAGCGTATTCCCTTTTTGTTCTCGGAAAACAGATATGCTATTCCAATAAAAACCGCTAGGCCGAATATTGCCCTTAAGTAATCCACAGGGATGGGATCAGTTTCTTTTGTTTAGTTCATCCCGAATCGCTGCTGCCCTTTCGTACTCCTCATTTTTTATGGCATCGGCGAGCATTTGATTCAACTCATCCCTGGATGCGGATTTGATGCTTTCCTGTGTGCCGGCCTGCTCCTTTTCTTTCTCTTTTTTGGGGCTTCCCCCTGTCAAATTGGTGATTTCCGTCTGCCCTTCTTCCTCTTCCATTGTGATTCCCGCGTATTCAAGGATCGACTCATTGGTGAATATCGGAACGCCAAATCTCAATCCTATGGCAACCGCATCAGAAGGCCTGGAATCGATCTCGAACTCTTCTCCATCCCGACTGCATTTGATTTTGGCATAAAACACACCTTCTTTCAAATCGGAGATGTATATCTCGGAGAGTGTAAAATCGAATTTATCGGAAAAGGACTTGAACAGATCATGGGTCATTGGCCTGTTTGGAACAATATTTTCAATTTCCATCGCTATGGCCTGTGCCTCAAACATGCCAATGATGATGGGTAATCTCCTTTTGCCATCGATTTCACCCAATACAAGTGCAAATGATCCGGTAGCGGTCTGGCTACTTGATAAGCCAAGAATCTCGAGTTCTATTTTTTCCAAAAAACTAGTTTGCTCCTTTTAAAGCATCAGTGAATTTAGGAACAATTTCAAAAGCATCACCCACAATCCCATAATCCGCGGCTTTAAAAAAGGGTGCCTCGGGGTCCTTATTGATCACAACGATCACTTTTGAAGAATTTACACCGGCCAAATGTTGAATAGCACCCGAGATGCCAATGGCTACATAGAGGTTTGGGCTGACCTTAACGCCGGTTTGGCCGACATGCTCATGGTGAGGGCGCCATCCCATATCGGAGACCGGTTTGGAACAACCTGTTGCCGCTCCAAAGGCCTTGGCAAGATCTTCAACCATAGCCCAATTTTCCGGGCCTTTCATGCCCCTTCCACCCGAAACAACGATGTCGGCTTCCGGAAGCAAAACATCTCCTTCTGCCTTGTGTGATCCCAAAACATTTACCTTGAGGTCAGCTTCATTCAATGCATAGCTAGTCGATTCAATCGAAGCCGTACTTCCATCTGATGATAGTTCAACAGCACCTTTTTTGATCGAAAAAATCACTTTTCCACCTTTGACTTCTGCTTCTTCAATGGCCTTGCCGGTAAAAATACTCCGTTGAGCCTTGAACCCATCTCCGGCTTTTGTGGGCACCGAAATCAGGTTTGATGCCAAACTGGCATTGGCCTTAATACTTACTCTGGCCGCCACGGCATCAGAAAGGGAACCCTTGGCAAAAACAACATAATTGCTTCCAGTCGACTCCATGGCAGCAAAGACCGCAGAAGATGTTGGAGCGATCAATCCTTTGTCATATTCCGAATTTCCATCATGCAGGACTCTTGTGGCGCCGGCTTTTCCGATCGTTTCCGCGGCAGATCCATCCAGAGATCCAAGACATAACCCTACAACTTCACCACCCTCCAACTCGGAGATCTTTTTTCCAAAGCTTACAGCCTCTAAAGAGCTTCCCTTGGGAAGTCCGTTTTCCGTTTCAATGAATACTAATACGCCCATCTTTTTATATAACTTTTGCCTCGGTCTTCAATAATTCTACAAGTTCTCCTACATTTTCAGGATCGATCATTTTGCATGCCGATCTCTCCGCCGGAAGCTCATAGTTGCCGGACACGACATTAGGGTCGGCCGAAACAGCTTCCTTGACCTCCAAAGGTTTGGTCCTTGCAGACATAATGCCTCTCATATTTGGGATCTTCCATTCGGCAATGGGCTCCTGGCATCCGACCACGATCGGAAGCGAAGTCTCGATATCTTCATGACCACCTTCAATCTCTCTTTGAAGAGAAACGTTCTCTCCGTTGAGCTCTAACTTCATCACAGGGGAAAGACCTGGCCATCCCAACATTTCAGCCACCATTCCATGAACAGCCCCGGTGTTATAATCACTGGTTTCGCGCCCCATCATGATCAATTGATAATCACCCGATTTAGCGATCTCATAGATCTGCTTTGCGACGAACACCGAGTCCGTTGGACGGGCATTGATCCTTATCGCATCATCTGCCCCGATTGCCAACGCCTTTCGAATTGTAGGTTCGGTATCCGCTTCGCCAACATTCAAGGCCGTCACCTTGGTGCCGGGTATCTGCTCTTTGATCTCCACGGCTCTTGCCAGTGCAAAATCATCATAGGGTCCAATGACGAATTGAACTCCCTGTTTGTCCAATTCCTTATTATCCGGAGTAAATTTGATTTTTGTGGTGGTATCCGGAACATGGCTAATGCAAACCAGAATATTCATAAAAAAGTAAAATTGGGGTTAAATCTTAGGGGCGCAATTTAATCATTAAAGGCAAGTTGAAGTATGACGAGCAAGGAGAAAAGAATAAGTTTTTTGGAAAAATCAATGGCGGAAAAACCCGAAGACTCCTTCTTCAAATATGCCCTGGCAATGGAACTGCAGGAAGAGAATTCAGACAGAGCTATCGAACTTCTCAGGGAAGTTATCAACTCCCAACCCGATTACCTGCCTTCATATTATTCCCTGGGAAAATTGCTTTCGGAGCAATCCGACTATGAAAATGCGCTTTTGATCCTGGACAAGGGTTTGGAATTGTCCAAAAACCTGAAGGATAACAAAACCCAAAGCGAGATATCCGCCCTGATGCAGAATATTGAATTCGAAACGGATTAGAACGGAGCTTCGGAATCAGGCTCCTCTCCTTCCTTGTTCTTGTTGATCTTGCTTGGGATCACAACAGATCCACCGCTGAACTGCCCATAGTTTCCCTTATTGAATCCTGAATTGAACCCAAAGTCATTCCAATCCACAAACTTGGTGTATTGACCGATAAATCGAAGTTTCACATCCGCAGTCGAACCATTTCTGTGCTTGGCTATGATCAATTCGGCCAGCCCTTCCAGATCACCTTCTTCGTCAGCGTTGATATTATAGTATTCGGGGCGGTAAATGAATGTCACCAGATCAGCATCCTGCTCGATCGAACCCGATTCCCGGAGATCGGAAAGTTGCGGTCTTTTATCGCCGCCCCTGGTCTCCACGGCTCTTGATAACTGAGAAAGTGCGATAACCGGGATCTCCAATTCCTTGGCAATCGTTTTCAATGATCTTGAAATCGATGCTATCTCTTGCTCACGGTTACCTCCTTTTTTGCTGAGATCGGCCGTCATCAATTGCATATAATCCACGATGATAATACCGATATCATGTTGCTGCTTCAGCTTTCGGCTTTTGGCCCGAAGTTCCAGTATGGAGAGTCCTGGAGTATCATCGATAAAAATCGGGGCGTTGGCAAGTTTCTTGGTCTTTTCGTAGAGCTGCTCCTCTTCGTATTCTTCGATCTTTCCATTCCTGATCTTCTCGCTTGGAAGTTCTGCCTCGGCGGCGATCAACCTGTTTACCAACTGTATCGAGGACATTTCTAGGGAAAAAATCGCAGCCGGGATCTGATGATCGATCGCTGCATTTCTCAAACAGGAAAGTACAAAGGCCGTTTTACCCATTCCGGGCCTTGCGGCCAGGATGATCAGGTCTGACTTCTGCCAACCTGATGTAACACGATCCAATTCGGTAAATCCACTGGGGACGCCAGTCAAGCCATCCCCCTGATCCTTTTTCTGATGGATCTCATCAATGGCCCTTGCCATAAGATCCTTCACATTGGAATAATCCTTTCGCACGTTACGATCCGATACCTCGAAGATCTGAGCACCGGCATGGTCCAAAAGCTCAAGCGCGTCTGTGGTTTCTTCAAATGCCGACTTCTGAACCTCTGAGCTGATCGCGATCAATTCCCTTTTGATGGCCATCTCCAGGATCACCCTGGCGTGGTATTCGATGTTCGCTGCAGAGTTGACCTTTTGGGTTAATTCCGTGACATAGAATGGCCCGCCGATCGTTTCAAGCTCTCCGCTTTTTTTCAACTGATTGGTGACCGTAAGCATATCTACCGGCTGGGATTCGGAAAAGAGTGTCCTAATCGCATTGTAGATCCGATTGTGGGCATCCTTGTAAAAGCTCTCAGGTTGAAGTATCTCAATGACCTCGGTCAATGCATCCTTTTCGAGCATTAGAGCTCCGAGAACGGCCTGTTCAAGCTCAATAGCCTGGGGAGGTAGTTTTCCAAGTGTGTGAAGAATATTTTCCCCTGATTTGCTCAATTGCATCGATGATAAGGCGCGCTTTTTATCTTCCATGAAGCAAAGAAAGAAATCACCTTCGACACTTTTTCCCCATTTGAAATTTGTCTTCCACAACTTTTAAACATCCCCTAAACTTTTCCACTTTGAAGCAGGTATGCGAAATTTCTATCTTTGACCGCACCCGTTCTAAATGATTGAGAAAGTAAACAAAGTACATTTCGTAGCCATAGGTGGAAGCGTAATGCATAACCTAGCCATCAACCTAAATGAGCTCGGCTATCAGGTTAGCGGATCTGATGATTCGATATTTGATCCCGCCGCATCCAAACTGCATGACGCGGGACTATTCCCTGCAGATATCGGATGGGATCCAAATAAGATCACAAAAGATATAGACCTTGTGATCGTTGGAATGCACGCCCGCAAGGACAACCCTGAGGTTCAAAGAGCCCTTGAGCTTGGTATTTCGGTACTATCATTCCCGGAGTTCGTCCGATTGAACAGCCAGGATAAACAACGAATTGTGATCGGGGGAAGTCATGGAAAAACCACCATTACGGCCATGATCATGCATGTGATGAGGGATGCGGGAAAGGAATTTGATTACCTCGTCGGTGCCGACGTAGAAGGTTTTCCGATCTCGGTCAGGTTATCCGATAATGCTCCCACAATTATTGTTGAAGGGGATGAATATTTTTCATCTGCCATACAGAGCAAGCCTAAGTTTCTGGTTTATGAACATCACCTTGGATTGATCAGCGGGGTAAGGTGGGACCATATCAATGTATTTCCTACGATAGAGGCATATGTTCGAGCCTTCGAAGATTTTGCCGACGCCACACCCAAAGGAGGCGTGCTGGTCTTCAATGAGGATGATGATATTGCCACCGTCATTGGCCGCAAAGAACGCGACGATGTTTACCCGATCGAATATGGAATTCATCCTCACAAGATTGTGGATGGAAAAACCTATTTGATCACCAAGGAAAACGGGGAAGTCCCATTGGAGATATTTGGAGAGCATAACCTGAGCAATCTCAGTGCCGCCAGAGCCGTCTGTAAACAACTGGCGATAGATGACCATGTATTTTACAGAGCCATATCCACTTTTAAGGGAGCCAAGAAAAGGCTTGAGCTTATCCTTCAAAAAAATGGCCACTTTGTCTTTAAGGATTATGCCCACTCCCCTTCCAAATTACAGGCGACTACCAAAGCGGTCAAAGAGCAATTTCCTGATAAGAAGCTCATCGCTTGTATGGAGCTACATACCTTCAGCAGCCTCGACAAAGAATTCATTTCCCAATATGAAAACAGCTTTGCCGCAGCAGACCTGCCCATAATCTTCCTTGATCCAGATGTGTTGGAGCGGAAAGGAGAGGCGAGCCTTGACCCTTCCTTGCTTAAAAACAGTTTCGGGAGAGAAGACCTTGAAGTATTCACAGATCCGAAGTCCCTGGAAAACTACCTTAGAAATCAGGATTTTGAAAATGCCAACCTCTTGCTTATGAGTTCCGGGAATTTCGGGGGTATGGACCTTAAGACATTGGCGAACTCACTAATACCGAATTAAATGTCCCTTCAACTCAGTAAGCCCTTGGCTTTTTTTGATCTGGAAACCACAGGAACGAATATTCTTCGGGACAAAATAGTGCAGATCGCTATGATCCGCGTTTCTCCTAACGGAGAGGAAACGGAGTACAATAAGTTGGTCAATCCCCAGATCCCGATCCCCACGAGTTCTTCGGATATCCATGGGATAACGGATGAAATGGTTCAGGATGCGCCGACTTTTCCTCAGATCGCCAAAGAGGTCAACCAGTTTCTTAAGGATTGCGATCTGGGAGGCTATAACCATATCAAATTTGATATCCCCCTTCTTATGGAGGAGTTTGCCAGAGCCGATATCGAGTTTTCTCTTCACAACAGAAGATTGGTCGACTCCCAAAGGCTCTTTTTTTTGATGGAACCAAGAAGTCTGACGGCAGCATATAAATTCTATTGCCAAAAGGACCTTGTAGACGCTCATGATGCCATGGCAGATGTAAATGCGACCAAAGAGATCCTTATGTCTCAGGTCGAGAAATACCAGGGAACCTCACCTCCGAACAGCGATCTCCCACCTCTTAGCTCTAGAATTGAAGACTTGCATCTATATAGTTTTGGGAAAATGGTTGACCTTGCGGGAAGGTTGAGCAGGGATAAGGATGGAGATCTGAACTTCAATTTTGGTAAATACAAGGGAAAAAAGGTGAAGGATGTATTCGGCAAAGAACCGCAGTATTATGACTGGATCATGAAATCCGATTTTCCACAGGACACCAAAAAAATCCTCACCAAGGAAATTCTATCCTTGAGAAAAGGCTAGGGCGACTGACAGCATTCCTTGACCCCCGGAGAGATCAGCGTATCGGCCCCATTCAGCGTATCCGACATAAACCCCCTGCTTTTTAGCCAGTTTTCAACTTTTGGAACGGTTGAACTGTTCTCATAATGAAAAACAACGGAGTTTTTACCGGTGTCTACGCTGGCATAATGTACACCTTCAAATTCTTTTATGGAAGTTTCGATCATCGGCTTACATTCCGGACAAAATGTGGATAGGAAAAGGGTGGAAGAATTGAGTTTCTTACACGAAGATGATAACATTGCCAAAACGGAGAAAGAGAGAAAAATTCCTTTTCGAAAACTCATCTATACAATATGAAGATCATTGGGATCGGGCGAAATTATGCAAAACATATTAAGGAATTGGGCAATAAGGACCTGGGTGATCCGGTGGTTTTCCTCAAACCCGACTCTGCCATCCTCAGGAACAACGATTCCTTCTACATTCCCGAATACACAAAGGATGTGCATCATGAGGTAGAGATTGTAGTGAAGATCTGCAAGGTAGGCAAGGATATTGCCCCTGAGTTCGCCCATACCTACTACCGGGAAATGGCGCTTGGCATAGATTTTACCGCACGGGATCTCCAATCAAAATATAAGAAAGAAGGATTGCCCTGGACGCTGGCTAAAGGGTTTAATGGCTCCGCCCCTATTTCCAACTTTGTTCCTGTTACCGAATTTGGGAATATCCAGAACGTCAATTTTTCCTTGAAGAAGAATGGTGAGTTGGTCCAAAAAGGAAACACAGCCGAGATGCTTTACCCTATTGATCAACTTGTCTGTTTTGTTTCAAGATATATGACCTTAAAAAAAGGAGACCTGATCTATACAGGCACCCCGGAAGGAGTCGGACCGGTCCAGATGGGAGATCGACTTCAGGGATTTATCGAAGACAAAAAGTTTATGGACTTTGAGGTCAGGTAGAATTCTTTTTCTCCTCATCGTTTTCGCATCCGGATTTAAAGGAGTTGAATTCCCTGATTCCCAATATTTTCAGTTCCCAATTAACCCAGGAAAAGTCAATTTTTTGGCCGGGACCATGGGAGAGCTCAGGAGGGGGCATTTTCATGGTGGCATTGATGTCAAAACAGCGGGACAAACAGGGCTTCCGATCTACGCTGCTGCCGACGGCTACATCTCACGAGTTTCCATATCACCTACCGGTTATGGAAAAAGATTGAATGTCACTCATCCCAATGGATACATCACAGTCTATGCACATCTCGAAAAATTTGCTCCCGAATTGGAGAATATGGCCCTTGATATGCAATACGAAAAAGAGAGCTATCGAATGGATTACTTTCCCGGAAAATTGGAATTCCCGGTCAAAAAGGGAGAGATCATCGCCTTTTCGGGTAATTCCGGATTTTCTGCGGCACCCCACCTCCATTTCGAGATCCGAGATGAAAAGAACAGACAGTTAAACCCTCTCGAGTTCGGTTTTACCGAGGTTCTGGACAGCGCACCGCCCATAATTCAGGCCATAAAAGTGATTCCCAAATCCCCAAGTACACAGATCGACGGCGTCGGCGTTTCAAAGGAGTTGAGATGTTATCGAAATTCTTCTTCCGGATCCTACTATATCAAAGACACCCTGAAGGTTAATGGGCCATTTGCGCTTGAATTCAAGGGTTATGATAAAATGTCCGGAAACTGGAACAGGACAGGGATACAGGCATACAATCTGTATTTAGACGGAAAAGAGATCTTTTCTGCAAAAATAAATTCCTTGCCTGTCCTGCTGACCAGGTTCATTAATCTTCATGTAGATTTTCCTTCTCTTGTTACCAGAAACAGGTGGTTTCACAGGGTCCATAAGGAAACAGGGAACCTCCTTCCCTTTTATCGATCCAATGGAAGGCAGGGAGTCATCGAGCTTGAAGATACCAAATCCCATGAGCTATCCTTCGAATTAATTGACGCCATGGGAAACAAGTCCAAAGGATCATTTTACTTTAAAAACGACCAGGCCAACCAGCAGGCAATTGTGATAAGCGCCGCTCCAAAAGACTCCCTTTCCTTTGAATGTAAACGTTGGAAGTACTTTCTTAAGATCATGACCAGGGGAAAATCACAGGAGACCCCTCTTTATCTTTACTCGGGGAATTTGAAATTTGAGCTTGAACCAAGCTATGTAGAGAAGGGACAGCTCGTTCATCTCTGGGATCTGCGAAAAATGATCCTGGACAGCATTACCCTGGGAGATCAATCCAAAAGCTTTGACCATAAGGTTTTGGTGCCCCCGGCTGTTGAATTCTCTTTTTTTTCCAATGATCTGCAGATCGATTTCTTTCGAAAATCTCTATTCGACACCGTGGTGCTGAAATTGGATCATGACTCCGCATCGATAGAGTTGGCAAATTATCTAACCCCGCTTCGCGCCCCCATCAAAGTCACATGGACAATCAGTGATACATCGTTTGGGAGAGCCAATTCACATGCATATATTCTCTATGGAAAAACAATGGATTTCGTCGGCGGTTATTGGAAAGATGACAAACTGGTTTTCAGCACCAAATCCTTCGGAAAATTCACAGTCGCCAAAGACACGGTCAAACCCTCCATTCGATATCTTGGAAACCGATGGGGCAGGCTAAGATTCAAGATTGAGGATCAGATGTCTGGTATCAAGAATTACCGGGGTGAGTTGAACGGTGAATGGATCATGATGGAGTTCGATGCAAAAAAGTCGATTTTAATCTCCAGAAGGAAAGAAGAGATCGGCGCGTTCAAAGGAGACTTCAAATTGGTCATAGAAGACCAGGCGGGAAACAAAAATGAATTTATTAAAAAATATTAAACTATGGGATTAAAAATTGGAAATAAAGTTCCTGATTTTAAAGGACTTATCGGTGATAATGAATATGTATCATTAAGTGATTTCAAGGGTAAAAAGGTTGCATTGTACTTCTATCCCAAGGACAACACTCCTGGATGTACAGCTCAGGCCTGCAACCTCAGAGATCATTACGACGACCTGCTGAACTCCAATGTCCAGGTGATCGGCATCAGTAAAGACCCGATAAAATCACACAACAAGTTCAAGGATAAATTTGATCTTCCCTTTCCCCTTATTTCGGACGAAGATCTGAGTATTCACGAGATCTTCGGAACATGGGTCAAGAAGAGCATGTATGGAAGGGAGTATATGGGCACAGCAAGGCAGACATTTATCATTGATGAAGATGGTAATCTTGAGGAGATCATAGAAAAGGCTAAAACGAAAGATCATACCGCCCAGATCCTAAAGTAGTTGGAAGATCCGTTTTCGAATTAAAATTTAGTTTTGCCTTATGCCCTACCTCACAGAAGATGAACTTCGCAATATTCTGGATCTCAGCACTCAGATCCGGAGAGATATCATACGAATGACCCATGGAGCAAAATCCGGCCATCCCGGTGGCTCCCTGGGTTGTGCGGATCTGTTCGCCTTGCTCTATGGCAAGGTATTGAAAATTGATAAGGACCAATTCAATCCCGAAGGGAACAATGAAGATCTTTTTTTCCTTTCGAACGGGCATATTTCCCCGGTTTGGTACAGTACGCTTTCAAGAACCACCTCCTATTTCCCCACATCAGAGCTGAAGACATTCAGAAAGATCGATTCCAGGCTACAGGGGCATCCTGCAACCGAAGAGCATCTTCCTGGCATCAGAGTTGCATCCGGGAGCTTAGGGCAGGGATTATCCGTAGCCAATGGAGCTGCGCTTTCCAAAAAACTCAACGAAGACGATCATACGGTATACGTGCTTATGGGGGATGGGGAACAACAGGAAGGACAGATCTGGGAAGCCGTGATGTTTGCGGCCCAAAACAAGATCGACAATATCATCGGGATCGTGGACTGGAACAACAGACAAATTGACGGCGATGTAAGTGACATTATGGGACTTACCGATCTGGACGCAAAGTATAGTTCGTTTGGATGGGAAGTTCTGGTTTGCGACGGCAATCATATTCAGGAGCTTGCTGAGACAATTCAAAATGCTCAGAAGCTCAGATTCAAGGGAAAACCGATCGTTATCCTGATGAAAACGGAAATGGGTTTCGGTGTAGACTTTATGATGGGTACTCATAAGTGGCATGGAGTCCCACCCAATGATGAACAAGCGGAAAAAGCACTGGCCCAACTTAAGGAAACCATGGGCGACTATTAATGAGGTTAGTTCTTCTGACCATACTCTTCTTTTCAATAACTCTCAGGCTTGAGGCACAACATCTCTCACCTGAGGATAAAACCACTAGAATTCTTTTCCTTTTTGATGCTTCAGGCTCTATGCTGGGCCGCTGGGAGGGAGAATTTCGGGTCGAGGCAGCAAAAAGACTTCTCAGTGAGGTGATGGATGACCTGAAAGGAACTCCCAAACTGGAATTGGCCTTGAGGGCCTATGGGCATCAATACCTGAAAGAAGAGCAAAACTGTGAAGACACAAAGCTGGAAGTTCCTTTTGCTCCCAATAATGAAGATGCCATAAAGGAAAGACTTAAGAAGATCAAACCAAAAGGGACCACACCACTTGCACGTTCACTTGAAAAAGCTGGCAGCGATTTCCCTGATGATCCAAATGCCAGGAATATCATCATTATCATTACCGATGGCCTCGAATCATGTGATGGCGACCCATGTGCTATTTCATTAAACCTTCAGCGGAAAAACATCTTCCTAAAACCCTTTATTGTCGGAATTGGGATGGATGATAAATACCTCGATGATTTCAATTGTCTTGGAACCTATCTGAATGCCGAAAGCCAGGATAATTTTAAGGATGCGCTTGAAACGGCACTCAACCAGTCCATAGAACCTGCCACAGTAATTCTTGAACTCATGGATGACAGCGACAAGCCAACCGAGACAAATATTCCCGTGGCGTTCTACAACAATTTCACCGGAAATACGGTTGAGGAGATCATTCATTATTTAGGACCCGATGGCAAACCCGACCCTCTTAAGGTGGACCCCGTTATCGACTACAACATTACTGTTTCAACCATCCCTCCCATTCGCAAGACCAATGTTCATTTTACAGGAGGAGAAACCAAAAAGCTTCAAATAAAGGCAGCAACAGGATACTTGAGCTTTAAATGCAGGGGATTTAATGGTTATAAGAACCTTGAAGTTCTAATCAGAAAGAAAAATGACCCCAGGATCATAAATGTCCAGGAATTCAAACGCCAGGAAAGGTATTTGACAGGAACCTATGATATTGAAGTGCTAACCCACCCAAGGACAAGATTTGCAGGTGTTCAGATAAAAAATCACGAAACTAAGACCCTAACGATCGAGGCGCCGGGCCTGATGACCATCATGGATGGAGGTAAGGGAGTCGGGGCTGTTTACCAGGTAGCTCCTGGAAAACCGGATGTTTGGATCATGAATTTTTATAATCAGGGAAGTTATAACCTTCAACCCGGGAACTACAAAGTGGTCTTTAGGGCCAAGGGTTCGCAGGGAAGTAGGTTTACCTCAATAAAAACCTTTTCAATCCGCCCTCAGGCGGCAACCAAAATCAAATTATTCTAATATGGTCAATACTGAGACTTTGGAAAAGAAAGATACCAGATCGGGATTCGGGATCGCGCTTCACGAATTGGGAAAACAGGACCCCAACGTGGTTGCGATCTGTGCAGACCTGACGGGTTCACTCAAAATGGATGCTTTTGAAAAGGAGTTTCCTGAGAGGTTTTTTCAGGCGGGTGTGGCAGAAGCCAACATGATCGGATTGGCTGCCGGCCTGGCCGTAGGTGGCAAAATTCCCTTCACCGGAACCTTCGCAAATTTCTCAACGGGGAGGGTATATGATCAGATACGTCAATCGGTAGCTTATTCGGAAAAAAATGTCAAAATATGCGCTTCACATGCCGGATTGACCCTGGGAGAGGATGGCGCCACCCATCAGATGCTGGAAGATCTGGGGATGATGAAGATGCTCCCCAATATGACCGTCGTGAATCCCTGCGACCATAATCAGACCATTCTCGCCACTAAAGCGGTTCATCAATGGAAGGGGCCTGTTTACCTCAGGTTTGGTCGTCCCAAGGTGGTCAATTTTACTTCCCTGAATGATGATTTCACAATCGGCAAAGGCGTTCAAATTCGAGAGGGAAATGATCTAAGCATCATTGCCACAGGCCATTTGGTTTGGGAAGCCATCATCGCAGCGGATCAATTGGAGAGCGAGGGTTATTCAGTCGATCTGATCAACATTCATACGATCAAGCCTCTGGATGAAGAGATCATCCTTAATTCCGCTAGAAAGACAGGAAAAGTGATCACCGCGGAAGAGCACCAACGAGCAGGAGGCTTGGGAGAAAGTGTTGCCTCCCTCCTTTCGCGGGAGCACCCAACAGAAATGGACATGGTGGCTGTCATGGATACTTTTGGCGAAAGCGGAACACCTGCTGAGTTAATGGCCAAATATGGGATTGATTCAAAAGCAATTATCGCGAAGAGCCTGGCATTGCTGAAATAAAAACCCAAATCTTAAATTTGATCCGGGTTGATGTGATCCCGAAACAATCCCGATTAACATCGGGTCGGGACAGGCTTCTCGCCCCGCAAGTAAAAAGTATATGGCAAAAAAAACCCGAATCTTAAATTTGATCCGGGTTGATGTGAGTCGGCCGGGGCTTCCCGAAACAATCCCGATTAACATCGGGTCGGGACAGGCTTCTCGCCCCGCAAGTAAAAAGTATATGGCAAAAAAAACCCGAATCTTAAATTTG
>JANQHS010000139.1 GCA_028282565.1 Cytophagales bacterium | reverse complement strand
CCGGACGTCAATTCCTATGGATGGTGGATGGATGAAAAGCAAAAGGCCGAATCCAGAAAAAAGAAGCTGAAGGATCTGGAGCTTCTCGGTAACTACTTTGAGGATGCCAGGGCTTATAGTCAAAAAGAAAACCAAACTCCGAAGAATCTGAACTTTGAGTCCATGAGAGGACTTTTTGACGGGACTAAGAATCTCTATATCAGAGCCGACAATGCCAAAGCCATAATGGATGCGGTGCGGTTTGCCAGGAATTATCAGGTCCAATCCATTGTGATCCGGGGCGGAAAGGAAGTTTATGTGGTGAAGGATTTTCTAAAGGAAAACGACATTCCGGTGATCCTTTCAAAAATGCATTCCAACCCCTCACGAGAAGAGGATGATATCGACATTGTTTACAGGCAACCGGCTATTCTAAAAGAAGCCGGCGTCACCTTCTGCATTGGCTATGATCGGGGACATGATGGCCAAAGAAATCTTGGATTTGTTGCAGGATCAGCAAAAGCATATGGTTTGGCCTATGAAGATGCCATAACCGCCATCACCTATAGCCCTGCAAAGATCGTCGGAATTGAGAAAGAATACGGCAGTCTCGAAGAAGGCAAATCAGCTACATTGTTTCTTTCAACCGGAGATGCCCTGGATATGCTGGGAAATCAGGTCACCCATGCCTTTATCGATGGCCGAAACGTAGATCTCAATGACAAGCAAAAGGAGCTTGCCAGGAAATACGGAGAGAAATACGGAATAGAAGAATAATCAGTTGATCGACCGAATTGTCTCTCTTATGATCTCAATTCCTTTCTCAAGGTTTTCATAAGATACGTTCAGCGGTGGAGCAAGCCTGAATGCTTCAGGACATGACAGGAACCAAAAGCTGATCAAGCCCCTTTCAAGACATCCTTGTACCATTTTTTGAACCTGTTGAGGATTTTCCATTTCGAGAGCAATAAAGAATCCCTGATGTCTGACCTTTTTAAAGGGTAGCTGCTTCAATTGCGAAACAAGGTAATCCGATTTCTGCATCACTTCATCCAAAAAACCTTCCTGAGTTATCTGATCAAGAAGTGAAATGGCCGCAGCACAAGCAAGGGGATTTCCTCCATGAGTCGAAATATGGCCGAGTTCCGGGTCGGACTGAAAGCATTCCAGTATTTCCTTTCCGGAGATCAGGGCGCTTAAGGGAATTCCTCCTCCCAGTGATTTTCCCAGGGTAAGCACATCGGGTACAACCTGGAAATGTTCGAAGGCAAACATTTTGCCCGTCCGCCCAAGCCCGCTTTGGATCTCATCAAAGATCAATAGGGATCCGGTTTCATCGCATCTTCTCCTAAGGCTTTTCATGAATTCCGTGGAAGGAATTCGTATGCCTGCATCTCCCTGTATTGGTTCGATGAACACAGCTGCCGTATCATTGCTGATCAGATCAAGATCTTCAATATGATTAAACCTGATCTGTTTCACATCGGGGACCAAGGGTCTGAAAGAAGACTTCTTCTTTTCGTTACCGGATATGCTCAAACTCCCAAGAGTGCTCCCATGGTAGGCACCCTTGAATGAAATGACCTCTGATCTCCCTGTAGATCTCCTGGCCAGTTTTATCGCTGCCTCATTGCATTCCGATCCTGTGGTCAACAGATAAACCGAATCAAGTCGCTCAGGACAGATCTTTACCAGTTTATTTGCGAGCTCTATTTGCGGGGAAAGCCTGTATTCACCGAAAACCATGGCAAAGGTGTATCGATCAAGTTGATCCTTTATCGCTTTGTTGATCCCGGGGTTTTGATGACCAAGATTTGAGACTGAAATACCCGATACAAAGTCCAAATACTCTTTACCACTAGAGTCCTTAAGAACATCCCCGGAGGCAGATATGATCTCCAGTCCCAGGGGCTGAGTGGTCGTGGAGATCAGGTGTCCAGATAAATCGATTTTCATTTGAATATTAAAGGAAGTATTCTTTCACTTTGCAACAAACTTTTAATCCAATGAAACAAATCTCAACATTCCTCATGGTTTTGATCCCGGTTTTTGTGATGGGGCAAAACCAATTGATCTCGAGTAAGTCTTCCATGACTATTTCAGGTACCTCCAGCATGCATGACTGGGAATCGGTATGCGAAAAAATGTCAGGAACCGCCACTTTTGAGTTTGTTGAGAACGAGCTGAAATCCGCAAAAAATGCGAGTCTAAGCATGAAGGTTGAAGATATTGAAAGCGGGAAGAGTTTGATGGATTCAAAAACTTACGATGCATTTAAATACGAATCATATCCGATGATCAAGGGAGGATTTTCCGCTGCAAATATTCAAAAAAGCGGGTCGAAGTATTTGATCAAAGGGCAGGCCTACCTTGAAATGGCGGGGAAGAAAAAAAATGTCGATCTCTCGGCGGAATGCTCGGTGTCTGAAACCGAAGTGACCTGTATCGGAAAGCAGTCCATCGACATGACGGAATATGATATGAAGCCACCCACGGCTATGATGGGAACCATAAAGGTTGGAAAGGATGTGGAAGTGGAAATGAAACTTGTTTTTAAGAGGTAGTTCTCAAAGCAAATAAAAAACCCCGACCGCGAGGCCGGGGTTTCTTTTTTTTAAATCCTCCTGATATTAGAAGTGAACTGCTCCTGTGAAAAGTATTCCACCGAACTTTCCGTCTTCGAAAAGGGTATTCATCATTCCATCTCCACTATAGGTTTGATCTACATACTCAACCTTGGCTAGTATGTTTTTGGTTGGCCACCATCCGGCAGCTACGCTCAAACGATTTACTGTACTCTCAAGGCTTTGATCGGGGTTATTAAATCCTACTCCAAATGGAGTTGCATTTACGGCAAACTGTCCTGAAAGCGTGTTGTACCTTGCTCCGATGAAGAGTTGCTCCCTTGGCAAGAATCTGTAGATCAGTTCTGCAGCGATTTGATCTACCGACCTGTTGTCTTCAGTAGCAGCGCCATTTTCATCGATCTCCATGGATGAACTCTTTCCTGAAGCGGTTTCATAAGTTCCAAAGAACTCAAGTCCTTTCCACTTAGCGAAAGCATTGATCTGGACGGCACTTACGTTGTAGGAGAAGCCTGGGTTGATCCTTCCGTTGGTGAAATCACTTCCTACTGATGCAGGAGTTGACATCACACCATAGTAGTGAGACCCTGCTCTGTCACCACCATATAGGGTGTTCCTTGGTGATTCGGAGTTTCCGTAGTAACTACCAGTGAACCTTAACCTAAGGTCTTCATTCAACTGCTTGTCCCAACCGAGTTTCAACAGTATGGAAGGTGATTTTTTGGTGCCTGTAACATCAGGATCACTGATATCGCCCTTGATCAGACCTGTGGTTACACCGAACATTGCAAACAGCCCTGGATCTGTGAAATAGTAAAACTCACCACCGATCTCTGTCGCAAATGCATCCATGATGTAGTTTTCCATAAATGGGTTGTAAGCATCGTTTGCATTGTCCGACCTTCTGAAGTGCTGATCACCGTAGTTCACCTCCATATGACCAAGTTTTGCTCTCAGGTGCTTGGTCCAGAAATCGATAAATGCTCCTTCACCAAATATGGTGATCTTATCGACTTGCAGATATCCGCCCTTTACCCAGAACTCGGGGTGGTGCCTGGAGGACATGTATGACTCAACGGCTACTCTGATACCATCTTCGAGTTGCACGTCAAGGTTAAAATTGGCAGTTGCTAGGTTGAATCCTGGTCCAATAGGAGCCAGTCCATTGGCCGTATCTGATCCTAATACGTTCTCATGGCTCAGCGACTGAAATGCTTGCCAAAAGTTGGCTCCGATTCGAATTTTTAGTTGATCAAATGGGACAGTATCGGTTTTATCGACCTCCCAGACATTGATTCCCCGCTGGTCCCTATACCTGAAAAACTGAAGATCAGGTTGGATTTGTGCCCAAGTAGTTGAAGCGATAAGCATCATCACCAAGGCAGAAAATAAGATGCGCGTTATGTTTAGTTTCATAATAGTTATGTTTTGGATTTGCCCAAAATAAATTCGGCGTTTACGCTTCAAAACTGATTCACATCATAAAAATCCATATCAATTTTCAGGTTCTACCCTGGTCATTGAGAGGCTGAAGTTGATGTCCAGGAGAGGATTCACCTTGATCAGAGATAGCATTTTGGATGGTGGTTCAAGGCCAAAATCCCTCATATCAACAGCCAGGTTGCCTTTTAACCTGACTTTTCTTTCCTCGAGGCTTTCCCTTTCCAATCCGATATAGTATTTCTTCTTTTGATCGGTCAGGCTGACCCTTGCGAAGATCCCGGTCGGATAAATATCTTCGAAGGGGTCATCGTTTTTCGGAAAAATAATACGCACAAAGTCAATGGTCATAACTGGAAATTGATCGGCTTTGAGGCTCTTTTTAAAATCAGAGGTGATCATATCATTTCTGCAATCGAAATGATCGACTTCCAATTCTATTCTGAACTTGTGAAAATCCAGGGCATGACCATCCGCCTTATAGATCACGTCTATCTCTTTTTTAATATTTGCCCCGTCAATGCGGCATTCGAATTTGTTGATATTGGATGAGCCCTTGATCAACAGGAAGCTTTCGACATTTAATCGAAATTTCGCTTCCCCCTCCTGAGCAGAAGCTCCTGTGAGCACGAAAAGAAATAAGATGGTTTGGATTAATGTTTTCAAATTGTCAATAACCTGCTGCCGCATTATCCCATCTTCGGTCGGGTCCGGCATAGATTTTTCCCTCCTTTAAAAGTAATGCATTCACCCGTCCTAGAATTTCTTCCTTCTTAAACGCATGTCCCTTCCTGACCAGCTCCATAGAATCGTCCCCTGACAAAAGGCCGGGTTCCATCCAGATAGAATCAGGAAGCCATTGATGGTGGTATCTCTTGGCGTCTACTGCTTCCTTAATCGGCATGCCGAATTCCAATACATTTAGTATGACCTGGAGCACTGTGGTGATGATCGTTGATCCCCCCGGACTTCCAAGGACCATATATGGTTTTCCGTTTTTCTCAATGATTGTGGGGGTCATGCTGCTGAGCATTCTCTTTCCCGGTTCAATGGCATTGGCCTCCCCACCTGTTAGTCCGTATTGATTCGGAACTCCCGGTTTGATGCTAAAATCATCCATTTCGTTGTTCATGAAAAAACCAAGGCCTGGGACGCAGAACTTAGAACCATAGGCTCCATTAAGTGTAATTGTCATGGCAACCAGGTTTCCATCTTTGTCGGCAATGCTCACATGTGTGGTTTCTACAGATTCCCGCAATTCCATTTTTGGCCTCTTGAATGCTGAGGATGGCCGAGCCATGTCTGAAATTTCTTTTCCGGCATTTCGATAAAAATCCTTTGATAAGAGATGCTCCGGGACGGGGTAATAATCGGGATCTCCCAGATCCAAAGCCCGTTGGTGATAGAAGATCTTTTCTGCTTCCACCACTTCATGAACTGTCCTTGGTGAGTGCGGACCCCAGTCCGAGACAGTACGATCTTCCAGAATACTCAAAATCCCCAGCAGGCCAATTCCTCCGGAACTGGGTAGGGGAGCGGTAACGATATTGTATTCTTTGTATGTGAACTCCAATGGGTCGCGCCATCTGGATTCGTATTCTAGGAAATCATTCTTCGTAAAGAACCCGCCTTTTAATGAGGTTTCCCGGATGATCTGGTTTCTGATCGAACCGCGGTAAAAAGTGGTCCTCCCGGAATCCGCGATCAGTCGAAGCGTTGATGCCAGATCGGTGTTGAAAACCGAATCTCCGGGACTCCATTTGCCCTTGTCCTTCAGCAGGAAAAATGGTCTGCCATTTTGTTTTTCAAGATTCTTGGCATATTTGTTTGCCAGGTATGACTCCCTTGTAAGGAGGGTGTAACCCTTGGCTATTTGTATTGCCGGTTGAACGAGATCGCTCCATGGAAGACTGCCATATTCCTCATGGATCTTCCAAAGGCCATCAACCGTTCCGGGAACTCCTGAGGACCGGGGCCCAAGAGTGCTTGCCCCTACGATCACATGGCTATTGCTGTCAAGGTACATGTCCCGGTAGGCTCTTTCAGGAGCTGTTTCCCTGAAATCAAGGAATCTGGTTTTTCCAGAGGATTCTCGGAGCAGAATAAACCCGCCCCCTCCAAGGTTTCCTGCATTTGGAAGGCAGGCAGCCAGTGCGAATTGGGTTGCGATTGCCGCATCAAAGGCATTTCCACCCTTTTGGAGAACCGCTGCTCCAACCTCGGAAGCAATGGGCTGTGCGCTTGAAACCGCCCCGGATTGAAATCCTATTTGAGGATCCTCATTAGAGGGACTGCAAGCAATGGTCGTTAGGCAGATCAGAAACAGGAATGCTTCCGGAACTTTCCGGTTAAAGAAGCTCATTCGCCAGGTTGGCAAGTTCCGATCTTTCTCCTTTCTCCAAATTCACATGGGCATACAGGTTCTGATTCTGAAATCTGTCGATCAGGTACGAAAGTCCGTTGGATTGGGCATCGAGGTAGGGGGTATCGATCTGTTTGATGTCCCCGGTGAAGATGATCTTGGTATTATCTCCGGCCCTGGTGATGATGGTCTTGATCTCATGAGGCGTCAGGTTTTGAGCCTCATCAACGATAAAACCAATATTGGAAATACTTCGACCCCTGATGTAGGCCAGTGCATTGACCACTAATTTTTCGGAGTTGAGCATTTCATTGATTGCAATAAACTCCTTATCCTTTTCCTTGAAATGACTTTGGATGAATTTCAGATTATCCCAGAGAGGTTCCATATAGGGATTGATCTTGGATTTGATGTCTCCGGGTAAAAATCCAATGTCCTTATTGCTCAGGGGAACGATAGGCCTGGACAGGTATATTTGGTTGAATCTTCTTCTTTGCTCAAGAAGAGATGCTAGGGCGATCAATGTTTTTCCGGTTCCGGCCAGGCCTGTCAGCGAGACCAGTTTGACATCCTGATGCATAATCGAGTGTATGGCAAAAGTCTGCTCCGCATTTTTGGCAGTGATCCCATAGACGGTCTTTTTGCCAATCTTATGAATGAAACCGTCAAGACCATTATAATACGCTAGAATAGAATTAGAGTCGCTCTTAAAAATGAAATACTGATTCTTGATAGGCTCTTCCTCGAAGAACTCGTTCCAACTGACGGAGGAGTTTTTATATAACTTGTTGATCAACTTTGGGTCGATACCCTCGACAATTTTCTTCCCCGTGTAGAGCTCGCTAACCTCCCTGATCTTCCCGGTCTCATAGTCCTCCGAAGGAAGTTCCAGGGATTTGGCTTTTACCCTGAGGTTGATATCCTTGGTAATGAGGACAACCCTTTTTTCGGGTTCTGTATCTTTTAATCCCAGCGCAGCACTCAGGATCTTATGGTCGGCTGTGTTCTCAGTGAAAATATTCTTGGTTCTGTTACCCTTATCACCGTTGAGAAGCACTTTGACTTTTCCCTTACCCGGACCATTGAGGGGGATCCATTCTTTCAGGGAATGCTTACCGGCTAATTCGTCCAGGCGGCGTATAAATTCTCTCGCGGCAAAATTCTTGGTATCGCTTCCCTTTTTAAAATTATCGAGCTCTTCCAATACGGTAATTGGAATGGCTATGTCATTTTCCTCAAAATTATCAATGGAATTATGGTCATAAAGGATGACTGAGGTATCAAGGACAAATACCTTCTTTTTCTTTTTTTCCGGAGCCATATAGTATTAAAAAACAGTTTGTAGAGTGGGCCAGATGACTCATACAAATAATTGAAATTTAATTCGGATTTGTACTATCATTGAACTTTTAATTTTCAACATTGAAACAGCTAGCTGACAGACTCCTGATGATCAGGCCAAAATTCTTTGGCTCCAATCCGGAAACCATGATCTCGAATTCATTTCAGAGCGAGCATCTCGAAGAGGATTCCGACGAGGTTTCCCAATCCGCCTTGGGTGAATTTGATGTTTTTGTCAATTCTCTCCGTGCTTGGGATGTCGACGTAGAGGTTTTCGATCAGCCTGAGGATAATACCTCTCCGGATATCGTCTTTCCAAACAATTGGTTCTCCATTCACCCGGAAGGATACCTCATTTTTTATCCCTTGGAGTCAAAGGTGAGAAGGACGGAACGCCTCGAAAAAGTCAAAGACTTCCTGATCAATTTTTA
>JANQHS010000138.1 GCA_028282565.1 Cytophagales bacterium | reverse complement strand
ATGCTGGTGATCGGTGCCAATCCGACCGATGCGCATCCCGTCACAGGGGCAAGGATCAAGCAGGCAGCGATTTCCGGAAAGGAAATGATCATCATCGATCCGAGAAGGACTGAGTTGGCAAGGTATGCAGATCTTCATTTGCAACTGAGACCGGGTACAAATGTGGCTGTTCTAAATATGATGATGTACTATATTCTCAGCGAGGGCTGGGAGGATTCGGAATTCATCCGGACAAGGTGCGAGGACTTCGACGGATTCAGGACCAATATCATGTCCCTGGATATGGATGAGATGGAAAGAATATCCGGGGTTCCAAGAGAGCAGGCCAGGCGGGCAGCGGAGATCTATGCCAAGGCGGGAAATGCCATGTCTTTCCACGGTCTTGGCGTGACCGAACATTCTCAGGGAACATTTACGGTGATGCAAATAGCGGATCTTGCCATGTTGACCGGGAACATAGGAAGAAGGGGTGTCGGAGTGAATCCTTTGAGGGGACAGAACAATGTACAGGGTGCCGCGGATATGGGCGCTCAGCCTCATCAGGGTGCCGGATATCTTGATGTCACAGATCCTGAGGTTCATCAAAAATATGAATCGTTCTATGGTGCCAAGCTTCCACTGAATATCGGTTATAAAATCCCCCAAATGTTTGATGCGGCCATCGCGGGGGATCTCAAAGCGCTTTGGTTGATGGGGGAAGATGTGGTCCAAACCGACCCCAATACCTCAAAGGTTAAAAAGGCGCTCTCAAGTCTTGATCTACTTGTTGTGCAAGAGCTTTTTATGACAGAGACTGCAAAACTGGCCGATGTGATCTTCCCCGGTGCATCCTTCCTGGAGAAGAGCGGGACCTTTACCAACGGAGAGAGAAGGATCCAAAGGGTGAACAAAGTCGTAGAGCCCTTGGAAGGCACGAAGTCCGATGGTCAGATCGTCGTGGATATCATGAATAAAATGGGTTATAAACAACCGGATTATGATCCAAAAACCGCCCTCGAAGAAATTTCCCAGATCGTGCCTTTTTTCAAAGGGGTCAAATGGGATGAACTTGGGGAGAATGGCAAACAATGGCCTGTCAAGGAGGATGGATCGGATTCCGACATGATCCATACCGAAAGTTTTAAGAGGGGAAAGGGGAAATTCTTTTTCAAACCTTTTAAGGAATCACAGGAAATCGAGGATCATGGAAGGAAATTCCCATATATCCTCACCACCAACCGCGAATTGGAGCATTACAATTGCGGGACCATGACCAGAAGGACCCCAAATGTGGACATCCTTACGGAAGATACGATCATGATCCACCCTAGGGATGCGGCGGACAAGGGTATTAAGGACGGAGAAATGGTTTGCGTGATTTCCGACAGAGGGAAGGTGGATATTAAGGCCAGGATCACCGATGAGGTAAAGCCCGGAGTATTGAGTACAACCTTTCATTTTCCCGAGATCATGGTGAACCTGCTGACATCCGATGTTCATGATAGTGAAGCCATGTGTCCGGAATACAAAGTTGTTTCGGTTGACTTTAGAAGATCAAAGGGTTTGCACAAGACCTAGAATATGGGTTTCCTTCTTCAGAAGGCTGGAATTAACAATTATAAAACAACCAAGACCCCTTTTTTCACGTAAAAAAGGGGTTGTTCATTTTTGGAATAATAAACTGCTCGACCATTGAAATACCTTTTACGCATAGGAATTCTTCTGTTCTTAATGACACCATCTGTTCTTTTTGGGGCGGACAGGTTTTGGATCGCTGGCGCTGCATCCAATTGGAACGACGCTAACAATTGGGCGTCCTCTTCGGGTGGTGCCGGAGGAGCAGGTATCCCCGGTAGCGGTGATGTCGCCATTTTTGACGGGAGTGGCCTTGGAGATTGTAATATCGACGTCAATGTAGATGTTCAGGGAATCAGTATTAGATCCGGATATGTGAATACGGTTTCGCAAAACAGCTTCACGATCGATATCGGGACTTCCGGTTTTGTTCAGGCGGATGGAAATTTTTCAGGAGGCACAGCAAGGATCTTAATTAGCCAGGGTACTTACACCTTATCAGGTGGTGCTTTTACAAGCACCTCGGATACAATTGAAATTTCCGGAACCTATGGCGGCAACTTTACGGCGATATTTATTTCGGGTGGGACATTCAATCATAATGGCGGAACTGTAAATTTATTTCCATCGCTGAGTGGCTGTGGTACCCGAACGGTCAGGGCAATTGTAGCCAATAGCCCCAAGGCCAGGTTTCAGAACTTTATCGCCAACATCAATAATATCAGCTGTACAGAGGATCGATTTAGTGTAGCCTCAGGTGACACTTTAATTGTAGAGGGAGATTTTGTGCACGAAGATGGTTTCCTGTATTCCGGTGTAGTGAGGATACTGGGAGATTTTTATACAGGAACGGAGCCTGATGGTGGCTTTGCATCCGTACATATAAACGGTGGTACCGACCAGGATTTTTTCAGTCAAAATACCACCGGCAGAACCGCACATTTTATTATTGATAAATCGGGTGGAACCTTTGGGCCGGGGTTAGGACAAACGGATCTGGCCTGTCAAATGCTGAGCTTAGTCAATGGTACTTTCACCGCGCCTCCGGGCTCAATGTTCATTGGGGGTTCCTGGGCAGCCAATTTCACTATTCTCGATCAATCGGGAGGTACTTTTAACCACAACAACGGTAAGGTATTCTTTGATCCTGATTTTTCCGGCTGCGGTACCAGAACAGCTTCTGTTTCCCTGAGCGCCACTCCGAAAATGCAATTCTATGATGTGGAGATCGAGGTCGACAATATTAGTTGTACGGAGGATAGGTTCAACATTCCAAGCGGAGATACGCTTATTGTGATCAATGATTATACTCACAGAGATGGTTTTGTAAATACGGGTGTGATCAGAGTGGAAGGCGATCTGTTCCTCGAATCGGGAGCGGATGGGGGCACCGCCACAATTCATGTGTCAGGTGCGAACGTTCAGGAATATAATAATTCATCAACCGCAAGATTTTCTCATATTCTGGTTGATAAATCAGGGAATTCGATCTCGGCTGGGGCCGGGACAACGGACCTTTATTGCACCAGGTTTTCATTATTTAACGGAACGTTTGATGCTCCTTCAGGGAATTTTTATATCGGAGGTACCTGGGCGACGAATGTCACCCTTCTGGATAATTCCGGAGGTACTTTTAACCATAATAACGGAAAAGTAAATTTTGACCCGGATTTTTCCGGCTGCGGAACCAGAACAGCTTCGGTTTCTCTGACCGCCGTTCCGAAAATGCAATTCTATGATGTGGAGATCGATGTTGACAACATCAGTTGCACGGAAGATCGCTTCAATATTCCTGCGGGGGATACGCTTATTGTGATCAATGACTATACCCACAGAGATGGTTTTGTGAATACCGGGGTGGTCAGTGTTCAGGGGGATCTTTTCCTTGAGTCGGGGGCAGATGGTGGAACGGCGACCATTCATGTAGTCGGTGGAGCTGTTCAGGAATACAACAATCTTTCCACTGCAAGATTCTCTCATATTCTTGTGGACAAATCGGCAAATACCCTGTCTCCCGGGGCGGGAACCACAGATCTATATTGTACAAGATTCTCATTGTACAACGGAACATTTAATGCACCTGCGGGTGTCTTTTATATCGGAGGTACCTGGGCCACCAATGTGACCCTTCTGGATAATTCAGGAGGAACTTTCAACCATAATAACGGAAAAGTAAATTTTGACCCTGATTTTTCCGGCTGCGGAACCAGAACAGCTTCGGTTTCTCTGACCGCCACTCCGAAAATGCAGTTCTTCGATCTGGAGATCGATGTTGACAATATTTCCTGCACAGAGGATAGGTTCAATATTCCTTCGGGCGATACGCTTATTGTGATCAATGATTATACTCACAGAGATGGTTTTGTGAATACCGGGGTGGTCAGTGTTCAGGGAGATCTGTTCCTTGAGTCGGGGGCGGATGGAGGAACAGCGACCATTCATGTGATCGGAGGAGCTGTTCAGGAATACAACAACCTTTCTACTGCCAGGTTCTCCCATATTCTGGTAGATAAATCGGCGAATTCATTATCCCCGGGAGCGGGTACGATAGATCTGAGATGTACGAGATTCTCATTGTACAACGGGATATTCAATGCACCCACAGGAGTCTTTTATATAGGTGGAACCTGGTCAACGAATGTAACCCTTCTGGACAATTCGGGAGGAACA
This sequence comes from Cytophagales bacterium, assembly GCA_028282565.1. Lineage (GTDB taxonomy): Bacteria > Bacteroidota > Bacteroidia > Cytophagales > CCMP332 > JANQHS01. The sequence goes on along the minus strand of JANQHS010000138.1, from coordinate 3,114 downwards.
TTCAACAACAACAATGGTCAGGTGATTTTCGATCCGGATTTTGCCGGTTGTGGCACCAGAACGGCTTCAGTATCACTGACTGCCGTACCGAAAATGCAATTCTACGACCTGGAGATCGATGTTGACAATATTTCCTGCACAGAGGATAGGTTTAATATTCCCAGCGGAGATACCCTCATCGTATTGAACGATTATACCCATAGGGATGGATTCGTAAATACCGGAGTGGTGAGGGCGGAAGGCGATCTCTTTTTGGAATCAGGAGCCGATGGTGGAACCGCAACGATCCATGTCACGGGAGCCAATGTCCAAACATACAATAACAGCTCCACAGCAAGATTTTCTCATATCCTTGTTGACAAATCGGGCAATGCGCTTTCACCTGGTGTTGGAACTACAGACCTCAGATGTACGAGATTCTCACATTACAATGGTGTTTTTAATGCTCCACCAGGAGTCCTTTATATCGGAGGGACCTGGTCAACGAATGTGACACTTCTGGATAACTCAGGGGGAACATTCAACAATAACAACGGTATGGTGATCTTTGATCCGGATTTTGCAGGCTGCGGAACCAGAACCGCCTCAGTGTCACTGACCGCTGTACCAAAAATGCAATTCTATGATCTTGAAATTGACGTTGATAATATCTCATGCACCGAGGATATATTTAATATTCCCACCGGGGACACGCTGATCGTATTGAATGACTATGTCCATAGAGATGGATTTGTGAATACCGGTGTGGTTAGGGTAGAGGGAGATCTTTTTCTTGAGTCGGGGGCCGATGGCGGAACGGCAACGATCCATGTTACGGGGAGTAACATTCAAGAGTATAATAACCTATCAACCTCAAGATTTTCTCATATACTCATTGATAAATCCGGCAATGCGCTTTCTCCCGGAGCCGGCACAACCGACTTAAGGTGCTCCAGGTTTTCCATGTACAACGGCACATTTAACGCGCCAACCGGCTCCTTCAACATTGGTGGGCCCTGGGCTAGCAATTTTACAATATTCAGACACGATGGAGGAACATTCAACCACAACAACGGTGAGGTAAATTTTGACCCTGACTTTTCCGGTTGCGGGCTCAGGACAGCGACAATAGATTTCAATGCCAACCCGACGATCAGGTTTAATGATCTCTACGTTGATATCGACAATATCAGTTGTACAGAGGATCGTTTAAGTGGTACAAACTTAGATACGCTTGTTGTAGAGGGCTTGCTCACCCTCAATGACGGACAGGTAAACACTTTGATTCTTCTGTCATTGGGGGATGTGGATATCAATGCCAATCTGGATGCCGGTACTTCTCCCTTGATCTTCGGTGGAACCACTGATCAGAGCATTGATGCCACCGGAGCAATATCAAGGTTTGCCGGAGATGTTTTTCTCAATAAGAGTTCGGGGGAATTGATTCTCGCTACTCCCTGGATGCTCAATACCGGTGGACAATTCTTGAACTTCGTTGATGGCATTATCAGCACTACTTCGACCAATGTGCTGATCTTCGGCGATAACGGAGACTACCTGGGTTCAAGCAATGCTAGTTTTGTTCAGGGCCCTGTTTGGAAGATCGGGAATGATGCTTTTGTATTTCCGGTAGGGAAAAATGATACGATCCTGGCTGAGATAGGCATATCAGCTCCTTCAACCCTGACGGATACCTTTTCAGCTGAATACTTTTTTGCAAACCCTGATGATGATGGATATGATACATCCATGCATGATCCAACCATACTATATACATCGGCGACCGAATATTGGATCCTGGATCGTGTAGGTGGAACTTCCGACGTTTTTGTTACGCTGAGTTGGTGCTCGAATTGCCGAAGCGGTACTGTTCTGGTGCCTGCTGATCTTGTGATCGCAAAGTGGAACGGTGCTCTTTGGGAAGATGAAGGTAATGGAGGCACGACCGGAACGCCGGCTGCCGGTACCATAACCACCCAAAATGCCGTCTCTTCCTTTTCTCCCTTCACCCTGGCTTCAGTATCGCTGTCCAACCCCTTGCCTGTGGATCTTCTTTCCTTCGGGGCCGATGCCGTGGATAAGCATGTCAGCGTACATTGGGAGACTTTTGCAGAAATAATGGTTTCATCCTTTGTGATCGAAAGGTCTGAAGATGGTATCGCCTTTGAAGAAATAGGAATCGTGGATCCGATCGGCGGGGGAGAGCATTTCGCCAGTTATGCCTTCCGGGATCTGTATCCTTTTGAGGGACTGAGCTATTACAGGCTAAAAATTATTTATGAAGATGGGTCAAACACTTATTCTGATAACGATCGGGTATACTTTGGTCAATCCGGCTTGACAGGATTCAATATCTACCCGAATCCTGCCGCTCATGGCACTGTTGTTCAAACCAGTTTGGAACTTTCACCGGAATCCAACATAGAACTGATCTCAGGCGATGGGAAGCGATACAACATCGATATCATTGCGCTCAGGGAAATTAAGATCCCCAGCCTCATCGAACCCGGCCTGTACATGATCCGGATCAAAGACGGATCAGGTCTCAGGCAGGAAAAGCTGATCATCAGGGATTAGAACCTCCATGAAAGGTCGACATATAGGTTCCTTCCGGGTCTCGGGATACCTCCCCAATCAATATGTTCCCGGTAGTGGTTGTCGAATATATTTTCCAAGCCGATCCTTGCTGAGAGTGTAGATCCCTTTAACTCATATTCTCTAGAGCAGTGAAAGTTAAATAGCCAAAAAGAAGGTGTGGGTGATTCGACATTCTTCTCGCTGACCCTATTTTGAGCCGCTGCAAATACCACTTCGGGTTGAAGCTTGATCTTTCCAAGAGATACAAAATTTGAATAAGCAATCTTGAGTGGAGGTATGAAGGGCAATGCTTGCCGTTCAAAGTCCTCACCATAAGTGTAATTGACTGTTGCTAATGCACTTATTCTCTCTGAAAAGAAGTAATGCCCAAAGAATTCGAACCCATGAAGTCGCGCTGTGCTGGTATTGCTATAGTACTTAACACCCCTTGCTCCAGGTGTCATGGCATCCAGACTTGTGTCGGCAATACCCAGGATGTAGTCCTGAAAGAAGTAATTGAATTGCGAAACACCAAAGTCCAGCTTTTTTGATTTGTAG